>NZ_JAFBAT010000325.1 GCF_019247615.1 Mycobacterium sp. | reverse complement strand
TGGGAGGGATATGCGCCTGGTCCTGAACGTTATTTGGCAGGTATTCGGCGGTCAGAGGATGGCCGCCGGATACCAGCTCGCGGTGTCATTCATTCCGCTCGGCAAGCAGATCGTTCCCGTAGAGTCGCCGACCCGATTCGCGGCGGTGCCTGCATGACGTTGACCGCATTGGGCCTGCCGACGGTGCCCGGCCGCGGGGCGGGCCCGGCGCTCGGCTTCGGCGCTGACGACGATGCGGTGCGGGCACCGGCCACGGGCCCGCTGTTGGACAGCTATGGGCGGGTCGCCACCGACCTGCGCGTGTCGCTGACCGATCGCTGCAACCTGCGGTGCACCTATTGCATGCCGGCCGAAGGCCTTGACTGGCTGGCCGGCGGGGAGCTGCTGCGCCCGGACGAGCTGGCCAGGCTGCTGCGGATCGCCGTCAGCCGGCTCGGCATCACCAGCGTGCGCTTCACCGGCGGTGAGCCGCTGCTGTCGCGCCACCTGGAGGAGGTGGTGGCAGCGACGGCCGATCTGCGGCCCCGTCCCGAGATCTCATTGACGACGAACGGTGTCGGGCTGGCGCGACGTGCCGCCGCGCTCGCACAGGCGGGCCTCAACCGGGTCAATGTGTCGCTGGACAGCGTCGACCGTGCCCATTTCGCGGCCATCACCCGGCGAGACCGGCTCGGTGACGTGCTGGGCGGCCTGGCGGCCGCCAAGGAGGCAGGCCTGACACCGGTCAAAGTGAACGCCGTGCTGGATCCGGTCACCGGCCGGCAGGACGTCGTCGACCTGTTGCGGTTCTGCCTCGAACACGGCTATCAATTGCGGGTCATCGAGCAGATGCCGCTCGACGCCGGGCATCGGTGGCGCCGCGAAGCCACACTGACCTCCGAGGACGTGCTCGCCGCGCTGCGTCCGCACTTCCGGCTGCGGCCGGACCCCTCGCCGCGCGGCTCGGCGCCGGCGGAGCTCTGGTTGGTCGACACTGGCCCCGATACCCCGAGCGGAAAGTTCGGCGTCATCGCATCGGTGTCGCACGCCTTCTGCTCCGCCTGTGACCGAACTCGGCTGACCGCCGACGGCCAGGTGCGCAGCTGCCTGTTCTCGACCAAGGAGACGGACCTGCGCGGGCTGCTCCGGGGGGGCGCCCACGACGACGCCATCGAGGCGGCGTGGCGCGCCGCGATGTGGCGAAAGCCCGCCGGCCACGGCATTAACGACCCGGATTTCATCCAGCCCGACCGCCCGATGAGCGCGATCGGCGGCTAGCGCAATGAGTCAGATGCCGGTCGATACCGACGGGATGCAGGTGACGATCCGCTACTTTGCCGCCGCGCGCGCAGCCGCGGGGGCCGAGTCGGAAACGGTGACCCTGCGTGCGGGGACTACGGTCGCCCAGCTCGTCGAGCGGCTCGCCGGTCGGGGGACTCGCCTCTCGACCGTTCTGAGCAGATGCTCGTATCTGTGCGACGGGGTCGCCGTTCGCGATGAAACCGCAGCGTTGCGGCCCGGTAACACGATCGACGTCTTACCCCCCTTCGCCGGCGGCTGAAACTGTGAAATATCTCACGTAACGGAACGATAACGGCGCAATCACGTTGCGGTCTCGCGCGGTGTGACCAGCGCAAATCCCAATCGTTCCTGGGCTTTTCGCATGTGGCCGTGGGGGAAACGCCGGGTTTCCCACGACGTGACGAGACGAACAGAAGGCGCTAGCGTCTCCGAGGGTTCGTCGATCGACCGAATGGCGGACCTCCCCTTCCTATCGCGCCGAGCTCCATCCATAGGGCAGGGGACACCGAAAGCGGATGGAGACGGGGGACCCACCGGTCCGCCGTGATCGGACTGGGGCCGCTTGCGGCTCCTTGGGGTGAAGCCGCCGCCGACTCCAATGCGGAGTGCGACGACGGCCGGGTGGCCTCTCCAACCCGAACCCGACAGCTGACCTCGCAGGCGCGTTACGAGAGAGGAATACCCCGGCGCGTATGAGTGGACGTCACCGCAAGCCCACAACATCGAGCATCAGCGTTGCCAAGATTGCCTTCACCGGGGCAGTGCTTGGCGGCGGCGGCATCGCGATGGCCGCCCAGGCCGCCGCGGCAACCGACGGCGAATGGGACCAGGTAGCCCGCTGCGAGTCCGGCGGCAACTGGGCAATCAACACCGGCAACGGCTACCACGGGGGTGTGCAGTTCAGCGCAGCCACGTGGGCGTCGCACGGCGGTGGCCAGTACGCCCCGTCCGCCGAACTGGCCACCAAGGAACAACAGATCGCGGTGGCCGAACGGGTGCTGGCGACCCAGGGCCGCGGCGCCTGGCCCGTGTGCGGCGGCCCGCTGTCCGCTCCGAGCCAGCGCGACGTTCCCAGGTCCGCGGCGAGGAACGACCCCCTGGACGCGCCCGGGGTCAACGGCGCGCCCGCGCCGGACGCTCCTGCGCCCGCGGATGCGCCCGCCCCGCCGGCTGCGCCCGTGCAACTCGCCGCCTTCGGCCAGCCGGCCGCGCCTCCGGATGCTCCGCCCGCGCCTCCGGCCGACGCCGTGCCGCCCGCGCCTCCCGCGGAAGCTGCGCCTCCCGCGGACGTCGTGCCACCCGCGCCTCCCGCGGACGCGCCTCCCGCGCCCCCCGCGGACCTCAACACCGCAACGGCCGACGCACCGGGCACGTCGACAATCGGGTACACGCAGCAGCTGTGGGAAGCGATCCGCGGCGCGGACATTCACGGAAACGACGCGCTGGACGCGATTGCGCAGCCGTCCGGCAGCTGACGACCCCAATCAATAGCGGTGGGCTCGGCGCGCTTTCACGCCGAGCCCACCCACTCTTCGGTTCCGTCGTCGAAGAACTGGTGCTTCCAGACCGGCAAGCGGGCCTTGATGGTGTCGACCAGGCGGGCGCACGTGTCGAATGCCGCCTGCCGGTGGTCGGCGGCGACAGCGGCCACCAGGGCCGCGTCCCCGATGTGTAAGACGCCGATTCGGTGGCTGGCGGCGACGGCCCGCACGCCGGTGGCCGCCGCGGCGACCTCGTCGACCACCTCGGCGATCACCTGTGCCGCCGACGGGTGCGCGGAGTACTCCAACCGCACCACGCGACGACCACCGTCGTGATCGCGAATCATTCCGACGAATCCGACGACGGCCCCCGCCGACTGATGGCCCACCAATTCTTCGTGCTCGGCCAAAAAGATCGGCGCTTCGGTCATGGCGGCGCGCAAGACGCGCGTCATCCTTCGTGATCCCCGCCGGCCAGCTGGTCGAGCGCGTGGTCGAGGACGTCGGCGAGCACCCCGAGGCCGTCGCGCACCCCACCGGGTGAACCCGGCAGGTTGACAACCAGCGTGCTGCCCGCCACCCCGCACACACCTCGCGAGAGCACCGACGTCGGCACCTTCGGCAGTCCCGAGCGCCGGATGGCGTCGGCCAGCCCGGGAATCGTGTAGTCCAGCACCGCCACGGTCTGCTCCGGAGTGCTGTCCGTGGGTGAGATGCCCGTGCCTCCGGACGTGATGATGACGTCGACTCCGGCGTCGACCGCGTGGTTCAGCGCCTCGCCGACCGCCTCCCCGTCTGCGACCACCTCTGGCTGCATAGTCGAAAAACCGCGCTGCTCAAGCCATTCCGTGATGATCGGACCGCATCGATCGTCGTACACACCGGTCGACGCGCGGGTCGAGGCGATGATGACCCACGCGGATCGGGCGCTCTTGGCGGTCACTGCCGTGCCCAGTTTCCGCTTTTGCCACCCTCTTTGCGGACAACCCGGATGTCGTCGACGCGGGCGGCCGGGTCGACCGCTTTGATCATGTCGTAGAGCGTCAGCCCGGCCACGCTGACCGCCGTCAGCGCCTCCATTTCGACCCCCGTCCTGTCAGTGCTGCGCACCGTCGCCGTGATCGCGATATCCGACTCGCCGACGGTGAAATCGATGTCGACTCCCGTGAGCGCCAGCTGGTGGCACAGCGGGATCAGCTCGCTGGTGCGTTTGGCGGCCAGAATGCCCGCCACCCGTGCGGTGGCCAATGCGTCGCCCTTGGGTAAGCCGCCCGTCGAGATCAGCGCCACCACCGTCGGCGAGGTACGCAAGGCGCCCGCGGCGACGGCGACACGCTTGGTGGCCCCTTTCTCGGTGACATCGACCATGTGCGCCGCCCCTCGCTCATCGAGGTGCGACAACGTGTCGGGCCGCGATTCCGCCGCCCCCAACGCCGCAGCGGCCTTGGACGCCTCAGAGGCCCTAGCCATCCGGGCGGCCTACCGGTTGACGACGGTGACCGGGTGGACGTAGGGCAGTTCGGTTGAGGGAAGCGGAAACTCCAGTTCACCGAAGGGTGACAGCGCCCCGGTGCGATCGCTCACGAGTTCGCTCACCGCGTGGTCGTCCGGGTCCGTCGTCGGCCAGCCGTTGTCGACGTACCTGGTTTTGCGCTCGTTGCCCTCAGCAATGTCAGCCACGGGGTACATTCTGACAGGTCGCACGCGGGCGTGCGGCGCAAGGCCCGGCAACTCCGACCGTCGTCGCCGTGCATGCCTGCTGCTTTACCCTGGTCAGCAATGACCGACAACACCCCGGATATCCCGCTGGGGTCCTGGCTTGCCGACTTGCCCGACGAGCGGCTCATCCGACTGCTGGAGCTGCGGCCAGACCTCGCCCAGCCGCCGCCCGGCAGCATCGCCGCGCTCGCCGCGCGCGCACAGGCCCGTCAGTCGGTCAAGGCTGCCACCGACGATCTCGACTTCTTACAGCTGGCGGTGCTCGACGCATTGCTGGTGCTGCAGGCCGATTCGGCGCCGGTGCCCACGGCAAAGCTGCTGGCGCTCATCGGCGAGCGCGCACCAGAAGCCGACGTGCTGACCGCGCTGGACGATCTCAGGCAACGCGCCCTGGTCTGGGGCGAGGCCGCGGTCCGCGTCGCCGCCGACGCCGGCATGGCGTTGCCATGGCATCCCGGGCAAGTCACGCTCGAGGACACCTCACACAGCGGCGACCAGATCGCGGAGCTCCTCGACAGCCTCGACGACGCCCAGCTCGAGGTGCTGGACAAATTGCTCGAAGGTTCCCCGATGGGTCGCACCCGCGACGCCGCACCCGGTGCCCCGGCGGATCGCCCGGTGCCTCGACTACTCGCGATGGGTCTGCTGCGACGCATCGATGCCGAAACGGTGATCTTGCCCCGACACGTCGGACAGGTGCTGCGCGCCGAGCATCCCGGTCCGACGCAGCTGACGGCGCCCGACCCGGTCGTGTCGACTACGACCCTCGATGATGTCGACGCGGCGGCCGCGGGGTCCGTCATCGACCTGCTGCGAGAGCTCGACGTGGTGCTGCAAACCCTTGGTGCTGCACCGGTTTCCGAGTTGCGCAGCGGCGGCATGGGAATTCGCGACGTCAAGCGGCTGGCCAAGGCGACGGGAATCGAGGAGCCGCGGCTCGGGCTCGTCCTCGAGGTCGCAGCCGCGGCCGGATTGATCGCCAGCGGCATCCCCGACCCCGCGCCGGCTGAGGGCGACGGCCCGTATTGGGCACCGACCCAGGCCAGCGAACGGTTCTCCGCGATGTCCGCCAGCGAGCGATGGCACCTGTTGGCCAGCACGTGGCTGGACTTACCGGGCCGGCCCGCGCTGATCGGCAGTCGCGGTCCTGACGCCAAAACATATGGGGCCCTGACGGATTCGCTGTACTCAACCGCCGCGCCGCTGGATCGCCGGCTGCTGCTGGGAATGCTGTCCGAGTTGCCGCCCGGCGCCGGCGTCGATGCGTCGGCCGCCTCGGCGGCGTTGATCTGGCGGCGACCGCGCTGGGCCAGGCGGCTGCAGCCGCAGCCGGTCGCCGATCTACTTGCCGAAAGCCAGGCACTGGGCCTTGTGGGTCGCGGTGCGATCAGCTCGGCCGGCCGCGCACTGCTCGACGACCCCGATGAACCGGAGATCGCGGTGCAGGCGATGAACCGGGCGATGCCCGCACCGATCGACCACTTTCTGGTGCAGGCCGACCTGACGGTCGTGGTGCCCGGGCCGCTCCGACGCGACCTCGCCGACGACCTCGCCGCGGTCGCCACCGTCGAATCGGCCGGCGCGGCCATGGTGTACCGGATCAGCGAGCAATCGATTCGGCATGCCCTCGACGTGGGCAAGACCCGTGAATGGATGCATGAACTCTTCGGCCGGCACTCCAAAACGCCTGTACCGCAAGGTCTCACCTACCTCATCGACGATGTCGCGCGCCGGCATGGCCAGCTTCGAATCGGCATGGCCGCATCTTTCCTGCGGTGCGAGGACCCGGCATTGCTGGCCCAGGCGGTGGCGGCGACCACCGAACAGCTACAACTGCGCCCCCTGGCGCCGACGGTCGCCGTGTCGCCCGCGCCGATCGCCGAGGTGCTCGCCGCGTTACGGAGCGCGGGATTCGCCCCGGCCGCCGAGGACTCCTCGGGCTCCGTCGTCGACGTCCGCCCGCGCGGGGCCAGGGTCCCCACACCGCAACGCCGCCGGCCGTACCGCCCCCCGCCGCGCCCGAACGGCGAGACGCTCAACGCCGTCGTGTCCGTGCTGCGCAAGGTGACCGCGGCACCGTTCGGCAACATCCGCGTCGACCCCGCGGTAACCATGTCGCTGGTGCAGCGCGCGATCAAGAACCAGGAGACGTTGGTGATCGGCTATCTCGACGCCGCTGGCGTGGCCACCCAGCGGGTGGTGTCCCCGATCACCATGCGCGGCGGCCAGCTGGCGGCCTTCGACTCGGCGTCCGGGCGACTGCGAGACTTCGCCGTCCACCGCATCACGTCGGTGGTGTCGGCGGACGACTGAATAATGGTGTTTATGCGCGCCAACGACGATGCAGCTGGGGTACCGACCGCTTGCGGGGGACGCCGCGATGTGGGGGTACCACCCGCTTGCGGGGGAGAGGAGTGGCGCTAAATGTCCGACGGGCCGTTGATCGTGCAGTCCGACAAGACGGTGCTGCTCGAGGTGGACCATGAGCTGGCGGGCGCGGCGCGCGCCGCCATCGCGCCCTTCGCGGAGCTGGAACGCGCCCCCGAGCACGTGCACACCTATCGCATCACGCCGCTGGCGCTGTGGAATGCCCGCGCGGCGGGTCATGACGCCGAACAGGTCGTCGACGCGTTGGTCAGTTACTCCCGCTACGCGGTGCCCCAGCCGCTGCTGGTCGACATCGTCGACACCATGGCCCGCTACGGCCGGCTCCAGTTGGTCAAACATCCGGCGCACGGCCTAACGCTGGTCAGCATTGATCGTGCGGTGCTCGAGGAGGTGCTCCGCAACAAGAAGATCGCGCCGATGCTGGGCGAGCGAATCGACGACGACACCGTCGTGGTCCACAACAGCGAACGCGGCCGCGTCAAGCAGATGCTGCTCAAGATCGGTTGGCCCGCAGAGGATCTGGCGGGCTACGTCGATGGTGAGGCGCACCTGATCAGCCTGCGCCAGGACGGGTGGGAACTGCGCGACTACCAGCAGATGGCCGCGGATTCGTTCTGGTCCGGCGGCTCGGGGGTGGTCGTGCTTCCGTGCGGCGCCGGCAAGACCCTGGTCGGCGCGGCCGCGATGGCGAAGGCCGGTGCGACGACGCTCATTCTGGTCACCAACATCGTCGCCGCGCGGCAATGGAAGCGCGAGCTGGTTGCCCGCACCTCGCTGACCGAGGACGAGATCGGCGAATACTCGGGCGAACGCAAGGAAATCCGGCCCGTCACCATCTCGACGTACCAGATGATCACCCGCCGGACCAAAGGCGAGTACCGGCATCTGGAACTGTTCGACAGTCGCGACTGGGGTTTGATCATCTACGACGAGGTTCACCTGCTGCCGGCGCCGGTGTTCCGCATGACCGCAGACCTGCAGTCCAAGCGCCGGCTGGGCCTGACCGCCACGTTGATCCGCGAAGACGGCCGCGAGGGCGACGTGTTCTCCCTGATCGGCCCCAAGCGCTACGACGCTCCCTGGAAGGACATCGAGGCCCAGGGCTGGATCGCGCCGGCCGAGTGTGTCGAGGTGCGGGTCACCATGACCGACAACGAGCGAATGATGTACGCCACCGCCGAGCCGGAAGAGCGGTACCGGCTGTGCTCGACGGTGCACACGAAAATCGCTGTGGTCAAATCGATTCTGGAAAAGCACCCCGGCGAGCAGACCCTGGTGATCGGCGCCTATCTCGACCAGCTTGACGAGCTAGGCGCCGAGCTCAACGCCCCGGTGATCCAGGGATCTACCTCCACCAAGGAACGCGAAGCGCTCTTCGACGCCTTCCGCCGCGGCGAGGTGTCCACCCTGGTGGTGTCCAAGGTCGCCAACTTCTCCATCGATCTGCCGGAAGCATCTGTGGCCGTGCAGGTTTCGGGAACGTTCGGCTCGCGCCAGGAGGAGGCCCAGCGGCTGGGCCGTCTGCTTCGGCCCAAGTCCGACGGAGGCGGAGCCGTCTTCTATTCCGTGGTGGCGCGCGACAGCCTGGACGCCGAATATGCCGCGCACCGTCAGCGGTTCTTGGCGGAGCAGGGTTATGGCTACATCATCCGCGACGCCGACGACCTACTGGGCCCGGCGATTTAGGGGTCATCACCCCCTCGCGAGCAGACGCAAAATCGCACTCGCGCATGGCATTTTGTGCGATTTTGCGTCTGGTGGCCGGGCAGGGCCCGGCGAACACT
>NZ_JAFBAT010000191.1 GCF_019247615.1 Mycobacterium sp. | reverse complement strand
AAAGCTTGGCGATAAGACCGTCGAGGAGGCCATCGCCGAGCTTTCGGCCAAGATCGGCGAGAAGCTCGAGCTGCGCCGGGTGCAGTACTTCGACGGCGAGGTCGAGACCTACCTGCACAAGCGCGCCGCCGACCTGCCGCCGGCCGTCGGCGTCTTGGTCGAGTTCGAGGGCGACGACGCCGATGCCGCGCACACTGCCGCACTGCAGATCGCCGCGCTGAAGGCCAAGTACTTGTCGCGCGAGGATGTGCCCGAGGACGTCGTGGCCAGCGAACGCCGCATCGCCGAGGAGACCGCGAAGGCGGAAGGCAAGCCGGAACAGGCGCTGCCGAAGATCGTCGAGGGCCGGCTGAACGGCTTCTTCAAGGATGCTGTTCTGCTCGAGCAGCCGTCGGTATCCGACAGCAAGAAGACCGTCAAGGCCCTGCTCGACGAGGCCGGTGTGACGGTGACCCGGTTCGTACGCTTCGAGGTGGGCCAGGCCTAGGCCACCGACAGCGAGCGGCTAGCGTCGTCGCTATGCGACACGTCCACGCTTTCGGTGACGACGCGCTGGGTGAGCTGGACGCCGTCGGTCTCGCCGAGGCGATCCGGGCCGGTCGGCTCGACCGGGCCGAGGTGACCGAGGCCGCCATCGCGCGTGCCGAGGCCGTCGACCCCGTCCTCAACGCGTCGGCGCACAAGGCATACGAGCAGGCGCGGGCCGCGGCCCGTCGGCCGGTGACTGGCGTATGCCCGTTTTTCAGTGGCGTCCCGACGTTCGTCAAGGACAACGTCGACGTCGCCGGCCAGCCGACGATGCACGGCACCGACGCCTGGACTCCGTGGAATGCCACCTCCGACAGCGAATTCACCCGGCTGTACCTGGCCACCGGGCTGGCGCCCCTCGGCAAGACGCAGTTGTCGGAGTTCGGGTTCAGCGCCTCCGCCGAACACCCCCGGCTGGGACCGGTCCGCAATCCGTGGGACACCGACTACAGCGCCGGCGCGTCGTCGTCGGGGTCGGGCGCGTTCGTCGCGGCGGGCGTCGTGCCGATCGCGCACGCCAACGACGGCGGCGGCTCGATCCGCATCCCGGCGTCCTGTAACGGGCTGGTGGGCCTCAAGCCGTCGCGCGGACGGCTGCCATTGGATGCCGCGCTGCGGCGCATGCCGGTGGGCATCGTCGCCAACGGGGTCCTCACCCGATCGGTGCGCGATACCGCGGCGTTCTACCGGGAGGCCGAGCGCGTCTGGCGCAACCGCAAGCTGGCGCCCGTCGGGGACGTCACCGGCCCCGGCCGGCAGCGGCTGCGGATCGCGGTGGTGACCCGATCGGTGCAGCGCGAGTGCAGTACGCAGGTGCGCGAGCTGACGTGCAAGGCGGCGGGTCTGCTCGAGGAACTCGGCCATCGCGTCGAGTACCTCGAAAAGCCGCCGGTCCCTTCCACTTTCGTGGAGGACTTCATCCTCTACTGGGGTTTTCTGGCGCTCGCGCAAGTTCGCACCGGCCCACGCATGTTCGGCCGCACGTTCGACCGCACTCGGCTGGACAGCCTGACGCTCGGCCTCGAGCGGCACACCGGCCGCAACATCCACCGGCTCCCGCTGGCCATCGTGCGCCTGCGCAGAATACGCAGGCGCACCGCGCAACTCTTTCGCACCTATGACGCGGTGCTCACTCCGACGCTCGCCGACGAAACACCCCCCATCGGGCACCTGGCTCCCACCGACTACCAGCAGGTCATCGACCGGCTGACCGACTGGGTGGCGTTCACCCCGTTGCACAATGTCACCGGCGAACCGGCGATTTCCCTGCCACTGGCTCAATCCGCCCACGGCATGCCGCTCGGCATGATGTTTTCGGCCGATGTGGGGCAGGAGTCGCTGCTGCTGGAGCTGGCCTACGAACTGGAAGACGCCAGACCGTGGGCCCGCATCCAGGCCGGCTACTGACTCAGTCGGATCCGAGCCTGTCGAGCATGCGTTTGAACTCGCGCTGCTGGGCAGCTGTCAGCTTTCCCAGGATGCGTGCGTCGGCGTTGCGGACGGCCCCCTCCGCCCGTTTCAGCAGAGCGCGACCCTGAGAGGTGAGCGTGGCGGGGAGGGCGCGGCCCGAGGGCACCGACGCCGGCCGCTCCACGGCGCCGATGTCTTCCAGCTTGCGCAGCACCGTGTTCGTTGCCTGTGGTGTGACGTTGGTGTGCCGGGACAGTTCGGCGCTGGACATCCCCGGGAACGTCGACAGGATGCGCAGGCAAACGAATTCGGGGAGGGTCAGGCCGAGCGGATTCAGCACGGCGGACACCTCCGGCTGCAGAACGGCTCTCACACGGTAGAGCAGGTAACCAAGGGGAGCGTCTTCCGCGTGAACCATGTCAGTGATATTGACATAACGCGGTTGTTGGGGCGTACACCTGTCAGCGATGCCCCAACATCGTGATTTCCGGGCGCCCGAACGGGTAACCCACAGGGATTCCGACACGTGAGGAGAATCCATGGGCAACGGCACCCGAGTCACCGAGGGAGTCGCCGGACGGGCGCGGCGCGAAGCCAACGCCTACCGCGGGGACAACCCCCGACCGCTGGAGGGCTATTCGATAGTCCTGGTCGTCTACGGTGTCCTGGTGGCGCTCGTCGGCGTGACCGCCGCGGCCACGGGGCGGAAGTTGCCTCAGCGCTGGAGCGTCCAGGATCTCCTGACGGTCACCGTCGGCACACATAAGCTGTCGCGCACGATATCCAAAGATGCGGTGACCAGCCCGTTGCGGGCGCCGTTCGTCCACTATGCGGGCGCGGGCGGCCCGGCCGAGGTAATGGAAGAAACCCGGCACGAAAGTGCTCTGCGCCACAGCCTGGGGGAACTGCTGACTTGCCCCTTCTGCCTGGATATGTGGGTGGCTACCGCGTTCGTGATCGGGCTGATCTTCGCGCCGAGGGTTACCCGCCTGGTCGCGGGCACCTTCACCGCCCTGGCGGGGGCCGACTTCTTGCAGCTCGCCTATGCGAGGGCCCAACAGATCGCCGAGGGCTGACGATGCCCAAGACGACGAAAGACGGCAAAGCGAAGCAGAGCGAGTTGCCCAGCACCCTGCGGCGCTCCGAGGCCAAGGCGCAACGCACGTTCGCCAAGGCCCACGACTCGGCCGCCGAACAGTACGGTGACGAGGAGCGCGCCCACCGCGTGGCGTACGCCGCCGTCAAGCACAGTTTCGAGAAGGTCGGTGACCACTGGGAGCCCAAGGAGCGCAACGGTCCCTCCGACGAGCTGGCCGAGGGCGGCGGTCCGCGAAACACCGGCCGGTCCGCCGAGGGCGTCGACGCCAATGCCAGCAAAAAGCACCTGCTCGACGTGGCGCGCCGGATAGGCGTGCGCGGCAGGTCGGCGATGAACAAGTCGGAGCTGGTCGAGGCGATCAAGACGCAGAACCGGCGGCTGCGCGCCCGCTGACCGGTGCCTAGAGGATCGGCCGTCCGCCGGTCACGGCGACCCGAGCTCCGGAGATGTAACTCGCGTCGTCCGAGGCCAGGAGCACGTAGATCGGGGCGAGCTCGACCGGCTGGCCGGCACGGCCCAGCGGCACGTTGTCGCCGAAGGATTCCACGCTTTCCGCCGGCATCGTCGAGGGAATGAGGGGTGTCCATATCGGACCGGGTGCCACGCTGTTGACTCGAATCCCCTTGTCGCCCAACAGCTGAGCCAAGCTGGCCGAGAAGTTGGCGATCGCCGCCTTCGTCGCCGCATAGGGCGCAGAGTGGGGTTGGGATTGTCGGAGTTGACGGAGGAACTGCCGATGATCGACGATCCGGGCCCCATGTGGGGCACGGCGGCCTTGGCGAGGTAGAAGTAGGCGCCGACGTTGAGGCGGAAGGTGTAATCCCATTCCTCGTCACTGATCTCTTCGAGGCTCTTGCGCATCATCTGGTAGGCGGCGTTGTTCACGAGGATGTCGATCCGGCCGAATTCGCGGATCGCGCGGTCGACCACCGCTCGACAGTGGGCCGGGTCGGAGAGGTCCCCGGGGACCAGCACACAACTGCGGCCTGCGTCTTCGACATAGCGGGCGACGTCGCGCGCGTCATCGTCTTCGTTGAGGTAGGAGATCAGCACGTCGGCGCCCTCCCTGGCAAACGCGATAGCCACCGCGCGGCCGATGCCGCTGTCGCCGCCGGTAATGATCGCCTTTTTCCCCGTGAGCTTTCCCGAACCCCGGTAACTCTCTTCGCCGCAGTCAGGAACAGGGTCCATTCGAGCCTGCACGCCCGGAACGGTTTGTTGTTGCGCCGCAAAGCCCATTGTCAGGTCCCCTTTCGTGATTCAAGCCAGCGGCTTGAGGATTCAAAGTGTCGGGCCTCTCGAGGAGCGTGGTCCGTGCAATTCCCGCTTCGGTGATGAGCCGGTCCACTGACGAGCCGATGTCCCATTCGCCTGCGGCTACCCCCTCGGGGGAGGATTAATCTCACCTTTCGGCGGCCGAGGCCATGACGGCGCGTGTTTAGCGTCGACGCCGACTGGTTATGCGCAGTGGGTGTGGTTGTCGCCTGAAGGTAGGGCGACCGTTGGACACGAAAGGAATAAATAAGAATGAAGGTCACCACAACCGCTGTAAAGACTGCTGTTGCGGCCGGGGGAATAGCTGCGGCAGCCATTTTCGCGGCGGCGACCGCTTCCGCCGCGCCCCCCAACATCCAGGGTTTCGGCGCCAGCGAACAGCTTATTGACGGGCCGCTGGTCACCAATTACACCGTGAGCAATCTGAGGCCCAGCAACGTGGCGATTCCGGGCTACACGCCGAAGGGGACGCTCTACCAGGCGGACATCACCGCCAGGTCGGACGGTGGCATGGTCACCCCGATGGTCAACGACTTCATCGCCCGGGGGCCCAACGGTCAGAATTACCGGGTGATCGACAAGGTGCAGGTCCCTAATGGCCTTAACCCCGCCCCCATCCCGCAGGGTAGCGAGTCGACCGGCACGCTGTACTTCGACGTGACCGGTGCACCGCCGAACGGCGTCGTCTACAACGACGGGTTGCAGGACATCCTGATCTGGACCTCGAACGTGCCGGGGGCTTCCGGGCCGAGCGCACCTGGCGCACCGAGCAGCCCGGCACCTGGCGTGCCGAGCAGCCCGGCGCCTGGTGCACCGCCGGCTCCGGCCACCCACGCCTGACCGGATAGCCGATCTCTCCCCGTGCCGCACCCGCGGCACGGGGAGATTTGCGTTCTGAGGAATCTTGCGCGCCCCAACCGGGTACCCGAACCACCATGAGTAATCCCGATCACAGACCAGCCGAAGTACGAGCGCAAGCAAAGCTCCACGCCAAGCGGGCGCGGGTGACCATGGACGAGCGGCGCAGCAAGCAGGACGGTGGGATCGGCGGCTGGGTCGCCGAGCGGGCCGGCAAGTGGGACCTCAGTGGCCCCGACGAAGCGGCGCTGCAGCGCCAGAAGTTTCTGTGGAACCTGCTGGTGGACTACTGGTTCCGCATGGAGATCGACGGCTGGGAGAACATTCCTCCCCCGCCGACGCTGTTAATCGGGATCCACTCCGGCGCCCCGTTCGTGTGGGACGCGTGGACCGTGGGCCTGGAGTGGTGGCGGCGCTTCGGGCAGGTCCGTCCGTTGCACGGCACGGCACACGACGCCTTGATGGCCATCCCGGTTTTCGGGCACTACTTCCGGTCGATGGGTGTGCTTCCCGCCGCCCCCGACGCCATTGCCACGGCCCTGGCGGAGGGACGCGACGTGGCGTTGTGGCCCGGCGGGGAAGTCGACTCGCTGCGCCCGTGGATCGAGCGCGA
Organism: Mycobacterium sp.; assembly: GCF_019247615.1. GTDB lineage: Bacteria > Actinomycetota > Actinomycetes > Mycobacteriales > Mycobacteriaceae > Mycobacterium. Next base: position 10,822 of record NZ_JAFBAT010000191.1, on the reverse strand, counting down.
TCGCGCGAATCTCGCCGGGCGAAAGGGATTCGTCAAGATGGCGATTCGGGCCGGCGTGCCGATCGTGCCGATCGCGACCGTCGGCGGCGCCGACGCGATGCCCGTGTTGATCAGGGGCGATCGCCTGTCGAAGGCGCTTGGACTCGACCGCCTGCTGCGGCTGAAGGTCTTTCCGGTGGCGTTCTCCCTGCCGTGGGGGATCGCGCCGGCGGCGCTGCCGCAGCTGCCGTTGCCGGCCAAGATCAGGACCCGGTTCATGCCGGCGGTCGAGGTCGAAAACGATCCCGCGCGTGCAGACGATGACGCGTACGTCGACCGCAAGTACCACGAGGTCGAAGACGCCATTCAGCAAGGCATGGACGCGCTGGCACGGAAGCGGGCTTTGCCGCTCTTTGCGTGACCGCGCGCGCCGAGAATCCATTCGGGTCGCGGCGGCGTCGGCGCCATGTAACCCACACCGCGGACGGTGTCGATCATCGATTCGTGCTCGGCGCCCAGCTTGGCGCGTAGCCGTCGCACGTGGACGTCCACGGTTCGCACCCGGCCGTTGCAGTCGTATCCCCAGGCCTCGTGCATCAACCGGGTGCGGCTGAAGGCCCGGCCGGCGTGCTGCACAAGGAAATGCAACAACTTGAATTCGGTAAGCGTCAGGGCCAGGTCTTTGCCGCCGAGCGCGCCGGTGAAGCTGGCCGGGTGCAGCACAAGATCGCCGAAGTTCAAGGTGCCGTCCAGGGCGGTGCGCTTGCGCGTGATCGCCGTCCGCAGCCGCGCCTGCAACTCGTCGGATCCGGTGGTGGGCAACAGTACATCGTCGCAATGCCAGTCGACGCCCACGGAAGCGGAGTTTGTCGGTTCCACGACGGCCACCACCGCGGTCGCCGGGGCGCACGAGGCCAGCCGCCGGCAGGCGGCACGGGCGGCCTCCAGGTCGGCACGCGCGTCGACGATCGCAACGTCGGCGGCCTCGCCACGCTCGCCGGCGCCGTCGGTGAGGTGACCGATGCGCAAGGTGCGGCCGAACGCCTTCAGGGTCGGCAAAACCGAGTCGAAATTGTCGTCATCGGAAAGCAGTAGAACGTGCAACGACATCTCCAAAACCCTCTGAGGCCGGTGCCGCTCCCACCCATAGGCACCCCACCAGGAGATGTCCGCAGCGCAACGCCATATACCCGCTCGGAGCCAATTTACGCAAACGATCTTCCCGATCTACGGAATCGGGGAGACCGGGCCAGTCGAACGCGCTGGACTGTTTGTCGGGCCCGCAACGTCGATGGGTCCGGTCCGTTTGCACGGACCGGACCCACCCTCGCGACAAGTTATGACAAGTTATTGGTTGGACTTCTGGCGCTGCTCAGCCGCCTCGGCGCCACCGCGGGCCGCTTCTGCTTCGGCCTCCTTCTTCGCGGCGTCGCGCTGTGCCTCCGCCTTGTCCTGTTGGGCCTGGCCCTCGCGGGTGAGGTCGTCGCGACCGGTCACCGCGCCAACAGCTTCCTTGGCCTTGCCCTTGACGTCCTCGACGACGCCCTTGACGGCTTCAGCCGGTCCCGAGTTGTTGTCCGCCATGGATCAGTTCCTCCCTCATTGGCGTACCTGCTTGGCAATTCGCACTCAGTGCCGATCGAAACGATCGATCGGCCCCGTCGCACGGAGGGGCAGGTCCTCAATGCTCAAGACCGTGGTGCCCCCGCGTTGGTGCGGATTCCCCAAGCCCCCACCGGCTCAAACATCGGGCGTCGCGTCGGGCGGCGAAGTACTTGACGGCGCATCCGTCGTTTTGCCGCGCCGTGCGGACGGTCAACTGCGCAGATAATGCACCCCGCGCACGCGGGATTGTGCTGCGATGAGGCAGGATGTGAAATGCCGTTCCGGGTGAGGTCGCCCGGGATGGCGCTGTCATGCGAGGAGTCTGATGACGGATCCCGAGATCGCCGGCGGGGCGGCCCAGGCGAGTCGAAGCAAGTACTCGAGGGTGTTACTCAAGCTCGGCGGCGAAATGTTCGGTGGCGGGCAGGTCGGGCTCGACCCCGACGTGGTGGCACAGGTCGCTCGGCAGATCGCCGAGGTAGTCCGGGGCGGTGTGCAGGTAGCCGTGGTGATCGGCGGCGGCAACTTCTTCCGGGGCGCACAGCTTCAGCAGCGCGGCATGGAGCGCACCCGCTCGGACTACATGGGCATGCTCGGCACCGTCATGAACAGCCTCGCGCTGCAGGACTTCCTGGAGAAGGAGGGCATCGCTACCCGCGTCCAAACCGCGATCACCATGGGACAGGTGGCCGAGCCGTACATCCCGCTGCGGGCGGTGCGTCACCTGGAAAAGGGCCGGGTGGTGATCTTCGGCGCCGGTATGGGGTTGCCGTACTTCTCCACCGACACCACGGCCGCGCAGCGCGCCCTGGAGATCGGCGCTGACGTGGTCCTGATGGCCAAGGCCGTCGATGGTGTGTTCGCCGAGGACCCGAGGGTGAATCCGCGGGCCGAACTGCTCACCGCCATCAGTCACCGTGAGGTCATCGATCGCGGGCTGAGAGTGGCGGATGCCACGGCGTTCAGTCTGTGCATGGACAATGGCATGCCCATCCTGGTGTTCAACCTGCTTACCAATGGCAATATCGCCCGAGCGGTCGCAGGTGAGAAGATCGGAACGCTGGTCACCACCTAGGGGATGATCCGCGCTCGCGACGATGCCACTATCAGCATTGATGTGGGGTATTACCCGCTTGCGGGGGAGAGGAGCAGGGCCAATGATCGAGGAGGCTCTCTTCGATGCGGAAGAGAAGATGGAGAAGGCCGTATCGGTGGCCCGTGACGACTTGTCAACCATCCGCACAGGCCGCGCCAATCCGGGGATGTTCTCGCGGATCGCGATCGAGTACTACGGCACCAGCACCCCCATCACCCAGCTGGCCAGCATCAACGTCCCCGAGGCGCGACTCGTCGTCATCAAGCCGTACGAAGCCAATCAGCTGCACGCGATCGAGACGGCGATCCGCAACTCAGACCTAGGGGTGAATCCCACCAATGACGGCACGCTGATCCGGGTGGCGGTTCCGCAGCTTACCGAGGAGCGTCGACGGGAGCTGGTCAAGCAGGCCAAGCACAAGGGGGAAGAGGCGCGCGTCTCGGTGCGCAATATCCGTCGCAAGGCAATGGAGGAACTGCACCGCATTCGCAAGGACGGCGAGGCCGGCGAGGACGAGGTCGGTCGCGCGGAGAAGGACCTGGACAAGACCACGCACCAGTACGTCGCCCAGATCGATGAGTTGGTCAAGCACAAAGAAGGCGAGCTGCTGGAGGTCTAGCGGCCGCTCAGCAACCGATCCCGTGGCAACTACTGGCGCCGGCGCCCCGGCCGACGAGCCGGCTCATCGGGATAGCGAGGTCGCCGGACAACCTGCGAAGAAGACGTCGCGGGCCGGGCGGGATCTGCGGGCGGCGATAGCGGTGGGCTTGTCCATCGGTGCGTTCCTGATCGCGACGCTGTTGTATTTTCCCCGGGGGTGGGTCTTTCTGTGCTCCGGGGCCATCGCGGTCGCCACCCACGAGGTGGTGCGGCGGCTGCGTGAAGCGGGCTATGTCATTCCGGTCATCCCTTTGCTGCTCGGCGGCCAGGCCACGGTGTGGCTGACCTGGCCCTTCCATGCCGCGGGCGCGTTGGCGGGCTATGGCGTCACCGCCATGGTTTGCATGATGTGGCGATTGTTCATGCAGGACAACAGCAAACCCCCCCAGCGGTTCGAGGGTTCGCCCTCGGCCAACTACCTGCGGGACGCGTCTGCCACCATTTTCCTGGCCACTTGGGTTCCGTTGTTCGCCTCCTTCGCCGCGCTGCTGATTTATCCGAAAGACGGCGCGGGGCGGGTTTTCTGTCTGATGATCACGGTCATCGCCTCGGACGTCGGCGGGTATGCCGTGGGCGTCCTGTTCGGCAAGCATCCGATGGTCCCGGCCATCAGTCCCAAGAAATCCTGGGAGGGCTTCGCGGGGTCGTTGGTCTGCGGGATCACCGCCGCGATCCTGACCGCGACCCTGCTGGCCCACAGGCAGGTATGGATCGGTGCGCTGCTCGGTGTCGTGCTCGTGCTCACCTGCACGCTGGGCGATCTGGTGGAGTCCCAGGTCAAGCGCGACCTGGGAATCAAGGACATGGGCCGCCTGCTGCCGGGCCACGGCGGCTTGATGGACCGGCTCGACGGCGTGCTTCCCTCCGCCGTCGCCACCTGGACGGTGCTCACCCTGGTGCGCTGACGGACCCCATACTGGACACGTCATGGCCCAGCAGTTGATGTTCGACGAGCCGCGTCCCGGTAGGCCGCCGCGGCACCTGGCCGATCTCGACGCAGCCGGCCGGGCGTCGGCCGTCGCGGAACTGGGTTTGCCGGCGTTCCGCGCCAAGCAGTTGGCGCACCAGTACTACGGGCGGCTGATCGCGGATCCGCGACAGATGACGGACCTTCCGGCGGCCATCCGCGACGTGGTCGCCGCGAACCTGTTCCCCGACCTGCTCACGGCGGCCGCCGAGGTGACCTGCGATGCGGGCCGAACTCGCAAGACGTTGTGGCGGGCCGGCGATGGCGCCGCCGTCGAGTCGGTGGTGATGCGCTACCCCGAACGCAACACGGTGTGCATTTCGTCGCAGGCCGGCTGCGGCATGGCCTGTCCGTTCTGTGCCACCGGTCAGGGCGGCCTGACAAGAAACCTGTCCACCGCCGAGATCCTCGAACAAGTGCGCGCCGCCGCGGCGGTCGTGCGCGACGAGTTCGCTGATCGGCTTTCCAACGTCGTCTTCATGGGTATGGGGGAGCCGCTGGCCAACTACGCCCGGGTGGTCGCGGCGGTCCGGAGGATCACCGAGCCGCCGCCGCACGGTTTCGGCATTTCGGCCCGCTCGGTGACGGTGTCCACGGTGGGGCTTGTACCGGCGATCCGGAAACTGGCCGACGAAGAACTGGCGGTGACGCTGGCGCTGTCCCTGCACGCGCCCGACGACGAACTGCGCGACACGCTGGTTCCGGTCAACACCCGGTGGAAGGTCGGGGAGACCCTCAAGGCGGCCCGGCACTACGCCGAAGTGACTGGTCGGCGGGTTTCGGTCGAGTATGCACTCATTCGCGACGTCAACGACCAAGCGTGGCGGGCCGATCTGCTGGGTCAGCGGCTGCACCGTGCGCTCGGGCGGCTGGTGCACGTCAACCTGATCCCGCTGAATCCCACCCCGGGCAGCGACTGGGATGCCAGCCCCAAGGCAGTCGAGCGGGAATTCGTCCGCCGTGTTCGATCAGCGGGGGTGTCGTGCACGGTGCGAGACACCCGCGGCCGTGAGATCAGCGCCGCCTGCGGACAGCTGGCCGCCGAAGGCGGGTAGCTGGATGAACCACGCGGGCGACCATCACGTGTCTTTGGCATAACCCAGCAAACGAGGTGTGCCATGGTCGTCCGCTTTTTATCTCCGCTCAGACTGTTTGCCGCGATCGTTTTCGCCGCGGGTGCGATACTCGGGCTTGCCGATGCGCCGCGATCGGTGGCAGCGGATGATCGCCTGCAGTTCACGGCAACCACGCTCGGCGGCGCCCCGTTCAACGGCGCCAGCCTGCAGGGAAAACCGGCCGTGCTGTGGTTCTGGACGCCGTGGTGCCCCTTCTGCAACGCAGAGGCTCCGGGCGTGAGCCAGGTGGCGGCGGCCAATCCGTCCGTCACCTTCGTCGGCATCGCCGCGCACTCCGACGTCGCCGCAATGCAGGGCTTCGTCTCGAAATACCATGTGAACTTCACCAACCTCAACGACGCCGACGGCTCCATCTGGGCTCGCTACAACGTTCCCTGGCAGCCGGCGTGGGTGTTCTACCGCTCGGACGGCAGCTCGACGTTCGTCAACAACCCCACCTCGGCGATGTCCCCGCAGGAGCTGTCCGGCCGGATCGCCGCGCTGGCGTCCTGACCGTGGACCGGGGCCTGGTCGGTCTGGCGCTCGCCGCCGGGTTGCTGGCCGCCTTGAACCCATGTGGGTTTGCCATGCTGCCCGCGTATCTGCTTCTCGTGGTGCGCGGGCAGCCATCCGGCGAACATCGAAGCGTGACCGCCGTGGGGCGGGCACTGGGTGCCGCCGCGGGAATGGCGCTCGGTTTTATGACGGTATTCGGGTTGTTCGGCGCGCTGACCATCGCCGCGGCGGCGACGGTGCAGCGATACCTGCCCTACGGGACCGTGGTGATCGGCTTCGTGCTGGTGGCGCTGGGAGTGTGGCTGTCGTCGGGGCGGGAGCTGACGGCTCTGACAGCGGCTCTAACAGCGGCTCTGAGGTCGGCCCTGACACCCCGGCCGCTCCGGCTGCTGGGCCCGCGCTGGGCGCCCGATGCGCGCTCCCGGCTGATCGGTATGTACGGCTACGGCGTCAGCTATGCGATCGCCTCCCTGTCGTGCACGGTCGGGCCGTTTCTGGCGGTCACCGGCGCCGGTTTCCGCAGCGGATCGGCACTCACCGGGGTGTCGATCTACGTGGCCTACGTCGCGGGCCTGACCTTGGTGGTGGGAGTGCTGGCGATCGCCGCGGCAACTGCCGGCTCGTCCCTGGCCGACCGCTTGCGGCGAGTGTTGCCGTTCGTCGACCGGATCAGCGGCATCCTGCTGGTCCTGGTGGGTCTCTACGTCGCCTACTACGGCGCGTACGAGCTGCGTCTCGTCACCGGCACGGCGAATCAGGACTTGGTGATCAGGTGGGCCGGTCGCCTGCAGGGCGCCCTGGCCGGCTGGGTGCACGAACACGGCGCATTCCCGTGGGTGGGGGCGCTGTTGCTGCTGGTGGCGGGCGCGTTCGCCGCCACGCGGTATCGACGGGTGCTATCTGAGCCAGCCGCGCCGACGACCCCACCAGTCGCGCACCAGGACGAAGAGCGTCAGGACGGCGAACCCGAGCAGGTACCAGTCCTCGATGTGACCGACGTGGTTGCCGCGCAGCATCGCCAACAGGAAGATGACGGCGAACAGCCCGGTGGCATACCAGGTGCGGTAGTTGATCCTGCTCCATCCCCATGCTGCGGAGGGCACCTCGGCGACGTCGACGCCGTTGTAGTGCTCCACCTCGGTACCGGCCACGGCGAATCCCTTCCGGATCGATCGGCATCTGCTGCGAAGAATTCTGGCACACCGGCAGCGGGGCCCGGCACGGATCGTCAGGGGGCACAATAAACGGGTGACCAACCCCACGGCTCAAGCAGGTTCTGCGGGCCGACTGCGCGTGCTGGTGCTGGGCAGCACCGGCTCGATCGGCACCCAGGCGCTGGAGGTCATCGCCGCCAACCCGGACCGCTTCGAGGTGGTCGGGCTCGCCGCCGGCGGCGCGAACGTCGAAACCCTGCAGCGGCAGCGCGCCGAGACGGGAGTGACCAATATCGCCGTCGCCGACGACCGGGCCGCGCAACTGGTCGGTGATGTGCCATTCCGGGGATCCGAGGCGGTGACTCGACTGATCCAGGAGACCGACGCGGACGTCGTCCTCAACGCCCTCGTCGGGGCGTTGGGCCTACGACCGACGCTGGCCGCGTTGGAGTCTGGGGCCCGCCTGGCGCTGGCCAACAAAGAGTCGTTGGTGGCCGGGGGCCCGCTCGTGTTGCGGGCGGCGCGCCCCGGCCAGATCGTGCCCGTCGACTCCGAACACTCCGCGCTGGCTCAATGCCTGCGGGGTGGCGCTCCCGACGAGGTCGCCAAGCTGGTACTGACCGCCTCGGGCGGACCGTTTCGGGGCTGGACGGCCGGCGAACTCGAGACGGTCACCCCCGAGCAGGCGGGCGCGCACCCCACCTGGTCGATGGGCCCGATGAACACGCTGAACTCGGCGTCGCTGGTCAACAAGGGGCTCGAGCTCATCGAGACCCACCTGTTGTTCGGCATTTCCTACGACCGCATCGACGTCGTCGTGCATCCCCAGTCGATTGTTCACTCGATGGTCACCTTCGTCGACGGCTCGACCATCGCGCAGGCCAGTCCACCGGATATGAAGCTGCCGATTTCGCTGGCGTTGGGGTGGCCGCGCCGGGTCAGCGGCGCCGCCCCCGCCTGTGCCTTCAGCACCGCGTCGACCTGGGAGTTCGAGCCGCTGGACGCCGACGTTTTCCCGGCGGTCGAGCTTGCCCGATACGCCGGCCAGACGGGCGGCTGCATGACCGCGGTCTACAACGCCGCCAACGAGGAAGCAGCCGAAGCGTTCCTGGCGGGACGGATCGGCTTTCCCGCGATTGTCCGCACCATCGCCGAGGTGCTGCGCGCTGCCGACCAATGGGCGGCCGAACCAGCTAACGTGGATGACGTACTCGAAGCGCAGCGCTGGGCCCGTGCCCGAGCGCAACGTGAGGTTTCCGGAATGGTCTTAGAACGGTCCTAGAAGGTCCTAGAAAGGTCCTAGCGGCGAAGATGATGTTCGCTATCGGCATTGCGCTGTTCGCGCTGGCCATCTTGATCTCGGTGGCTCTCCACGAGTGCGGCCACATGTGGGTCGCGCGCGCCACCGGCATGAAGGTGCGTCGCTATTTCGTCGGCTTCGGCCCCACGCTGTGGTCGACCCGGCGCGGTGAGACGGAGTACGGCGTCAAAGCCGTTCCACTGGGCGGCTTCTGCGACATCGCCGGCATGACCCCCGTCGAAGACCTGGACCCTGACGAGGCCGACCGCGCGATGTACAAGCAGGCGACGTGGAAGCGGGTTGCGACGCTGTTCGCGGGCCCCGGCATGAACTTCGTCATCTGCCTGGTGCTGATCTACGGCATAGCGCTGGTGTGGGGCCTGCCCAACCTGCACCCGCCGACCAAAGCGATTGTCGGTGAAACCGCTTGCGTCGCCCCGGAAGTGGCCCCGGGCAAGCTCGGTAACTGCAGCGGGCCGGGCCCGGCCGCGCTGGCCGGGATTCGCCCCGGCGATGTCATCGTCAAGGTCGCCGACACGCCGGTTTCCAGCTTCGACGACATGGCCGCGGCGGTTCGCAAGTCGCATGGCAGCATTCCCGTCGTCGTCGAGCGGAACGGCACCACGTTCACCACCCACGTCGACGTCACGCCAACCCAACGCTTCCTGTCCGGTGGATCCAAGGCCAAGGGCGGGCAACCGGAGGCGGCGACGGTCGGGGCCATGGGCGTCGGCGCCGTCAAGGTCGCGCCCACGCACTACAACGTCTTCACGGCAATACCCGCCACCTTCTCCTTCGCCGGAGACCTGACCGTCGAGGTGAGCAAGGCGCTGGTGACGATCCCGACGAAGGTCGGGGCGCTGGTGCACGCCATCGGCGGCGGGCAGCGCGACCCCGGAACGCCGATGAGTGTGGTCGGGGCCAGCATCATCGGCGGCGACACCGTTGACCACGGGCTGTGGGTGGCGTTCTGGTTCTTCCTGGCCCAGCTGAACCTCATCCTCGGCGCGATCAACCTGGTGCCGCTGCTGCCGTTCGACGGCGGCCACATCGCCATCGCGGTGTTCGAAAGGATCCGCAACCTGATCCGCTCGGCCCGCGGCATGGTCGCCGCGGCGCCGGTGAATTACCTCAAGCTGATGCCCGCCACGTACGTGGTGTTGGTGTTCGTGGTCGGCTACATGTTGCTGACCGTGACCGCCGACCTGGTCAACCCGATCAGGTTGTTCCAATGACGGTCGGCCTGGGCATGCCGGACGCCCCGGCTCCCACACTCGCTCCACGCCGCAAGACGCGCCAGCTGATGGTCCGCAACGTCGGCGTGGGCAGCGACCATCCGATCTCGGTGCAGTCGATGTGCACCACCAAGACGCATGACGTCAACTCCACCCTGCAGCAGATCGCCGAACTGACCGCCGCGGGCTGTGACATCGTCCGGGTCGCCTGCCCGCGGCAGGAGGACGCCGACGCGCTGGCCGAGATCGCCCGGCACAGCCAGATCCCCGTGATCGCCGACATCCACTTCCAGCCGAAGTACATCTTCGCCGCCATCGACGCCGGATGCGCCGCGGTGCGCGTGAACCCCGGCAACATCAAGGAATTCGACGGCCGTGTCGGCGAGGTCGCCAAGGCGGCCGCCGCGGCGGGCATCCCGATCCGCATCGGCGTCAACGCCGGCTCCCTGGACAAGCGGTTCATGGAGAAGTACGGCAAGGCCACGCCCGAGGCGCTGGTCGAATCCGCGCTGTGGGAGGCCTCGCTCTTCGAGGAGCACGGCTTCGGCGACATCAAGATCAGCGTGAAGCACAACGACCCCGTCGTGATGGTCGCCGCCTACGAGCAATTGGCGGCCAAGTGCGACTACCCGCTGCACCTCGGCGTCACGGAGGCCGGTCCCGCCTTCCAGGGCACCATCAAGTCTGCGGTGGCGTTCGGCGCGCTGCTGTCGCGCGGCATCGGCGACACCATCCGGGTGTCGCTGTCGGCGCCGCCGGTGGAAGAGGTCAAGGTCGGGATTCAGATCCTGGAGTCGCTGAACCTGCGGCCGCGTTCGCTGGAGATCGTGTCCTGCCCATCATGCGGGCGCGCGCAGGTCGACGTTTACACCTTGGCCAACGAGGTCACCGCGGGGTTGGACGGCCTGGACGTGCCGCTGCGCGTCGCCGTGATGGGCTGCGTGGTCAACGGTCCCGGCGAGGCCCGCGAGGCCGACCTGGGCGTGGCGTCCGGAAATGGCAAGGGCCAGATCTTCGTTCGCGGCGAGGTGATCAAGACTGTGCCGGAGGCACAGATCGTCGAAACGCTCATCGAGGAGGCGATGCGACTCGCGTCGGAGATGGGTGCCGGGGATGGTCCCGGAAAAGAACCAAGCGGTTCGCCTGTTGTGACCGTAAGCTGATAACGGCCCCTGCCCTTCACAGAGAGTTCGCC
>NZ_JAFBAT010000182.1 GCF_019247615.1 Mycobacterium sp. | reverse complement strand
ATTGCGCGATTAATCTGACACGAGTTTAGCAAAACGCCACCCTGCGCCCCGTTCGCCGTCTAAGGTTCGTTCTTGTTCTCGCACTCGCCGAAGAGAGGGACGATTCTGATGAGCTTCATGACGTTACCGCCGGAGATCAACTCGCTGCGGATGTTTAGCGGTGCCGGCTCTGCGCCGATGTTGGAAGCAGCGGCGGCTTGGGAAGGGCTGGCCTCCGAGTTGGGGTCGGCGGCGTCCTCGTTTTCGTCGGTGACCTCGGGGTTGACGGGTCAGGCTTGGCAGGGTGCGGCATCGCAGGCGATGACGGCCGCGGCCACCCCATATGCGGGTTGGCTTACCCAGGCCGCTTCGCAGGCGTCCGGGGCGGCCGGGCAGGCCCGCGCGGTGGCCAGTGCGTTCGAGTCGGCGTTGGCGGTCACGGTGCATCCAGGGTTGGTGGCGGCCAACCGGAATTCGTTCGTGCGGGCGGTGATGACGAACTGGTTCGGGCTCAACGCCCCGGCGATCGCCGCATTCGAGGGTGAGTACGAGGAGATGTGGGCCCGGGACGTGGCAGCGATGGTCGGCTACCACGGTGGGGCGTCGGCGGCGGCGGCGCAGTTGGTGTCCGGGCAGAACCTGCAGCAGATGCTCGTCGGTCTGCCCAACCTGGGCATCGGCAACCGCGGCAGCGCCAACGTGGGACCCGGCAACACCGGCCTCGGCAACGTCGGCTCCGGAAACAGGGGCATCATCAACTACGGGAACGGCAACCGAGGCGACTACAACAGGGGCTTCGGGAACAGCGGCAAGTACAACGTCGGCGGCGGGAACTGGGGCCTCGGGAACCAGGGCTTCGGCAACAGCGGCGCCACCTTGACGAGCGGCTACAACCAGGGCCTCGGCAATGCCGGCATCTACAACTCGGGCTTAGGGAACCTCGGAAACTTCAACGTCGGGGTTGGTAACACCGGTATCGGAAACCAGGGTGGTGGAAACGCCGGTAACTACAACGTCGGTGTCGGCAACACCGGCAACCATGACATGGGTATCGGGCTGACCGGTAACAACCAGGTGGGTGTCAACTTCAACGGCGGGTTCAACTCCGGCACCCACAACTTCGGTTTCGGGAACTCGGGCAACAACAACGTCGGCTTGTTCAACTCGGGCAACGGCAACATCGGCCTCTTCAGTTCCGGCAGTAATCCGCTTTCGCCGACCATGAACAGTTTTGGCATCGGCAATTCGGGCATGGGCAACGTCGGTATCGGGAACTCGGGCGGCGTGACCAGGCCCTTCTCGGAGTTGCCGAGCTCGATCTCCGCCTTCCTACCCGGAGGCGGTTTCCCGTCAGGCGTGAACTTCGGCGTTGGTAACTCGGGTCTGCTAGACACCGGCATGTTCAACTCCGGGCTGATCGACACCGGCATGGGGAACGGGGGCAACCTCAACACCGGGAACTGGAACGCGGGCAGCATCAACACGGGTAACGGGAATTCGGGCCTCGCCAACACCGGCTATTGGAACTCCGGCGTCGCGAACACCGGCTTCGGGGGCATCGTCGACACCGGCCAACACATCTCCGGCTTCGGAAACGCAGAGACCCTCGGCACGCTGGGGCAAGGCTATATGTCGGGCTTCTACAACACCGCTACCGGCTTCACCGGTACCGGCCTTACCTCCGCCCCGCCCTTCACTAACACATTCAACGGCGATGTTTCGGGCATCATGAACCATGTCAGCGGCGGCGGCGGCCTTATGGGGGTCACTATCCCGACCCCCTTCGGCCCGCTTACCCTCCCCTTCGCCGTCGGCCTTGACGGCTTCACGTCGGGCTACTTCAACACCGGTTTCCCCGGCCAGTCGCTTGGCCCCTTAAGCCCACTTGTGGCCGGCTTTGACTCAGGGTTGGACAACTTCGGCACCTTCGTCCCAGGCCTGTTCAGTGCATTGCCGACTCTTCAGAATATTGGATAGCGCTTGACGTGACCCGCGGAGATCCCGTCAGCCCTCGGTGAAGCCGGAGCTGACGGGATCGCCGGCGCGGTTCGGTCAGGCGTCGGCGTCAGGGCGAGGGTGGGCGGCAACAACGTCGGGTGTCAAGTTCGCTGAGGGTTTCAAGTTTTCAAAGGTGCCGGGCGACACGCGAAGATGTTCGCCATTGACTAAAAAGTAGAACACGTTCTAGCGTCAAGACGTGTTCGCAGACTCCTTTTCCGGCCCGCTCACCGAAGCGATCGCCGAGGCCGAGAAACTCGTGGCGGCGGCGCCGCACATCGAGACCGAAGCCGACCTGCTCGAGGGCCTGCAGTATTTGGCCGGCTGCGTTTCGGGCTGCATTCATCTGGCCTTCGACTACGAGCGGGACCATCCGTTCCTGCAATCGGGCACCGGGCCGTTCACGAAAATGGGCTTGGACAACCCGGACACGTTGTACTTCGGGACCCGCGTGCAGGCCGACCGCGATTACGTGGTCAGCGGCAGGCGCGGCACCACCACCGACCTGAGCTTCCAGCTGCTCGGCGGCGAGTACACCGACGACAATGTGCCCGCCAGCCAGGCCGCGTTCGATGACCGCGAACTCGAGATCGCGGCGGACGGCAGCTTCGAGTGGCGGGTCCGGCCGACGAACCCCGGGCAGCTGGTGATACGCGAGGTGTACGGCGACTGGTCGGCGCAGCGGGGCACGCTGACGATTTCCCGGCTGGACACCGCCGGCACGGCACCGCCGCCGCTGACCCGTCAGATGATCGAAAAGCGTTACGCCACTGCGGGTAAGCAGCTGGTCAATCGGGTGAAGACCTGGCTGGCGTTTCCGCAATGGTTCTACCTCAACATCCCGGTCAACACCATGGTCGCGCCCCGGTTGACGCCGGGCGGCCTGGCGACCCAATACTCGTCGGCCGGCCATTTCGACCTGCGGCCCGACCAGGCGCTGGTGATCACGATCCCGGTTTCGGACGCTCCCTATCTCGGGTTTCAGCTGGGCAGCATGTGGTACATCTCGCTTGACTACATCAACCATCAGACCTCGCTGAATAACACACAGGCTCAAGCGGATCCGGACGGCAAGGTACGCATCGTGGTCGCCGACCAGAACCCGGGAGTGACGAACTGGGTTGAGACACTGGGGCATCGCCGCGGGTTCCTGCAGTTCCGTTGGCAGCGGGTATCGCGGCAGCTCACGGAGGCCGACGGGCCCACCGTCGAACTTGTCGACTTCGACGCGATACCGGCGGCGCTGCCGTACTTCGACCACAATAAGATTTCAGAAGACCAGTGGCGGGCGCGAATCGCGCTGCGCCAACAGCAGATTGCGGCCAGGATGCTGGGGTGAGTGCGATGCTCGCGGGCAAGGTAGTGGTGATCAGCGGGGTGGGTCCGGGCCTGGGCACAACGCTGGCGCGTCGATGCGCGCGCGACGGCGCCGACGTGGTGCTGGCCGCCCGCAGCGCCGACCGTCTGGATGACGTTGCCAAGCAGGTCATAGATCTTGGGCGCAAGGCGGTTGCGGTGCGCACCGACATCACCGACGACGATCAGGTGCGCAACCTGGTCGACGCCGCGCTGCAGTCCTATGGCAGGGCCGACGTGCTGATCAACAACGCCTTCCGGGTGCCGTCGATGAAACCGTTGGCGGGCACCAGCTTCCAGCACATCCGCGACGCGATTGAGCTCAGCGCGCTGGGGGCGCTGCGCCTCATCCAGGCCTTCACCCCGGCTTTGGAGGAGTCGCACGGATCGATCGTCAACGTCAACTCCATGGTGCTGCGGCACTCGCAGGCGAAATACGGCGCCTACAAGATGGCCAAGTCCGCGCTGCTGGCCATGTCGCAGTCGCTGGCCACCGAACTCGGCGAGAAGGGGATTCGCGTCAATTCCGTTGCGCCCGGTTACATCTGGGGAGACACGCTGCAGGGCTACTTCGAGCATCAGGCGGGCAAGTACGGCACGACCGTGGACCAGATTTACGCGGCCACCGCGGCGAACTCCGACCTCAAGCGGCTACCCACCGAGGACGAGGTGGCCTCGGCGATCCTCTTCCTGGCCAGCGACCTGTCCAGCGGGATCACCGGCCAGACCCTCGACGTCAATTGCGGGGAGTACCACAACTAATGGACCGACGTTCCGATCGCACCGATGTCGGCACCGTCGACGAATTGCACGTGTCCGCCACGAAGCTGACCGGGCTAGACGACTTCGGCGCCGACGACGACAACTACCGCGAGGCGCTGGAGGTGCTGCTGGACTCGTATCGGCGGGAGGCCGGCCTAACCGTGTTGGGCAGCAAGATGAATCGGTTCTTCCTGCGCGGCGCGCTGGTGGCCCGGCTGCTGTCCGAATCGGCGTGGAAGCAACACCCGCAGCATGCCGATGTGTCGATCGAGCGGCCGATATTCGTCACCGGCCTGGTGCGCACCGGCACCACGGCGCTGCACCGGCTGCTCGGCGCCGACCCAGCGCATCAGGGTTTGCACATGTGGCTGGCCGAGTTTCCGCAGCCTCGCCCGCCCCGCGAGACCTGGGAATCCAACCCGCTGTATCGCCAACTCGACGCGCAATTCACCCAGCACCACCAGGAAAACCCCGGCTACACCGGTCTGCATTTCATGGCCGCCTACGAGCTGGAGGAATGCTGGCAGCTGCTGCGGCAGTCGCTGCATTCGGTGTCGTATGAGACGTTGGCCCACCTGCCCACCTACTCGAAGTGGTTGTCCCAGCAGGACTGGACGCCGTCATACCGGCGACACCGCAAGAACCTTCAGCTGATCGGGCTCAACGATGCCGACAAGAGGTGGGTACTGAAGAACCCGAGCCACCTCTTCGCGCTGGACGCGTTGATGGCGACCTATCCCGACGCGCTGGTGATCCAGACGCATCGATCGGTCGAGACGATCATGGCGTCCATGTGCTCGCTGGCCCAGCACACGGCGGAGGGATGGTCGGAAACGTTCGTCGGCGCCCAAATAGGTGCGGACGCAATGGAAACCTGGTCGCGCGGCCTGGAGCGATTCAACTCCGCGCGCGCCAACTACGATCCCGCTCAGTTCTACGACGTCGACTACCGCGAGCTGATCGCCGACCCGCTGGGCACGGTGGCCGACATCTACCGGCACTTCGGTCTCACGCTGACCGACGTTGCGCGGGCAGCGATGGAAAAGAGCCACGCCGCAAGCCAATCCGGCGAGCGTGCGCCTAAGCACAAGTACTCGCTTGCCGACTACGGGCTGACCGTGGAAGCGGTCAAGGAGCGGTTCGCCGGGCTTTAGGCTTTAGCCCCGGCAACGGTGCGGCTGGCCGCACTGTCGAGGCCGAGCATGCGGCTGGCCGCACTCTCGGCCGGGTCAGTGGTCGTCCGGGTGGTCGAGATAGCCTTCCGCGGCCGCGTGTTCGATGCTGTCGCTCAGCTTCGGGCAGGCCCGCGCCCGCGCCGTCTGGCCGCCCGACTCGCGGATCTCCGTGAAGTACGCGCAACGCCGCGCGGCGTCGCTGTTCCATTGCACCGCGGTGTGACCCGGCCCCAGCCGCTTGACCGTCACCGTGACGTGACAGAACCGGCAATCCACCGGCAGCAGCCCCGACGTCAGGTAGCGCTCCCGATCGGCGCGGGTGGCAGCTGCGACGGCGGCTGCGCGTTGCGGGTCGTCAGCGAAATGCCTTGGCTTGGGCCAAGACCCGGAGCCGACGTTTCGCGGAGGCGGCTCCTCGTGGTCGTGCTGATCGCCGTGCAGCATCAGCATCGAGCGGGCCAACCGATCGACGTCTGGAACCGCCGGGTTATCGGGCATGTCAGTGTTGCTCTGCCGGATCCTTGGCTTTGAGGTTCTCCGCGACCTCGGCGTTCCAGTATTCGTTGGCGCGCGTGGTGTCCACCTCGATCTCGAAGCGCTCCACCATTTCCGGCTTGATGTCGGCCACGTCGACGTAGAACTGCTCGTACCAACGACGCATCTGATAGACGGCGCCGTCCTCTTCGACCAGCAGCGGATTGTCGATTCTGGCCTTGTGCTTCCAGATCTCGACGTCCTGCAGGAAGCCCTTGCTGACCCCTTCGGTGAACACCCGGGACAGCTTGTCGGTCATCTTCTCGTCCATGCCCTTGGGCTTTTCGACGATGACGCCCCACTGCAGCATGAACGAGTCCTGAGTCACCGGGTAGTGGCAGTTGATCAGGATCGACTCCGACTTGTAGCCGCCGTAGCTGTTGTGCAGCCAGTTGATCATGAACGACGGGCCGAAGTAGGACGCCTCCGAATCGAGATGCGCCTCGCCGTACGCCGTGCCCAGGTCGCCCACGTCGGGCCGTCCCACGTTGTGCAGATACTGCGAGGCGATGTGCCCCTCGAAGACGTTCTTGAAGTACGTCGGCAACCCGTAATGGATGTAGAAGAAGTGCGCCATGTCGGTGACGTTGTCAATGATGTCTCGGCAGTTGGACCCTTCGATCAGGATCCTGTTCCACCGCCAGTCGGTCCAATCGTCGCTGGCGGCTTCCGGAATCTCCGGAATCCTGACCGCGGGGTCCGGCGGGTTGCCCTCGTGGTCGTGCCAGACGAACAGCAGGCCGCCGCGTACGTCGGTCGCCCAGGAACGGGTGCGTGCCGTTTTGGGCGTGCGCTTGGCATACGGCACCAGCTTGCAACGGCCGTCGCCGCCCCAGCGCCAGTCGTGGAACGGGCAGGCGACCTCGTCGCCCTTGATGGTTCCCATGGAGAGGTTGCCGCCCATGTGCCGGCAGTAGCCGTCCAGGACCTTCAGGTCGCCCTTCGAGTCGGCGAAGACGACCAGCATGGTCCCGAACGCCTCCACCCCGTGCGGCTGCCCGTCGACAAAGTCCTCAGCCACGCCAAGGCAGTGCCAGCCGCGGGCGTACCTGGTCGGCAGGGCGCCGGGATCGATCTCCCGGATGCCGGCCGCGCCGGCCTCATGGGTGTCGGTACTCACCTGTCACCTCCAACTCGTCCCCTAACTAGAACACGTTACAGTTTTGGGACTCGCGGGCGCAACGACGGCGGCCCTAACCTCGCGATATTGACGCTGCTGTATATGTGGACGATGCCGCTGTTTGCTTTCGAGGGTCGATCGACCCGACCGCGTTTGTGGCTCCGACCGCGACCCTGATCGGCGACGTCACCGTCGAGGCGGGGGCGTCGGTGTGGTTCAACGCCGTACTGCGCGGGGACTACAGCCCGATCGTCGTGCGCGAAGGCGCCAACGTCCAGGACGGATCGGTGTTGCACGCGCCTCCGGGCATCCCGGTGGACATCGGTCCCGGCGCGACGGTGGCGCATATGTGTTGCATCCACGGTGTTCACGTCGGTGCCGAGGCGCTGATCGCCAACCACAGCACCGTTCTCGACGGGGCGGTGATCGGCGAGCGCAGCTTGGTTGCCGCCCATTCGCTGGTGACGGCCGGAACCCAGATCCCGGCCGGGGTGCTGGCGGTGGGAGCGCCGGCTCAGATCAAGGGCCCGATCGCGGGAACGGGGGCCCAGATGTGGATCGACCTCAACCCGCAGGCCTACCGCGAGTTGGCGCAGCGGCATATTGCCGGGTTGGAGCCCGTCTAGGACGCCGCCGAGCGTGCGGCCAGCCGCACGGTGGTGATCGAGTGTGCGCCCGGCCGCACGGTGGTGATCAGCTCGACGAGACCTTCTTGGCGCTCGCGGCCGCGCGTTCCATCTCCCAATACGCGCGCAGGGCAACCAATTTGCCCTCCTCGTCGGCTTTGTACGTGAACACGCCTTCCGCGGTGACCTGGTAGTCGCCGGTGGTGATCAGAATGTGCCCAACGTTGGCTTCCTCGTTGCCGCACTGGTAGGTGTCGCGGAAGACGAACTCGATCTTGTCGGTGGGCGCGATGGCCTTGTCCCAGAACGCCGAGATTTCGTCGCGCCCCCGGTGCCCCCTGCCCTCCGGGTCGAAGGGCGACGGCCCGATGGGATCCTCGACGATGGCGCCGTCGGCGAACACCGCCAGCCACGCTTCCTTGTCGCGGGCCATGACCGCCTCGCGCGAGCGGCGGCCGGCCTCGTGGGCGAGGTGCTTGGTTTCGGCGCGGGTCACGCCGGGACCTGCTCGGTCTTGGCCGGCTTCTCCGAGCCCACCACCCACATCGAGTAGTACTGTGAACCCCCACCGTAGGCGTGACCCAACGCCTTTCGCGCGCCGGGCACCTGGTGATCGCCGCCCTTACCCATCACCTGGATCGCCGCTTCGGCGAAGCGAATCAGGCCCGAGGCACCGATCGGGTTCGACGACAGCACCCCCCCGGACGGGTTCACCGGAAGGCGCCCGCCGATCTTCGTCTCACCGGCTTCGGTGAGCTTCCAGCCTTCGCCCTCGGGCGCAAACCCGAGGTTTTCGAGCCACATCGGCTCGAACCACGAGAAGGGGACGTAGATTTCGGCGGCGTCGATCTCGTCGATGGGGCTGGTGATGCCGGCCGCCTTCCACAGCGCGGCGGCGGCGTCGCGGCCGGCCTGCGGGCTGACCTGGTCGCGCCCCGCGAACTGCAGCGGCTCCGTGCGCAGCGCAGTGGCGTGGATCCATGCCACCGGGTTCCCTTGCGCCAAGCGGGCTTCCGCGGCCTCCTCGTCGCCGATCACCACCGCGCACGCACCGTCCGACGACGGGCAGGTCTCGTCGTAGCGGATGGGGTCCCAGAGCATGGGCGACTCCATCACCTTCTCGAGGGTGATGTCGGGCTGATGCAGATGGGCCAACGGGTTGCGGGCCCCGTTGAGCCGGTCCTTGACCGCGACCATGGCCCCGATGTTGTTCGGCGCCCCGGACCGGCGAATGTACGAGCGCACGTGCGGGGCGAAGTAGCCGCCCGCGCCCGCGCCGACCGGCTTGATGAAGGGGATCGGAATCGATAACGCCCACATGGCATTTGACTCCGATTGCTTTTCCCAGGCCATGGCCAGCACGCGGCGGTACTTACCCGACTGCACCAGGCTGGCCGCTACCACGCCGGTGGATCCGCCCACCGAGCCCGCGGTGTGCACCCGGATCATCGGCTTGCCGGTCGCTCCCACGGCGTCGGCCATGAAAAGCTCCGGCATCATGACGCCCTCGAAGAAGTCGGGTGCCTTGCCCACCACGACCGCGTCGATGTCGTCGAAGGTGGAGCCGGAGTCTTCCAGCGCGCGGTCGATGGCCTCCCGCACCATGCCGTTCATCGAAACGTCTTGGCGCTTGGCGACATACTTCGTCTGCCCGGTGCCAAGCACCGCGGCCAGGTGTGCCCCCGCACCGGCCATCAGTTCTTTCCTTCCATGACCGCGACGAGATTCTGTTGCAGGGCGGGCCCGCTGGTCGCGTGCGCCAGCACCCGCTCAGCCGAACCGTTCCAGATGTGTTGCGCCGCAAACCCGATGCGCTCAAGGCCGGCGACGAACATGGGGTTGGCCGCCAGCGCGCCCCCGGACGGGTTGATCTTCGTCTGGCCCGGGATTCTGATCGCCTCCGCGAGGATCAAGTGCTGGTGGGTGAACGGCGCGCAGATCTCGGCGACGTCCAGGTTGTGCGTCTTTCCGCCGGTTGCCGCCTGAGCCGCCGCCTTGGTCGACGGCGACTCCGTCAGGTCGCGCACGCCCAATGACGGGGATTCGATGCGGTGCTCCATTCCCGTGATCCACGCGGGATTTTCCCGCAATTCGCGGGCACGGTCGTCGGCGGCGAGCACGATCGCGGCGGCGCCGTCGGTGATCGGTGCGATGTCGTGGCGCCGCAACGGGTCGGCGAAGAACGGGCGTTCCAGCAGCTCCTCGACGTTGACCGGCGGCTCGACCGAATCGACCCGGCGGGCGGTGGCGAAAGTGTCGAACGCCACTCGAGCCATCTGCATTTCGGTCCACTTGCCGGTCTCGAGCCCGATGCGGGCCTGCAGGCCGGCCATCGACACCGAATCCGGCCATAGCGGCGCGACGGTGTAGGGGTCGGTCTGTCGCGACAGGACGCGGCGCAGTACTCCGGCCGAGGACTTGCCGAAGCCGTACACCAGCGCGGTGTCGACCTCACCGGTGAGGATTTTGATGTAGGCCTCGTACAGCGCCCAGGCCGCGTCCATCTCCACGTGCGATTCGTTGATGGGCGGAACGGCCCCGATCGAGTCGATGGCCGAGATAAATGAAAATGCCCGTCCGGCAAGGTAATCGGAGGAGCCCGAACACCAGAAGCCGATGTCGGCGCGTGCGATGCCGAGTTCCTGGTAGAGCTCGGCGAAGCACGGCATCAACATTTCGACGCCGTTGGTGGTGCCGTCGGTGCGGCGGACATGCGGAGCGTGGGCAAAGCCCACCACCGCGACGTTGCGAGCGCTCATATGCAGGTCAGCCCTTTACAGGTGATGCTTGTAGGTGTCGTAGTCGGCGTCGGGTTCCCCGGTGGGCCGGAAGTACTCGATGTTGTCGATGCCAAAACCCCACTCGTCGCGCGGTTTCCACACCGCCTCCACCCGCATGCCCATCCGGACCTCGTGCGCGTCGACGTCGGCGACGAGATGCAGGAACGGGATGTCGGCCCCGTCGAGCAACACATAGGCGGCCACGTAGGGGGGTTTGATGCGCTGGCCCTGGAAGGGGATGTTGATGATCGCGAACGTCGTCACCGTCCCCTTGTCGGGCAGCTCGAGGAACTCGGTCGTCGGTTGGCCGGTGGCCGGGTCGGCGCCGTGCGGGGGGAAGTAGACCTTCCCTTCCGCGCCATCGGCGCCCCTGGTCCGTGCGCCCAGCAGTTTGCCCTCGGCGATGGCGCGCAAATAGGCGCTCTCCTCGTGGGAGGCGGTGTGCTGGATGGTCATCGAGATCGGGGTGACGATCATGGTGACCGGGTCCCGGTCACCTGCCGGCTCGGGCACGGGTTCGGGTTCGTCACCGAGATCGAAATAGGCGATGTCGGTGATGGCGCCCACCGTCTCGTCGGCCCAGTGCACGTGCACCCGGGTGCCCGAGCTGATCTTCGTCGGTTCCCCCGCGTCGACCCCGTGCATCAGCAGGGTGTCCGCGCCGTCGAGCTTGATCAGCGCCCAGGCAAAGGGCCGGTCCAACGGCTGGCCCTCCAGCGGCTCGGGCTGCCACGTCCAGGACGCCACGGTGCCGACGGCCGACACCGGTACCATCTCGTCGAGCGGCTCATAGGTAACCGGGTCGTATTCCGCCGGCGGCACGTGCACCCGGCCATCCGATCCGCGCACTCCCATAATGCGGCGGTCACGCAGCGCGGTGAAGAACTTGCTCAGCGTGGGGCCCACCGAACGGGTGTAGTCGAAGGACAATGTCAGCGGCGCGGAGAGCGGTGGCTCAGGGTGGTCGATCAGGGTCGGGCTGCTCGAACTGGCTGTCACGCCATCGAGTAGAACAGGTTCTAAGAATCGTTTCAAGGCGGCTTTGAAGGAGGCACCGATGAAGCTCGGACTGCAGCTGGGATATTGGGGCGCGCAGCCTCCGGCGAACGCCGGCGAGCTCGTCGCCGCCGCCGAGGATGCCGGATTCGACGCCGTCTTCACGGCCGAGGCCTGGGGATCGGACGCCTACACCCCCCTGGCCTGGTATGGATCGTCGACGTCGCGCGTGCGGCTGGGCACGTCGGTGGTCCAACTATCCGCGCGTACCCCGACCGCGTGCGCGATGGCCGCGCTGACGTTGGATCATCTGAGCGGCGGGCGGCACATCCTGGGCCTGGGCGTCTCGGGGCCGCAGGTGGTCGAGGGCTGGTACGGCCAGCCGTTTCCCAAGCCGCTGGCGCGCACCCGCGAATACGTCGACATCCTGCGGCAGGTGTGGGCCCGGGAGGCGCCGGTGACCAGCTCCGGGCCGCACTACCCGCTGCCACTGAAGGAGCGGCCCGGTTCGGCGACTACGGGCCTGGGCAAGGCGTTGAAGCCCATCACGCATCCGTTGCGCGCGGACATCCCGATCATGCTGGGCGCCGAGGGGCCGAAGAATGTGGCGCTGGCCGCGGAGATCTGCGACGGCTGGCTGCCCATCTTCTACACCCCGCGGCTGGCCGACATGTACAACGAATGGCTCGACGAGGGGTTCGCCCGGCCCGGCGCGCGCCGCAGCCGCGAGGACTTCGAGATCTGCGCGACCGCCAACATCGTCATCACCGACGACCGTGGCGCCGCCTTCGCGGCCATGAAGCCCTATCTGGCCCTGTACATGGGCGGCATGGGTGCGGAGGACACCAACTTCCACGCCGACGTGTATCGCCGGATGGGCTACGCCGAGGTGGTCGACGACGTCACCAAGCTGTTCCGGTCCGACCGCAAGGACGAGGCCGCCAAGGTGATCCCCGACGAGCTCGTCGACGATGCCGCGATCGTCGGCGACGTGGACTACGTGCGTGAGCAGATCAAGGTCTGGGAGGCCGCCGGGGTCACGATGATGGTGGTGTCCGGGCGCAGCCCGCAGCAGATCAGTGAGGTCGCCGCGCTTGTCTGACGGGGCTTGCCGTACGACTAGAACGCGTTCTAAATTGGCCGGATGACAGCCTCGCAGCACACGATCGCGGGCCGGGTACTCACCATGCCGGTGCGGATCCGCAAGGCGACGCAGCACATGGCGATGTTCTCGGTGGACGCGGGCGCCGCGCAGCAGTTGATCGATTACAGCGGTCTGCACGTGTGTCGTTACCTGCCCGGGCGCGCGGTCGTCGTCCTGATGCTGATGCATTACATCGACGGCGACCTGGACCAGTATTTCGAGTTCGGCACGAGCGTCATGGTCAACCCGCCAGGTTCGACGGCGAGCGGACCGCGTGCGTTGCGGTCGGCCGGCGCATTCATCCATCATCTGCCCGTCGACCAGGAGTTCACCCTGGAAGCCGGAACCAAGATCTGGGGATACCCGAAAGTCTTGGGGGACTTCACCATTCGGGAGGGCCGTCAGTTCGGCTTCGACCTGAGCATCGACGGGCAGTCGGTGATCGGCATGGAATTCCGTCGGGGGCTGCCGTTTAGGTTGACCCCGCGTACGCAATCGCAGCACAGCTACTCGTACCGCAACGGTGTTGCGTGCGAGACCGACTTCGAGTACACACTCGACGGCGTGCGCACCCGCTTCGGGGGGGTGCGGCTCCGGTTGGGTGATCACCCTTACGCGAAAGAGCTGGCGTCGCTGGGCCTTCCGAAGCGCGCGATGGTATCCAGCTCGGCCGAGAACGTCCAGATGTCATTCGGCGATGCCCGGGAGATCTCATGACAGTGACTTCAGCGACCAGACCCGACGTCGACCTCACCGACGGTGCTTTCTACGCCGGCGACTCCCGGGCCGTCTACCACTGGATGCGAGAGAACGAACCCGTTTTTCGGGACCGCAACGGGCTGGCCGCCGCGTCGACGTATCAGGCCGTCATCGAGGCCGAGCGCAAGCCCGAGCTGTTTTCCAACGCCGGCGGCATCCGACCCGACCAAGACGGCATCGAGATGATGATCGAGATGGACGATCCGCAACATCTGTTGCGTCGCAAGCTGGTCAACTCCGGTTTCACCCGCAAGCGCGTCAAAGACCTTGAACCCAAGATTATTTCGCTGTGCGACACGCTGATCGACGCGGTGTGTGAACGCGGTGAGTGCGACTTCGTCTGGGACCTGGCCGCGCCGCTGCCGATGGCTGTGATCGGCGACATGCTCGGGGTGCGCCCCGAGGAACGCAAGATGTTTCTCGAATGGTCCGACGACTTGGTCGGCTTCTTGAGCAGCACCGCTTCGCCCGAGGGCATCCAGCGCAGCATGGAGGCCTTCTCCGCGTACAGCGAATACATGATGGGGATGATCGCGGCCCGCAGGAAAGAACCGACCGACGATCTCGTCAGCGTACTGACGCATGCGGAGGTCGAAGGCTCGCGGCTGGAGGATCACCAGATCATCGTCGAGGTGGTGCTGCTGCTGGTCGGCGGCGACGAGACCACCCGTCATACGCTCTCCGGCGGAATGAGGCAGGTGCTGCAGCACCCCGATCAGCACCAGCGCCTGGCGGCTGATCTCGGGCTGCTGCCCAACGCCATCGAAGAGATGCTGCGCTGGACGGCGCCCGTGAAGAACATGGCCCGCACCGTCACCGCCGACACCGAGTTCCACGGCACGGGGTTGCGGCGCGGGGAGAAGATGATCCTGCTGTTCGAGTCGGCGAACTTCGACGAGCAGGTCTTCGACGACCCGGAGCGCTTCGACATCGAGCGCTATCCGAACAACCACCTCGCGTTCGGCTTCGGGACGCACTTCTGCCTCGGCAACCAGCTCGCCCGGCTGGAGTTGTCGATCATGCTGACGCGGCTGTTGCAACGCCTTCCGGACATGCGGCTGGCCTCGAATACCGAGTTGCCGCTGCGGCCGGCGAACTTCGTGTCCGG
>NZ_JAFBAT010000153.1 GCF_019247615.1 Mycobacterium sp. | reverse complement strand
CGGAGAACAACACCATCAAGTTCGCCGACGTACCACCCACCAATGTCACCGTTCAGCGTGGCCCGACCCTGGACGGCAGCGGCAAGTACTACGCCGACACCATCGAGGTGTCCGACACCGAGCCGGCCAACGTCGTCAAGGTGCTCAAGGACAACGAGGTCGACGTGCTGGTCTCCTACCTGCCCGTCGGTTCCGAAGAGGCCGACAAGTTCTATGCGCAGTGCGCGATCGACGCCGGTGTGGCGTTCGTCAATGCGCTGCCGGTGTTCATCGCGTCCGACCCGGTGTGGGCGAAGAAGTTCGCCGACGCCGGGGTGCCGATCGTCGGCGACGACATCAAGAGCCAGGTCGGCGCCACCATCACCCACCGGGTGATGGCCAAGCTCTTCGAGGACCGCGGCGTGCAACTCGACCGCACGATGCAGCTCAACGTCGGCGGAAACATGGACTTTCTCAACATGCTCGAGCGCGAGCGGCTGGAGTCCAAGAAGATCTCCAAGACGCAGGCGGTCACCTCGAACCTGCAGCGCGAGTTCAAGACCAAGGACGTGCACATCGGGCCGTCCGACCACGTCGGCTGGCTCGACGATCGCAAGTGGGCCTACGTGCGGCTGGAGGGCCGCGCCTTCGGCGACGTGCCGTTGAACCTGGAGTACAAGCTCGAGGTGTGGGACTCGCCGAACTCGGCGGGCGTCATCATCGACGCCGTGCGCGCGGCCAAGATCGCCAAGGACCGCGGCATCGGCGGCCCGGTGGTTGCGGCGTCGGCGTATCTGATGAAGAGCCCGCCGCAGCAGCTGCCCGACGACATCGCACGCGCCCAACTCGAAGAGTTCATCGAGGGGTAACTCTCCGCAACGCGAAAGTGCAACTGACGACGCTCGCTCTTGCGGAAACGCGTCGCCAGTTGCACTTTCGCGGCTCGCTAGCCTGGTCTTTGTGACCGAGACCTCCGAAGGCGAACTGGCCGGACTGTCCGAATTCTCGCTCCTGTCCGAAAACGCCGAGCAGGCCGGCGTGACGGGTGCGCTGCCCGCCGTCGAGCGCGTCGGGACCGGCGGCGGGGAGAGCACAATAAGCGCGCTGCGCTGGGGCGGCGCCACCCCACCCCGGGTGGTCTTCCTGCATGGCGGCGGGCAGAACGCGCACACCTGGGACACCGTGATCGTCGGTCTCGGTGAGCCGGCGCTGGCGGTGGACCTTCCCGGGCACGGCCACTCCTCCTGGCGTCAAGACGGCGACTACTCACCCCAACGGAATGCCGACGCGCTGCTCCCGATGCTGCGCGCGCACGCGCCGACGGCCGACCTCGTCGTGGGAATGTCGCTGGGCGGGTTGACCGCGATACGGCTGGGCGCGGTCGCCCCCGAGCTGGTCAGCGAACTCGTCCTGATCGACGTCACCCCGTCGGCGCTGCAACGACACTCCGAGATGACCAAGGAGCAGCAGGGCACCGTGGCGCTGATGCACGGTGAGCGGGAATTCCCCAGCTTCCAGGCGATGCTGGATCTGACGGTGGCGGCGGCCCCGCACCGCGAGGTGAAGGCCCTGCGCCGGGGTGTCTTCCACAATTCCCGCCGGCTGGACAACGGCAGTTGGACCTGGCGCTACGACACCATCCGCACTTTCCCCGACTTCGCCGGTCTGTGGGACGACGTCGACCGGCTCTCGGCGCCGATCACTCTCATCCGCGGCGGCTCCTCGCGCTTCGTCACCGACGATGACGCGGCCGAACTCGCCAGGCGCGCAAGCAATTTCCGTACAACACAGGTCGTCGATAATTCGGGCCACTCGGTGCAAAGCGACCAACCGCGCGTGCTGATCGACCTCCTGCGCGGGGTGCTCGACTCGCGCTGAGCCTACGGTGGTGAGATGACCCCGAATCGAATTCGTATCGGCGTGCAGCTGCAGCCGCAACACGCCCCCAATTACGCCGACATCCGCGACGCCGTCCGCCGCTGCGAGGACCTAGGCGTCGACATCGCGTTCAACTGGGACCATTTCTTCCCGCTCTACGGCGATCCCGATGGCCCGCATTTCGAATGCTGGACCATGCTCGGGGCGTGGGCCGAACAGACATCACGCATCGAGATCGGCGCGCTGGTGACCTGCAACTCCTACCGCAATCCGGAGCTTTTGGCCGACATGGCGCGCACCGTCGACCACATTTCGGATGGCCGGCTCGTGCTCGGTATCGGTTCCGGCTGGAAACGAAAGGACTACGACGAGTACGGCTATGAATTCGGCACCGCCGGCAGCCGCCTCGACGACCTTGCGGGCGCACTGCCCCGGATCAAGGCGCGCCTGGCCAAGCTGAATCCGCAACCGACCCGGGAAATCCCCGTCCTGATCGGCGGCGGGGGCGAGCGCAAGACCCTGCGACTGGTGGCCCAATACGCCGATGTCTGGCACAGCTTCAGCTCACCCGAGGAATTTCCCGCGAAGTCGGAGATCCTCGCCCGCCACTGCGCCGATGTGGGCCGAAATTTCGCCGCGATCGAACGCTCGGCAGCCGTCGGCGGGGGCGCTGCAGGCGACGCGCTCATCGCGAACGCCGAAACCCTCGTCGGCCTCGGCGCCGCGCTGCTGACGGTCGGCTGTGACGGCCCGGATTACGACCTGACCGCTGCCGAGGCGCTGTGTAAGTGGCGCGACGGTCGCTGATTCGGTAGCTCGGCGTTGGTCTGCCGTTCATCCGCGAAACACCTTAACGCGGGCGCCAAGTCATGAGAAACTCTCAGCGCCAGATTTGGGATGCGGGTTGAAAAGAGACGCAGAAGGCGGATGCCCAAGAAATACGGGGTCAAAGAGAAGGACCAGGTTGTATCGCACATTCTCAACCTGGTGTTGACGGGAAAGCTGCGCAGCGGCGACCGCGTCGATCGCAACGAGATCGCGATTGGCCTTGGTGTTAGCCGGGTGCCGATTCAAGAGGCGCTGGTGCAACTCGAACACGACGGCATCGTCTCCACCCGCTACCACCGGGGCGCGTTCGTCGAGCGGTTCGACGAAGCGACCGTCCTCGAACACCATGAACTCGACGGCCTGCTCAACGGCGTCGCGTCGGCGCGTGCGGCCAGAAACCCCACCCCCCGGATTCTCGGGCAACTCGATGCGCTCATGCGATCGTTGCGCTCGTCCAAGGACTCGCGGGCGTTCTCCGAAATTGCGCGCGAATACCGCCGCACCATCAACGACGAATACGCGGGGCCGCGTCTGCACGCCACGATTCGCGCATCGCAGAACCTCATTCCCCGGGCGTTCTGGACGAGCTACCAGGGCAGCCGCGACGACATGTTGCCGTTCTACGAAGATGAAACCGCCGCGATACGCGGGCATGACCCCGAGGCCGCGCGGGCCGCGTGCGTCGGCCGGTCCAATCTGATGGCTCAGACGATGCTCGCCGAACTGTTCCGGCGCAGGGTGTTTGCTGCACCCCAAGACATCGGCCCGGTCATCTCCCAACCGCTTCGACTGCTCGGCGGCACCGGTGCGCCGCGCGACGAGCCGTCGGTCGCGCGCTGACCGCACTCTTAAACGGGCCGAGCCACCGGTGGGCCGATACGGTAGCCGTGATGAGTTTTTGCGTGGGCCTGCGCGGCAAGCGCCGCGCAAAGCTGCTCGGACTGGCCGCGACGACGTTGATGGTATGCGGCATGGCTATGGGCGGACCGGCTGCCCCCGCGGCCGCCGACTGGAATCAATGCGCGCCGGCCGGGGTGGACAGCGCACGGGCGTTGCCGAAAGATCTGACGGACAACCCGATCCCGCGCCGTGCGGATTCCGACACCACGCCCACGGTTGCGCCGCTGAGCTCAGTGCATGTCGGCGAATTGGGTCTCGGTACCCCAGGCATCCTGACGGTCGGCACGCTGTCGGACGCTCCGCCTAACATCTGCATCAATCCGACCGGAGAATTCAGCGGCTTCGACAACGAGCTGCTGCGCGCGATCGCCGACAAGCTGGGGCTGAAGGTCCGGTTCTTCAGCACGGACTTCTCCGCGCTGCTCGCCCAGGTGGCATCCCGGCGCTTCGACGTCGGCTCGGCGGCGGTCAAAGCGACCGAGGCGCGGCGGCGCACCGTCGGGTTCACCAACGGCTACGACTTCGGTTTCTTCTCGCTTGTGGTGCCGCCCGGCTCGGCGATCCACAAATTCGGCGATCTCGCCTCCGGCCAGCGAATCGGGGTCGTTCAAGGCACCATCGAGGAGTCGTATGTCGTCGACACGTTGCACCTGCAACCGGTGAAGTATCCGGGCTTCGCTACCTTGTACGCCAGCCTCAAGACGCGCCAGATCGACGCGTGGGTGGCGCCCGGCACCCTGGCTTCGACCATCATCCGGCCGGGCGACCCGGCAGTGGTGGTCGCAAACGCTTTCAGCCTGGGCAATTTCGTCGCCTATGCGGTCGACAAGGACAACCAGCCGTTGATCGATGCGCTCAATTCCGGGCTGGACGCCGTCATCGCCGACGGCACCTGGGCGAAGCTGTACTGCCAGTGGGTTCCCCGGACATTGCCGCCCGGCTGGAAACCCGGGTCCAGATCCGCCCCCGCGCCGAACTTGCCGGACTTCGCGGCGATCGCAGCCAAACACCACCGTGAGCCGGTCAACCCGGCCGCACCGAAGTCGACGCTGACCCAGTTGCGCGATTCCTTCTTCGACTGGGAAATGTACCGACAGGCCATACCGACGCTTTTCAAGGTTGGGCTGCCGAATACGTTGATCATCACCAACAGCGCGATCATCATCGGCTTGGCGCTCGGAATGGTGCTGGCAATGGCCGGGATGTCGCATTCGCGTTGGCTGCGCTGGCCCGCACGGGTTTACACCGACATCTTCCGCGGTCTACCCGAAGTGGTGATCATCCTGGTCATCGGGATGGGCATCGGCCCGCTGGTGGGCGGGCTGACCAACAAGAACCCCTACCCGCTGGGCATCGCCGCCCTGGGTCTGATGGCCGCCGCCTACATCGGGGAGATTCTGCGCGCGGGCATCCAAAGCGTCGATGCGGGCCAGCTGGAAGCCTCCCGTGCGCTCGGGTTCAGCTACTCCGCCGCGATGCGTCTGGTGGTGGTGCCGCAGGGGATACGGCGGGTGCTACCGGCACTGGTCAATCAGGCCATCGCGCTGCTGAAGGCCTCTGCGCTGGTGTACTTCTTGGGCTTGGTCGCTGATCAGCGGGAGCTGTTCCAAGTGGGCCGCGACCTCAACGCGCAGACCGGCAGCCTGTCACCACTCGTCGCTGCAGGCCTGTTCTACCTGATATTGACCATTCCGTTAACGCATTTGGTGAACTACATCGACACCAGGCTTCGCCGCGGGCGCCGCCCCGCCGGCAGGCAAGACGACGCCGACATGCTCGCGACCACCTTCGGCCAGGAGATGACGTGAGTACCGGAACGTCCGGCCGCACACCAGTGTCCCTGGCCGCCAAGGGTATTCATCAAACCCTCGGCGGGACGACGGTGCTGCGCGGCGTCGATATCGAGGCGCCGGCGGGCAGCACGGTGGCGGTCATCGGACCGTCCGGCTCGGGCAAGTCGACGCTGCTGCGCACGCTGAACCGGCTGCACGAACCCGACAGCGGCGACATTCTCCTGGACGGCCGGTCGGTGTTGCGCGACGATCCCGACGAGGTCCGCCAACGCATCGGCATGGTGTTCCAACATTTCAACCTCTTCCCGCATCTGAGCGTGCTGAAGAATGTTGCCCTGGCACCACGCAAGTTGCGTGGGCTGTCCGCCGACGCGGCCAGGGATCTGGCGCTGGCGCAGCTGGACCGAGTTGGCCTGAAACACAAGGCAGCTGCGCGCCCCGGCATGCTCTCCGGCGGCCAACAGCAACGGGTCGCGATCGCCCGCGCGCTGGCGATGGCACCGCAGGTGATGTTCTTCGACGAGGCCACCTCGGCGCTGGACCCCGAGATGGTCAAGGGCATTCTGCAACTCATCGCCGACCTCGGCGCCGACGGCATGACGATGGTGGTCGTGACCCACGAAATGGGTTTTGCCCGCTCGGCATCCGACACCGTCGTTTTTATGGATCGCGGCAAGGTCGTGGAATCCGGGCCTCCCGAGCAGATATTCGAAGCCGCCAACACCGAACGCCTCCAGCGATTCCTCTCGCAAGTGCTCTGACGGGCGATAACCACTCGGTGACGCTCGCTTGTCCGGACCCGATATCGGGTTAGACTGCCGACTTATGGCGGACATCGAACCCACCGCAGCGGAGGTGACTGAGCTTGCGGAAGGTTTGCACCGTGCACTATCCAAATTGTTTTCAATTCTCCGGCGCGGGGACCCGAACGGGGCGGCGGCCGGGGATCTCACGCTGGCGCAGCTGTCGATCCTGGTCACTTTGCTCGACCAGGGCCCTATCCGGATGACCGACCTGGCGGCGCACGAACGGGTGCGCACGCCCACCACGACAGTGGCGATCCGCAGGCTCGAGAAGATCGGGCTGGTGAAGCGTTCCCGTGACCCCTCGGACCTGCGGGCGGTCCTGGTCGACATCACTCCGCGGGGACGGGCCGTCCATGGCGAGTCGCTGGCCAACCGCCGCGCCGCCCTGGCGGCGATGCTCAGCCAGCTCCCGGAGGCCGACCTGAACACTCTGATGAAGGCGCTGCCGCCGTTGCAACGCCTGGCCTCCGGTGAACCCACGGCGGGCCCCGCGGGCGAGCCACCGGCGCGCAAGCAGGCGTGAAAGCGCCTGCCGGCCAACGCGATTGATACCATCCTAAGCTGGAATACATGCCTACCGCACTGATCACCGGCGCCGGCGGCGGCATCGGTTCCGCTGTCGCCACCGCGCTTTCGGCGACGCACAGCCTGCTGCTGGCCGGCCGGCCCTCCGATCGGCTCGATGCCGTCGCGGAGCGGCTGGGCGCTACCACCTTTCCGTTGGACCTGACCAACACCGGCGACATCGAAGCCGCGTGCGAAGTCGTGGACGAACTCGACGTGCTGGTGCACAACGCCGGGGTATTCATCCCCGGTCATGTCGCCGAGTCCGACGTCGACCAGTGGCGCGCCACCTTCGCCGTGAACGTCTTTGGTGCGGTGGCACTCACGCTGGCGCTGTTGCCGGCACTCCGGGGTGCCGGCGGCCACGTCGTCTTCATCAATTCCGGTGCGGGGCGCAATGTTTCGCCGGGTATGGCCTCCTATTCGGCCAGCAAGTTCGCGCTGCGTGCCTTCGCGGACTCCCTGCGCGCCGACGAACCCGGCCTGCGGGTCACCACAATTTATCCGGGCCGTACCGATTCCCGCATGCAGCGCGAACTCGTGGCGTTTGAGGGTGGCGAGTACGACGCCGCCAACTTCCTGCGGCCTGAAACCGTCGCGGCAACGGTCGCCAACGCACTGGCAACGCCACCCGACGGCCACGTCCACGAAATCGTGCTGCGGCCGCGCCGGCGATGACCCCCAGGATGACCTCAACGCGGACGGTTCTCAGACCACCAGATTGACCAGCCGACCGGGGACCACGATCACCTTGCGTGGAGTGGCGCCCGCCAAGAACGCACGGACCTTTTCGTCCGCGATGGCGGCCGCTTTCAGCGTGTCATCGTCGGCGCCGGCGGCGACCACCACTCGTCCGCGTACCTTTCCATTAACCTGCACCGGGTACTCGATGGTCTCGTCAACCAGGTAGGCCGGATCGGCCTCCGGGAACGGGCCGTGCGCCAACGAGGCCGTATGACCCAGCCGCAGCCACAGCTCCTCGGCCATATGGGGGGCCAGCGGGGCCAACATCAGCACCAGCGGCTCCACCGCCGCGCGCGGCACGGCGTCGCGGTGCGCCTTCGTGAGATGGTTGGTGTACTCGATCAGCTTCGCCACCGCGGTGTTATTACGCAGTGCCACAAAGTCTTCGGAAACCCCGGCGATCGTGCGATGCAATGCCCGAAGCGTTGCACCGTCCAGCGGCTGCTCGGCGGTGCCATCGAACACCGTCGATTCGCCGGTCTGCTCGTCGACCACCAATCGCCACACCCGCTGCAGGAAACGATGCGCGCCGACGACATCCTTGGTGGCCCAGGGGCGGGACGCCTCGAGCGGGCCCATCGACATCTCATAGACGCGCAGCGTGTCTGCGCCGTATTCGTCGCAGATCTCGTCGGGCGATACCGAATTCTTCAGGCTTTTGCCGATTTTCCCGAACTCCTGAAAGACTTCGACTTCCCCCTGCGGCCCGGGATAGAAAAATCTGCCGTCGCGCTCGATGACCTCGTGCGCCGGGACATACGTTCCCCGCGAATCGGTATAAGCGAAAGCCTGGATATAGCCCTGGTTGATCAATCTTCGGTATGGCTCGCGAGACGTCACATGACCAAGGTCGTACAACACCTTGTGCCAGAACCTCGAATACAGCAGATGCAGCACCGCGTGCTCGGCGCCGCCGACATAGAGATCGACGCCGCCGGGATCGCCCGGACCGTGCTCGGCGGGCCGTGGACCCATCCAATAAGCTTCGTTTTCCTTGGCGCAGAGCCGCTCCGAGTTGTGCGGGTCCGTGTAACGCAGCTCGTACCAGGAGCTGCCGGCCCAATTCGGCATCACGTTGGTGTCACGTGTGTAGGGCTTGAGCCCGTCGCCCAGATCCAGCTCGACATGCACCCAGTCGGTGGCCTTGGCCAGAGGTGGCGACGGCTCGCTGGCGGCGTCGTTGGGATCGAACAGCACCGGCGAATAGTCCGGTATATCGGGCAGCTCGACCGGCAGGGCCGCCTCGTCGAGCGCATGCGGGCGTCCATCGGCGTCGTACACGATCGGAAAGGGTTCGCCCCAGTAGCGCTGTCGGGCGAAAAGCCAGTCGCGCAGCTTGAATTCGGTGCGCGCCCGGCCGCGGCCCTCGGCCTCCAAACGCGCGGTGACGGCCTGCTTGGCAGCCGCCACATCCATGCCGTCGAGGTAGCCGGAGTTAACCAGCACACCGTCGCCGGCGTGAGCCGCTTGAGCAACGTCACCGCCCGCGATGACCTCCACGATCGGCAGGCCGAACTCATGGGCGAAGTCCCAGTCGCGCTGGTCGTGGCCGGGGACCGCCATGATCGCCCCGGTGCCGTACCCGGCCAGCACGTAGTCGGCGATAAAGATCGGCACCGGTTTGTCGTTGACGGGATTGGTCGCATAGCTGCCCAGGAAGACGCCGCTCTTGTCCTTGCTCTCCTGGCGCTCGACGTCCGACTTGGCGGCGATGGCGCCGCGGTAGGCGGCGACCGCCTCCCGCGGAGTCGGCGCACCGTAGGTCCAACGGGTGTCCACCCCGTCCGGCCACTCGGCGGCCACCAGACGGTCGACCAAGTCGTGCTCGGGCGCCAGCACCAGATAGGTGGCACCGAACAGGGTGTCGGGCCGGGTGGTGAACACCTCGATATCGATCCGTTTGCCGGCCTCATCGCCGCCCGGAATGACGGCCGAGAACAATGCCATGGCGCCGGTGGACCGGCCGATCCAGTTGCGCTGCATGGTTTTTACCTGATCCGGCCAGTCCAGCTCGTCGAGGTCGTCGAGTAGCCGGTCGGCATAGGAGGTGATCCGCATCATCCACTGCCGTAACCGTTTTCGGAATACCGGGAAGTTCCCGCGGTCGCTGCGGCCGTCGGCCGTGACCTCCTCGTTGGCCAGCACCGTGCCGAGGCCCGGACACCAGTTCACCATCGAGTCGGCCCGGTAAACCAGTCGGTAGCCGTCGATGACGTCGGCCCGCTCCCCCACCGACAACTCGGCCCAATCGCGGCCATCGTCGAGATTGCGCTGCCCGGAATCGAATTCGGCGATCAGTTCGCTGATCGGGCGAGCCTTGGCGGCCGCGCCGTCAAACCAGGCATTGTAGATCTGCAGAAAAATCCACTGCGTCCACTTGTAGAACTCGACGTCCGTCGTCGAGAAGCTGCGCCGACTGTCGTGGCCCAAGCCCAGCCGACCCAACTGCCGGCGGAAGTTCACCACGTTGGCCTCGGTCCGGGTGCGCGGGTGGGTGCCGGTTTGCACCGCATACTGCTCGGCGGGCAGCCCGAAGGAGTCAAAGCCCAAAGCGTGCAGCACATTACGGCCCGTCATCCGGAAGTAACGGGCGTAGACGTCGGTGGCAATGTAGCCCAGCGGATGGCCGACGTGCAGCCCCTCACCGGACGGATAGGGAAACATGTCCTGCACGAACAGCTTGTCGGGAGGCACCTGGCTGCCGTCCCTCGGGGCGAGGTCACCGACCGGATTGGGGACGTTGAACGTCCCGAGCTTCGCCCAGTTGCCCTGCCATGTGCGTTCTATGCGTCCGGCCAGCGCCGCGGTGTAGCGATGCGGTGGCGCATCGGGGTCCGGCGCCGCGGTACCGGAGTCGCTGCCGGGCGTGGCGGTCGGGGATTCGGTCACGTGAACAGGGTATAAGGCGGCCCTGGCGAACCCGCCGGGCCACGGGTTGATATCGGTTGCGTTGCACACCGGTCAGAGCTTCATCCCAGCTCTATTTCAGGCCTGTTCACCGCATTTGACCGCTGGCTACAGTCACCTCGAGTGACGGGCGCCGCCACCCGAAACAGTGGGAAGGACCGACGCAGATGATTGAGATCGCCCGTACGATGCGGGTACTCGCGGGTGGCCTGGCCGCCGGCGTGATCGGTGTCGCGGTCTTCGCGGACGCCACCGCATCGGCTGAACCGTTGCAGCCGGCGCCACAGCCCGCTCCGGCGGTCCCCGCCCCGGCGCCCGCGCCGCAGCGCCTCCTGGCCGCCGCCCCCGGCCAGGCTCCTGGCAACAGGCTGCTCGTCACGCCGCCGGGCGCATCCCCCGCGGCGCCGTCCGCGCCGGCCGCCGCCAACCCGGCCACCATGCCCCCGGCGGGGACTCCCGCAGTCTTCGGCACGATCCGCGAATATCTGCAGTCGAAGGGCGTCAAACTCGAGGCGCAAAAGCCGCAGGGCTTCAACGCCCTTGACATCACGCTGCCGGTGCCGCCTCGCTGGAGTCAGGTCCCCGATCCCAATGTCCCCGACGCGTTTGCGGTGATCGCCGACCGCCAGGGCAGCAGCGTTTACTCGTCGAATGCGCAGGTGGTGGTCTACAAGCTGGTCGGTGACTTCGATCCCCGAGAAGCCATCACGCACGGCTACGTCGACAGCCAGAAACTGCTCGCGTGGCAGACCACCAATGCGTCGATGGGTGACTTCAGCGGCTTTCCGTCGTCGATCATCGAGGGCACCTACCGCGACGGTGACGTGACGGTGAACACCTCGCGACGAAACGTCATCGCCACATCGGGACGCGACAAGTATCTGGTGTCGCTGGCGGTGAACACCGACCGTGCGGTGGCGGTCGCGGATGCGCCAGCCACCGACGCGATTATCAACGGGTTTCGGGTGAGCGCATCCGGCGCCGCGGCGCCCGCCCAGGCGCCCGCACCGGTCGGGCTTCCCCCGCAAACACCCGGCGCGGCGCCCGCCGGGCTTCCCGCACAAACACCCGGCGCGGCGCCCGCCGGGCTTCCCGCACAGCCCACGGTGCCCAACCAGGTCACCGCGTCGCGGCCCACGCCGAACCTGTTGACGCTGGTGCCCGGGCTGCCGCCACTGCCGAATTTCTCCTTCTTGCAAGGTCACTGATAATTCGGCGCGTAGCGGGAGGCCGAGCCCGGCGAGCGGACCCGCGGCCGGTCTCGTATTGTGAGGCCCATGCTGATCGCGGGTGTGCTGTGCATGTGTGCGGCGATAGGTTCGGCCGGGTTCGGGGCCTGGTCGCTATCTCACCATCGCGCTGTTGACACCACTGCGCTGGCACTGCGCGCCATGGCCCCCACCCAGCTGGCGGCCGCGGTCATGCTCGCCGCCGGTGGGGTAGTGACGTTGGCAGCCGCCAGCCAGACCGCCCTGGTGGTGCTGATCGTCTGCGTGGCCGGGGCCATCGGGACGCTGGCCACCGGTTCGTGGCAAAGTGCACGTTTCGCGCTGCGCCAGGGCCCCGCGGCATCTACCTGTGCGGGCAACTGCGCGATCTGCACACAGTCCTGCCACTGAACACCGCGGCGCGAGTGCTAGTTACGGCTGACGTCGATCGGGTGGGTGGCAAGCAACGATAGCGGCAGCGGCTGGCGCCGCAGCACCTGTCCCCACAGATCGGCCCTCGGCCCGACCAAAACGTCGGAAGGCAACGCCGACAACACAATCCAGTCGTCGCGCTCGATCTCACCCTCGAGCTGACCGATCGTCCAGCCGGAGTATCCGGCGAAGATTCGGACCCCCTCGACCACCGGCGCGATTAGATCCGGCTCGGCGTCCAGATCGACCATCGCGACCCGGCCCGCCACATGTCGCAAGCCGGGCGCTTCTTCCGCATCGGCTCCCACCCGCAGCGTCGCCAGACATAGGGCCGCGTCCCGCTTGACGGGCCCGCCGATGAACATGGTCTTGGGTTTGGCCGCCAGCTTTGCCCACTGCGGCAGCACGTTGTACACCGCGGTCTCGCTGGCGCGGTTGAGCACCACGCCCAAGGTGCCCCCGTCGTTGTGCTCCACGATGTAGATGACGCTGCGCCGGAAGGTCGGTTCGAGAAGGTCGGTGTTCGCGAGCAACAACGTACCCGCACGCACCCGCTGTGCGGCGGGTGCGACATAGTCCTCGGGGTCTTCCGGTGGCGGCACCAGACCATCATCGCACCTCGGCCTCGCCAGCCGGCAGGATCGAGCCCGGCCGGCGAATATTTGTAATGTTGGTACCGCGGCGCCAACCGTTTGCGCCGCGGTGATCTTGTCCAGCCCCTGTGGAAGTCGGTTGCGTGATTCAGTCCCGCGTCAACTCGCGCGCACCCGCCGATGTTTGGCGGTCGGTGCGCAGTTTGCCCGATTTCTGGCGTTTGCTGCAGGTGCGCGTGGCGAGCCAGTTCGGTGACGGCCTGTTTCAGGCGACGCTGGCCGGAGCGCTGCTGTTCAATCCGGATAGAGCCGCGGATCCGATGGCGATCGCGCGGGCGTTCACCGTGTTGTTCTTGCCCTACTCGCTGCTGGGACCGTTCGCCGGTGCCCTGATGGACCGGTGGGATCGCCGGCTCGTGCTCGTCGGCGCCAACGTGAGCCGCCTGCTTCTGATCGCCGCCATCGGAACCATCTTGGCTGTCCGCGCCGGCGACATACCGCTGCTGGTCGGAGCGCTGGTCGCCAACGGCTTGGCCCGGTTTGTCGCCTCGGGGCTGTCCGCGTCGCTGCCCCACGTGGTGCCGCGCGAGCAGGTGGTGGCGATGAACTCGCTGGCCACCGCATCGGGTGCCATCGCGGCCTTTCTTGGGGCGAACTTCATGCTGGTGCCGCGCTTCTTCGTCGGCGCCGGGGACAAGGGGGCGTCCGCGATTGTCTTCATGACCACGATTCCGGTGGCGATCGCATTGCTGCTGTCGTTCCGGTTCGCTCCCCGCGTGCTGGGTCCCGACGACACGCGCCGCGCGATCCACGGATCCGCCGTGTACGCGGTGATCACCGGATGGCTGCACGGCGTGCGGACGGTCGTGCAGCGTCCGACGGTGGCTGCCACCTTGTCGGGCCTTGCGGCGCATCGGATGGTGGTGGGTATCAACTCGCTTGTCATGTTGGTGCTCGTTCACCACCTTCCGACGCCCGCCACCCGGGGCTTGGGTATCGCCTTGGTGTTCTTCGCCGCTGCCGGTCTGGGCGCCTTCCTGGCCAACGTCCTGACACCGGCCCTGGTACGCCGGTGGGGGCGCTATGCCGCCGCCAACGGCGCGTTGATGGCGGCTGCGCTCATTCAGATTCCCGGCGCGGGACTGCGGCTTCCGGTGATGGTGGTGTGCGGCTTCCTGCTTGGCTTCGCCGGTCAGATCGTCAAGCTGTGCGCCGACTCCGCGATGCAGATAGACGTCGACGACGCGCTTCGCGGACACGTGTTCGCCGTGCAGGATGCGCTGTTCTGGGTCGCGTTCATCGTCGCGATCACGGCGGCCGCGGCGTTGATTCCCCAGGACGGGCGTGCGCCGGCGTTCGTGCTGTTCGGGTCGGTGCTGTACTTGATCGGGCTGGCCACGCACGCCCTCCTCGGGCGGCGGGCCCGACCGACGAGCGGTCGCTAAGGTACTTGCGTGGTGTTCCCGACGACAGTCGGAGGCGGTGATGGCCGGTCCCGAACCGATGGTCGCTGACCTGCGCGCCGAAAGCGACGACCTCGACGCCCTGGTGGCGCCGCTACCGGCGCACCGCTGGGCCGAGCCGACGCCTGCACCGGGCTGGACCATCGCACACCAGATCGGGCACCTGTTGTGGACCGACCGGGTGGCCCTGACGGCCGTCACCGACGAAGACGCGTTCGCCGGTGTGCTCGAGGATGCTCAGGCCGACCCGATCGGCTTCGTCGACGCGGGCGCGGAGGATCTTGCGGGCTTCGCCCCAGCCGAGCTGCTCACCCAGTGGCGGGTCACCCGGGCGCGGTTGCATGAGGCGCTGTTGGCGGTTCCCGACGGTCACAAACTGCCGTGGTTCGGGCCGCCCATGAGCCCGGCGTCCATGGCCACCGCACGATTGATGGAGACCTGGGCGCACGGGCTCGACGTCGCCGACACCTTGGGCGTCAAACGACCCCCCACCGGGCGGCTTCGATCGATCGCGCACATCGGCGTCCGCACCCGCGACTACGCCTTCATCATCAACGATCTGGATCCGCCGACCAACCCCTTCCTGGTCGAGCTGCGCGGACCCGGCGGCGACACGTGGACGTGGGGACCCGCGGACGCCGCCCAGCGAGTCACCGGCTCCGCCGAGGACTTCTGTTTTCTGGTGACTCAGCGGCGCCCACTTGGGGCGCTCGACGTCACAGCGCAGGGTCCGGACGCACAGCGGTGGTTGCAGATCGCTCAGGCCTTCGCGGGTCCCCCGGGCCCCGGTCGATGACTGCTTCGGGGATTGCTACGCGCCGTCCGTGGGCGCGCCGAGTTTCTTGAACCACGCGAGATGGTAGTTCGCCGAAATGGGGTCGGCGGTGACGGCGCCTTCGGTGGCGGCCAGCAGCAGGCAATTGAGCAGAAGCGGGGGATCGACGTTCGGATACTGGCTCAACAGCTGGTAGCGGGCCGTATCGAGATGCACTCGCAATAGGTCGATTTCGTCCTCGGCGACACGGGTGCCGGCCGCAGCCGCTCTGGCCAAGCTGTGCACCAGCCGCGGCAATCCGGCGCGCAGGTGCGTCGCCTGGCTCAGCTCCGATCCCGGGTCCGCGATCGGCGGCAACTCGCGCGGCTGCGCCGAGGCCTCCGTCCGGTCGACGTCATCGAGCCTGCGCAGCGGATCCCCGGGACGGTACATCACCGTACGGCTGCCGTCGCCGATCAGTGCGGCGACTCTGCCGGGGCGGCGGTCGGGTGCCAACAACCGCACGCCGGCCGGCAGCGCGATACCCGGCGGTATCCAACCGTGGGCCAGGTCGGTGACCAGTACCACGGTGCCATCGGACCGCTGGCCGACAGCCCAATTCAACCGCGGCTCTTGATGTGCCACGAACCAGAGCAGCCGCCGCAACCGCTGGTCGTCGGATTCCGATGCGCCGCCGGAGTCAACGGCCCGCGGCGCGCGCACGATGGTGCGCTCTTGGGCGGTTGTGCCGGATGCGGCCCGATGGCGTCCGCCCGCGGTTTCGGGTCCTTCGTGGTCCCCAACTGCAGCGCGGTCGTACTGCGCAATCGCTGGCGGCTTCGGAATGTCGGTGGGGGAGTTGACAACCGGTTCCTCGTCTGCGACGCGCGCCCCGACGGGCGGTGGTGTCCCGGTTCTCACCGCGTGCAGCTGGCGGATCGTCGACTCGACCCGTTGCACGGCGCGAGCGCGGGCGTCGCCGATGACTCGAGCCTCTTCCGCTCGCCGCGCCGGATCGTCGATTCCGGCTCGCTTGATGATGCTCAGCTCGCGGTTTGCGCTATCGGCGATCCGCTGCAGGTCGGCCCTGAGATAGTCTGCGAGAGTGGCTGTTTCGGCGGTCACCGTGGTTAACTCGGCGGGCCAAAGCCCGCCGGTCACCCAGGGGGTGCAATCAACGGGCGAACTGAATGCCGGAATTGCCAGTGATTCCCGGGTGGCCCTCCGGAGCCGCTGGCGAGCCGTCATCCGGCCGAAGAATGTCACGGGATAAGCGTACCGGGATCGAAGGGGCGGTCTATTCAGCCTGAATTGTGCGACCGCGACGGCGTGGGTAGCGTGGAGCCATGGCTGATTCTGCGCTGCAGCAGCAACTCGATGAAGTGCGGGCCCTCTTGGCCCGCGCTCGAGAGTTGTTCGGCCCCAATCCGATAGAGCCGCCCACCGACATCGCGCCCGATCCTGACGCCGCGAAGACCTGGCTGCTCTAAGCCCGTTGGTTCTGGATCCGCTTTAGTGCCCGCTGGCGCGGCGTCCCAGCTTGTGCGCCAGCAGCTTTTCAATCGCGGCATCGAGGTCGTGCGGCGTCGGAACCTCCGCCGACGGGGTATATCCGGCCGCGAGGATTTCATCCCGCACTTCGAGCAGCGCTTTGAGACACGACACGTCGGCGGTCAATACGATGCCCTCCGCCAGGCTCTCCGCGTCGGTTGCCATCACCTCCTCACTCAGCGCGACGCTGTGCA
The DNA here is from genome assembly GCF_019247615.1 of Mycobacterium sp. Classification (GTDB taxonomy): domain Bacteria; phylum Actinomycetota; class Actinomycetes; order Mycobacteriales; family Mycobacteriaceae; genus Mycobacterium. The sequence goes on along the minus strand of NZ_JAFBAT010000153.1, from coordinate 3,603 downwards.
GATATCCGCCGCGGCAGGAGCGGACCAGGATATGCCCACTTGGGTGGACGGTGTCGAAGGCCGGATTGGCGTCCGTCATGTACTGCCGTCAACGACGCCGCCGAATCTTTTTGCCGCGTCTTGCTCGTGCTGTTCCCACATCGCCGCCGAAGCACTGAGTTTTTCGGCCATATCGGCGTGGTCGTCGGCCTGCTGTTCGTAGCACTGGCGCCTGAGCTCAAGCAGTTCGCGGCCGGCGTCGCGCAGTTCGGTGAAGACGGGCCCCAGCGAGTCCAGGCTCTCCTGGATGGCCGCGTGCGACGCTGGAACGGTGCGCAGGTACTCGGAAACCTCCTGATGATGCTCGGCGGCTTGACGCAGGTGCGCGGGCACCACACGGATCGAATCGGCCATCTCCTGCCTCCTGTTCACGCGCCGCCGGCTCGGGCCGGCGACTTTCCATTTTCACGTTCTCGACATGCCTGCCGGCCGGGTGGGTGTCGGTGCATCGGGCTTGGCCGGCGCAACCGGCGCCGGCGGGTGCTCCCAGCCTAAGAAGTTGGGTCCACTTACGACGGCGATGGGTTGAATCTGCCCGTCGAGGAGGGCCTTCTCACGACTCAGTGCAAGCGCGTGACGATCGGTGAAGACGCCTACGTCGCCGGTCGCTACCTCCCGCTGCTCGATCGGGTTAGTGACGGGGGTTCCCGGTGCGGGAATGGCAATCCCCTGTTGGTGGAACGCATCCGAGATAGACGATCCGGCGATCGCGGCTTGGATGACCGCCGCGAGTTGTGCGTTGGGCGCTGTCACGGTCTCGCCGTCGGGCAGGGTCACCGCCGTCGGATGCGGCGGCGATTCTGCCTTGGGGGGGTCGTCGCTCTGCGGTTCGCTGCCGTCGTCGGCTGAGGCCGCGTGATCGCCCCGGTGCGCGTCATGGGATTCCGGCGGCAGCTCATCGTCGAGCCTCCGCGGTGCGGGATCGGTAGCGCCTCCCTCCCGCAGGCCGGGCAGTGGCAAGCCGCCCCAACCGCCCCCGGATCCGGGCGCCGAACCCAGGCCCGGCATCGAGCCGGCTCCGAAGCCGGGAATGGCCGGCATCATGGGCGCCGCCGGCATCGCCGCGGGCGTGACACCCGGTGAAGGAGCCCGCCCCGATGAGTCCTCGACCGGCGGCCCGGGATCCTCGGCCGGCATCGGGTCCAGCAACGGATCCCAGCCGGTGCCGGCGTCGTCGGTCGCCGGTTGACCGCCCGCGGGGACGACCGCAGCAGACGGGCGATCGCCGGGATCGTTCGGTCCGCTCTTGGATGCGTCGTACAGCGAAGTCCATGCGGCCATCAACGCCGCCTTCGACGTGTCATCCAGGCTCGCGCTCAAAACCACCGAGCGAATGTCCCTGAGCTTCCCGATAAGGAAGCGCTGGAAGTCTCGCGCGCCCGCCGGAGTGTCGAGGTCCGACCGCGTCAGAACGGCGGTTTCGGTCTCTCGCTGTAGCTTGGCAAGTGCATCTCTGCCGTCGACGGCCGTCAGATGCGCGTTCAGGATGGCCGAGATCACTTGCATGTCCAGCTGCGAGCTGGCCGAATTCTGGTGTGCCAGAGCGGCTTCGGCGCCCGCCATCGCTTCGGCGGCCTCGCCGTGATCTCGACCGGAATCGGGCTCAACGGGCGGCGGGCCAGTGGACGGGGCGGTCGGCGCCGGCGGACCGAACAGGTTGGCATGTTGTTGGCGGATCTTGCGTACGATCGCGTCGAGTCGTGCAGGCGGCGTGGTGGGGATGATGACAGCAGCCACCTCGTCCGGCGCCAAACCCGTCTGCCACGCGTTCGCATCGCCGGTGCGGTCCCGCACGTATTGGAGGGTGGTGATCAGCTCGTCATACGTCGACATGGGTGTCGCGACCCCTCCATGCCGGGCGACAGTACCGAGCAACCGTCTCGTCGACAACTCACCCTCGGAGTCACCCTCGCGTCATCCCGGGTCACCCCCTCGTCAGCGCGCAGGCACAGCGTATTGTGCGCGAAGGCGTTCCAGCGCAGCACTTTTCGCCCGATCGAGCTCGCGCGCGTCCGCTACGACTTGCGTGATCTCGCGTTGCTTGGCCACCAGAAATCGTCGTAACTCACGCGCGCCCAACGGGGTGTCGAGAGGAAGGTCCGCCTGGGCGCCGGCGACGCGATCGATCTCGTCGCCGATGGCGTCAAGCCGGCGGATGCTCTCGCGGGTTACGGCATGGGCGCTGGCGAGCGCCTCTTGCAACGCGCGGTCCGCCTCGGCGGCGGCGGTGTGCTGGCTCACCAGCGCCGACTGCCGCGCCTGGATCGCTCCCAGAGAAGGTCCCGCTTGTTCGGACATCGGTTCAACCTCTTCGTCGTGCCAAAATGACCGGGCTGTACTCGCGCATCACAACGGCCGGCGGATCGCAATGTTGTTGCCCAGCGGACTGATTCGCACCGCGGCGCCCGCATAGGGTGCTTCCACAACCAGATTGTTGCCGATCGCAAGCTGCACGTGTCCGGCGTGCGGAAAGACGAGATCACCCGGGCGGATTTGCCCGCGGGGCACCGGGATCCCGTCATTGATCTGCTGATACGTGGTGCGGTGCAGCTGAACGCCGGCCTGCGCATAGGACCACTTGACCAACCCGGAACAGTCGAATTGGTCCGGCCCGGTCGCCCCCCAGACATACGGGCGTCCCAGTCGCGACAAGGCGGCGCGAACCGCCACCGCCGCTGCGCCTGCCGAACCCGGCTCGCGGCGGTGCATCGTCCGGTAATGCAACGCCCGAAGCGCCGCCGAGTGCCGTCGTGCCTGTAACCGAGCCGATGCGACGTGCGCCCGCTGCGCGCGCAGGCGGGCCACTCGACGGCGCATCGCCTCGCGTCGCGCCATCGGTGTGGTCGTGACGATGAGGGAGTCGGCGCGGGCGTCGTCCAAGACGCTCTTGGTGAGCTCACCCGCACGAGCGCGATCCCGGTATGCGCTGGCGATGATCCGGGAGGCCTCGGCGTCCGTGCCGGCCGCCGCCGACAGCCGCCGGCGGCCGTCCTCCGCCGCGAGCCGGTAACCGCCGTTTGCCACAGGGGTGTTTGGGGCGACCCGGTGCTGCGATCCGAGGTAGTGCGCCGTGCCGGCGTCCAGCGCAGGGGCGGGTGCGGTGCCGGCGAACAATTGGTGCGCGCGGTTCAACACTTCCACTTCGCCGCCGATCACCGCTGCCCCTCGCCGCTGTCCGGGTCCGTCTTGGGATGGTCGGTCGCCTCGACCGCGTCGACGAAGGCGCGAACGCGGGAGAGCGCCCCGGGTGGGATGACTCCCCGATTGCGGATATCCCACACGTCGTCGTTGCCGACACCGACGAGCGCCGCGATGACCGTCTCCGGCAACGACGACTGGCTGCAGGCGCGATCGAACCGAGCGCTCAGGCTCGTGGGCATCCTCTTCAGCAACGCCCTGCGCGTCGACTCCAGCGCATGCAAATGTTCCATGAGCCGTCCGGTCGATTCGGCGCCGGCGTTCACCGCCACCCGCCATGAGCTGGCCGCGAGCATCTCGGCCTTCACGCACTGAGCGATCACAGACAGAATATACGTCTCGTATTCGTTTGATGTCGTCGCGGGC
>NZ_JAFBAT010000100.1 GCF_019247615.1 Mycobacterium sp. | reverse complement strand
CCCTTGTCGAACCGCATGCCCTCGGTGAGCTCGAGCTGCAGGCCGAAGGTGTTGGACTCCTCGACGGTGATGACGCCCTCGTTGCCGACCTTGTCCATCGCCTCGGCGATCAGGTCGCCGATCGACTGGTCGCCCGCGGAAATCGCTGCGGTAGCGGCGATCTGGTCCTTGGTCTCGACCTCCTTGGCCGACTTGAGCAAGGTCTCGGTGACCTTCTCGACCGCCTTCTCGATGCCGCGCTTGAGACCCAACGGGTTGGCCCCGGCGGCGACGTTGCGCAGGCCCTCGCGCACGAGCGCCTGGGCCAGCACCGTGGCCGTCGTCGTACCGTCACCGGCCACGTCGTCGGTTTTCTTGGCAACTTCCTTGACCAGCTCGGCGCCGATCTTCTCGTACGGGTCCTCCAGCTCGATCTCCTTGGCGATGGACACGCCATCGTTGGTGATCGTGGGGGCACCCCACTTCTTCTCCAGGACGACGTTGCGGCCCTTGGGACCCAACGTCACCTTTACCGCGTCGGCGAGGGCGTTCAGGCCCCGCTCGAGGCCGCGACGGGCCTCTTCGTCGTACGCAATTGTTTTGGCCATTGCGAAGTGATTCCTCCGGATTGGGGATGACACGGAGCGCCCACGCGTGTGGGCCACCCCTTACTTACGCTGGCCGGGTGCAGTGCCCGCGACGGACGGCTCACGTTGTCGTCGTGCGACAGCCTGGGCCTCACCGTCCCGACCTAGCACTCAGCGGTCGCGAGTGCCAACGTCATTCTTAGCACTCGCCTATGCCGAGTGCAAGAACACCAACCGCCTTATCGCTGCGCGCGTAAACCGCCGACGACGACGCGGTTGGCCCGCACCGCCAGCGCCGAGTCGTAACTTGGGCAAACTGGAAACCATGTCCCTTGTCGTGCCGCCGTATCCGCCACCCCGCTACACCAAAGCTGAACCGGAGGTCAGCGCCTGGCTCAAGCGCGCGGACTCGCCACCTGACTATGAAACGGTCGGGACCAGGTACCACTACCTGGCCGATCAACGGGCCACCGACGGTGACTACGGGCTGTACCGGGTCGACATCGCCCCCGCGGGGGGTGGGCCGCCGGCGCACTATCACCGCGCCATGTCGGAGGCTTTCTTCGTCCTGTCCGGAACGATGAAGCTCTACGACGGCAGGGAATGGATGGACGGGCATCCGGGCGACTTCCTCTACGTCCCACCGGGCGGTGTCCACGGTTTCCGCAACGAGGCCGACGAACCGGCCTCGGTCCTGATGCTCTTCGCGCCGGGGGCGCCGCGCGAAACGTACTTCGAAGGCCTCAGCATGCTCGCCGACATGACCGACGAGGAACGCCGGGAATGGTTCATCCGCCACGACAACTACTGGATTTAGTCGTTCGGCGTTGCGCTGTAAGGTGTGGCCGTGCCGGCGAAGAAGCAGTCAAAGCGCGCTGCGCGCGCGGCGTGGATGAAGATCGAAATGGCGATGAGCGCCCCCATCAGACCCGTCGTGCGGGGTAAGCGCCTGAGGCCCCGGCCCGCCGGTCACGGCCAGCGCTACCGACGCGCTAGGAACCAAAGCGGTAGTCGGCCGCGACGAGCTCGCGGGTCCGCTCGAAGAACGTCCGGCCGCTATAGGGCAACTGCGTGACGACTTTGCCGCTGGGGTGCCGAAAGTAGTTGGTACAGGCCAGCCAGACCTTGCCCACCATGGCGGCCTGAATTTCGTCGTTGTAGCGTCGCTGCGCCTCGGAGGTCACCTCGACCGTGCGCGCGCCCCGCGCGCCCATCACGTCGAGGATGTGGCGGATGAACGTCGTCTGCGCCTCGTGGATGTACAGAATCGAGTTGACGCCGTTGGTATTCGGGCCGTAGAGCACGAAGAAATTCGGATAGCCCGCCACCAGCGTGCCGAGGTACGCCTCCGCGCCGGCGCTCCACTCCCCGCGAAGGTGCCGGCCGCCCGTTCCGTACACGTCGATGCTCGCGAGGTAATCGGCGGCCTTGAATCCGGTGCCGTAGATGACGGTGTCGACGCGGTGTTCGACGCCGTCGACCGTCCGCACACCGCGCTCCGTCAGCTCGGCGATCGCGGCGGTTTCCAACGTGACATTCGGCAGGGCGAACGTCGGGTACCACTCGCGCGACATCAGCGGCCGCTTGCAGCCGACCGGATAGTCCGGCGTCAGCTTCGCCCGCAGCTCGGGGTCGACCACCTTGCGCATGAGGTAGCTGCGGGCGAGCTCGGTCGCCTCGCGAGTCTGTGCGGCGTCGATGTCGAAGCTGGAGGATTCGTAGGCATCGAAGGCCTCGTCGCGCAGCTTTTGCGCCTCCGCCGGATCGCGCTCGAACAGCTGGTGCTGCTCGGCGGAGAACGGAAAGTCGAACCGCGGCGCGATCCAGATCGGGGTCCGCTGAAACACCGTGAGGCGCGCGGTTTCCCGCGCGATCGCGGGAACGTATTGCACGGCGCTGGCGCCGGTTCCGATGGAAGCAACCCGCTCCCCGGCCGTCGACTTGCTGTGATCCCAACGCGCAGAATGGAATTGGCGTCCGCGAAAGCGGTGAGCCCCCGGAATGTCGGGAATGTTCGGCACGTCGAGCATCCCGACGGCGCTCACCACCACGTCGAAGTGGTGCTCGGCTCCGTCGTCGCTCGTGAGAGTCCACCGCCGCCAATCGTCCGACCAGCGAACCGTCGTGATCGAGGTGTTGGGCCGCAGGTGCGGCCCCAGCCCGTGGTCGGTGGCGACCTTTTCGAGATAGGCCAGGATCTCGGGCTGGCTCGCGTAGGTCTTGCTCCATCGTGGGTTGGGCGCGAACGAATACGAGTACAGATGCGACGGGACGTCGCAGGCCGCACCCGGGAAGGTGTTGTGCCGCCACGTCCCGCCGAAGCCGGAGGCTTTGTCGAAGATGGTGAAGTGGTAGCCCCCGTCGGCCAGCTGGATTCCCATGGCGATGCCGCCGGCGCCGGCGCCGATCACACCGACCGTCGGCTTCGGGGGCACTAGGCCCCCTGCGCGAAGTACGGCCGCCCGGGCCGGCTCTTCTCCACCAGGATGAACACCACGCCCCATGGATCGACGAACCAGGTGGTGCGGACCCGCGCGACGTCCGCGATTCCGCTGACCAGGAAGCGCACCCCTTTGCTTTCCAGGTCGGCCCGGGTGGCGTCGAGATCCTCGCAGATGAGGCCGACATGCGACAGCCCGTGATCGGTCAGTGGGGCGGCGGCTCGTCGATCCCCGCCCTGCACGCCGAGATATTCGATCACCTCGAGCACCCGATCGCCGTCGTCCGCGAACCCGACGATGGCGGCCTTCATGGCGGGGTCCGACACCAGCTCCCCCATGTCGTCGCGAATGGCCTTACCACTCATGACGTACGGCGGTGAGAGCACACGCAGACCCAACACGTCGCGGTAAAACGCGACGGCGGCCTCGCAGTCGGGAACGCACACCCCGGTGTGGGCCATCCCGGTAATCACGTTCTCAACCTTACGGCTCGCCGGCGGCCGGGTCGGCATCCCGGGCGCCGATAATGGCGAGATGCGTTCAGTCGAAGAGCATCGGCGCGTCGTGACGGACATGATCCGCGCCAACCCGCCCGTCGCCGTCGCCTTGGCCAAGGCGCAGGGACTGGTCCTGTCCGACGACGTGGTCGCGGGGCTCGCGCTGCCGGTTTTCGACAACTCCGCAATGGACGGATACGCCGTGCGCGCCGAGGACGTCTCGGGCGCGACGCTCGAACACCCGGTGGTGTTGCCGGTCGCCGAGGACATACCGGCCGGACGCACCGATGAGTTGGCGTTGCAAGCGGGAACGGCGCACCGCATCATGACCGGCGCGCCCGTGCCGGCCGGGGCGACGGCGATTGTCCCGGTCGAAGACACCGACGGCGGCCTGCATTCGGTGACGATCCGGCAGCCCAGGAGGCCCGGCGACCACATCCGGCGAGCGGGCGAGGACGTCACCCCCGGCACCACCGTCCTGCGCAAGGGCCACGTCGTCACGCCGGCCATGCTGGGCCTGGCCGCGGCGCTCGGGATGGCGGAGCTGACGGTGGTCCCGCGCCAACGGGTGCTGGTGCTGTCCACCGGGTCGGAGCTGGTGCCGCCGGGCAACCCGCTGCGGCCGGGGCAGATCTACGAGTCCAACTCGATAATGCTGGCCGGAGCGGTGCGCGACGCCGGTGCGCAGGTTGTCGCCGTCGCGACCGCGCAAGACGACGTCGTCCACTTCGGTTCGCTTCTCGACCGCTACGCCGCGCCCGAGCACCGGCTCGACCTGATCATCACCAGCGGTGGGGTCAGCGCCGGCGCCTACGAAGTCGTCAAGGATGCGTTCGGGCCCCACGGCGTGCAAGGCGGTGAAGGGGTGGAATTCGTCAAGGTGGCGATGCAGCCGGGCATGCCGCAGGGCATCGGACGCGTGTCCGGCACGACGATCGTCACCCTGCCCGGCAACCCGGTCAGCGCGTTGGTGTCCTTCGAGGTGTTCATCCGCCCGGCGCTGCGGAAAGCCATGGGGTTGCTCGATCCCGAGCGCCCGCGCCGCACGGCGGTGCTGGCCGAGTCGCTGACCTCGCCACGCGGCAAACGCCAGTTTCGCCGCGCCGTGCTCGACCCCGAAACCGCAAGCGTCACCAGCTACGGTCCGCCGGCGTCACACCATTTGCGGTGGCTGGCCTCGGCGAACGCGTTGCTGGAGATCCCGGAAGACGTCGTCGAGGTATCCGCGGGGACCGAGCTACAGGTCTGGGACCTGAGCTGAAACCGGCGCTCCGTAAGATGGCCGCGTGGCAAGACGCCCCCACCCCGTCGGCCCCACCGCCGAGGATCCGGCCTTCAGCCCCCAACACGCCCTGGAGTTGGTCCGCTCGGCCATTCCGCCGGTGCACCCGGCGGGGTGGCCGTACGTGGCCGCCGGCCTGGGGACGGCGCTGATCGGGCGGAACCACCGATGGCTGCGCCGGGCGGGCCTGATGGCCGCGGTTGCCTGCGCGGGGTTCTTTCGTCACCCCCCGCGGGTGCCGCCCACCCGACCCAGCGCGGTGGTGGCACCCGCCGACGGCGAAATCTGTGTGATCGACGCGGCCGCTCCGCCGGCCGAACTCGTGATCGGACCGCAGAGTACAGCGCCGCGGCCGCGGATCAGCATCTTCCTGTCGCTGCTTGACGCGCACGTGCAGCGTGCCCCGGTGAGCGGCGAGGTGGTCGCCGTGCAACACCGACCGGGCCGCTTCGGGTCGGCGGACCTGGCGTCGGCGAGCACCGAGAACGAGCGCACCAGCATGCAGATCCGGACCGACACCGGCGCCGACGTGGTCGTCGTGCAGATCGCGGGGCTGCTGGCACGCCGCATCGTCTGCGACGCGCGTGTCGGGGACAAGCTGTCCATCGGCGATACCTATGGACTGATCCGATTCGGTTCCCGGCTGGACACCTACCTCCCGCCGGGCTCCGAACCGCTGGTGAAGGTGGGTCAACGCGCCGTCGCCGGCGAGACGGTCCTGGCAGAGCTGCCATGATCAACAATCGTTCCCGCGGCAGGCGGACGATGAGCCTGCACCTGCTGCCGAGCGCGATGACCGTGCTGTCGATGTGCGCGGGACTGACGTCGATCAAGTTCGCCCTCGAGCATCAGCCGATTCCCGCGATGGCGCTGATCGCCGCGGCGGCCATCCTGGACGCCCTGGACGGACGTGTGGCCCGCATCCTGGGCGCCCAGTCGCGGCTCGGCGCGGAAATCGACTCCCTGGCCGACGCGGTGAACTTCGGCGTGACACCCGCGCTGGTGGTCTATGTGACGTTGCTGTCGAAGTGGCCCATCGGCTGGGCGGTGGTGCTGCTGTACGCCGTGTGCGTGGTGCTGCGGCTGGCCAGGTACAACGCGCAACAGGACGACGGAGGCCAGCCCTCCTACGAGAAGGAGTTCTTCACCGGCATGCCCGCGCCGGCGGGTGCGGTTTCCATGATCGGTCTGGTGGGCCTCAAACTGCAGTTCCACGGCGACGGATGGTGGAGTTCGCTGTGGTTTCTCACCATCTGGATCACGGGGACGTCGATCCTCATGATCAGCGCCATCCCGATGAAAAAGCTGCACACCGTGGCGATTCCGCCGAACCTCGCGATCCCGCTGCTGGCGGTGCTGACGGCCGCCGCCGCGGCCGCCGTTCTGGCGCCGTACATCTTGATCTGGGTGATCATCATCTCCTACGTGTGCCATATCCCGTTCGCGGTGCGCAGCAAGCGCTGGCTCGCCAAACACCCCGAGGTGTGGGACGACAAGCCAAAGCAACGTCGCGCCGTGCGTCGCGCTGACCGCCGGTCGCAGCCGCACCGGCGGTCGACGACGCGGCTGGGGCTGCGAAAGCCGGGCGGGCGCCTGCGATGATCCCGGCCTCCGGCAGTCAGCTCACGCTCACCGCCAGGCTGAACACCTCCGCCGTCGACTCCCGCCGTGGCGTCGTCCGCATACACCCCAATGCCGTTGCTGCCCTTGGCATTCGGGAGTGGGACGCGGTCTCGCTGACCGGATCGCGCACCACCGCGGCCGTCGTCGGCCTGGCCGGCCCGGACACCCCGGTCGGCATCGTGCTGCTCGACGACGTGACGCTGTCCAACGCCGGGCTGCGCGAGGGCACCGCGGTGATCGTCAGCGCGGTCACCGTCTACGGCGCGCGGTCGGTGACGCTGTCCGGCTCGTCGATGGCCACCACCTCGATCACGCCCGTCACCCTGCGACAGGCGTTGCTGGGCAAGGTGATGACCGTCGGCGACGCCGTGTCGCTGCTGCCGCGCGACCTGGGCCCCGGGATATCGACGTCGGCCGCCACCCGGGCGCTGGCCTCGGCCGTCGGGATCAGCTGGACCTCGGAGCTGTTGACCGTCACCGAGGTCGACCCGGACGGGCCGGTCAGCGTGCAGCCGAACTCGTTGGTCAGCTGGGGAACCGGGGTCCCGGCCGTCGGGAGCCCGCACGAGCAGCTTCCCACCGGCACCCCGGAGATCCTCGTCGAGGAGCTCAAGGGCTCGCAGCCGCAGGCCGCCAAACTCGCCGAGTGGCTCAAGCTCTCGCTCGACGAGCCGCACCTGCTCAAGAGCCTGGGCGCGGGCACCAACCTCGGTGTGCTGGTGTCGGGCCCGGCCGGCGTCGGCAAGGTGACGCTGGTGCGCGCGGTGTGCGACGGCCGCCGGCTGGTCGAGCTCGACGGCCCCGAGGTGGGCGCGCTGGCCGCCGACGACCGGCTGAAAACCGTTGCCGCGGCAGTGAAGAAGGTTCGCGACGGCGGCGGCGTCCTGCTGATCGCCGACGTCGACGCGCTGCTGCCGGCCACCGCCGAGCCGGTGGCCGCCCTGATCCTCGGCGAGCTGCGCGCCGCCGTCGCCACCGGGGGCGTCGCGCTGATCGCCACCTCCGCCCACCCCGACCAGCTCGACGCCCGGCTGCGCGCCCCCGACCTGTGCGACCGGGAGCTCGGCCTGCCGCTGCCCGACGCCGCCACCCGCAAAGCGCTGCTGGAGGCGCTGCTCAAACCGGTGCCCACCGGCGACCTCGACCTCGACGAGATCGCCGGGCGGACACCGGGTTTCGTCGTCGCCGACCTCGCCGCGCTGGTGCGTGAGGCCGCGCTGCGGGCGGCGTCGCGGGCCAGCGCCGACGGGCAACCACCGAAGCTGAATCAGGAGGACCTCGTCGGCGCGCTGACCGTCATCCGGCCGCTGTCCCGCTCGGCCAGCGAGGAGCTGACGGTCGGGAACGTGACGCTCGACGACGTCGGCGACATGGCCGAGGCCCGGCAGGCCCTGACAGAAGCGGTGTTGTGGCCGCTGCAGCATCCCGACACCTTCGCCCGGCTGGGCGTCGATCCCCCGCGCGGCGTGCTGCTGTACGGCCCGCCCGGCTGCGGCAAGACGTTCATCGTCCGCGCCCTGGCCAGCACGGGGCAGCTCAGTGTGCACGCGGTCAAAGGCTCCGAGCTGATGGACAAGTGGGTGGGCAGCTCGGAAAAGGCGGTGCGGGAGCTGTTTCGGAGGGCCCGCGATTCGGCGCCGTCGCTGGTGTTGCTCGACGAGGTGGACGCGCTGGCGCCGCGGCGCGGGCAGAGTTTCGACTCCGGTGTGACCGACCGGGTGGTGGCCGCGCTGCTGACCGAGCTGGACGGCATCGACCCGCTGCGCGACGTCGTGGTGCTGGGCGCCACCAACCGGCCCGACCTGATCGACCCGGCGCTGCTGCGCCCGGGCCGGCTGGAGCGGCTAGTGTTCGTCGAACCGCCCGACGCCGCCGCCCGCGGCGAAATCCTGCGCACCGCGGGCAAATCCATGCCGCTGAGCGACGACGTCGACCTCGACGCGGTCGCCGCCTCGCTCGACGGCTACAGCGCCGCCGACTGCGTCGCGCTGCTGCGGGAGGCCGCCCTGGGCGCCATGCGGCGATCCATCGACGCCTCCGACGTGACGGCCGCCGACCTCGACACCGCCCGCAAGACCGTACGCCCCTCGCTGGACCCCGCACAGGTGGAGTCCCTACGCGAGTTCGGCACGTCGGTCTAGGTGGGTCTCTAGCACCGCCCGGGCCGACGCCGCGACGTCGGCCTCGAGCCAGGTCGGCATCGGCTCGTCGTGTGCGTGGCGGCGGACGACGGCATACGGCAGGTCGGCGACCGCGCGCGCGACGGCGTCGACCGATCGCCGGTCGCGTCTTCCGTACAGTTGCTTCGCCAGGGCCGAAAGCCGTTCGGTCAGGGGCGCATTCATCGCGGCGAGCGTCTCCCGGAACGCCGCGTCGGGCTCCCCGTCGAGCAGGTCGGTAGGCCGGATCGTCAACAACAGCCGGGCGTCTTCGGGGAGCTCGCGGGCGAATCCGACGGCGGCCACCGCCATCGCCACCGCCGTGTCGATGGCCGTCTCGCCCTCGGCGGCCAGCGCCCGCGCCTGGAAACGCTCGAGCGCCCGCAGCCATGCCGCCGTCAGGATGCCGTCGCGGTTGCCGAACCGGTGATACAGCGTGCCGGCGGGCGCGCCGCTCGCCTCCGAGATCGCCGCGACGCTCGCCGCCCGCGGTCCCCCGTCGAGCACCAGCGCGCGGGCGGCGTCCAGGATCACATCGGTTTCGTGCTTCCGCGGAGGCGCCATGATCTAGTACATTCCTTCTATATGGAACGCTTGCCCTATATCGATGAGCATGCCATAACCGTGCCCGCAAATCGCGACGACACGTGGTCGGCGCTGCTGCGGGTGATGTGCCGCGACCTGCTCGACCCGTCGACCGTGCCGACGGGCTTCGTGTTGGACCAGGCGCGGCGGCCGGAGCTGTTCGCGCTCAAGGGCCGCCACCCGTTCGCGATCTACCGGTGGGTGTTCGAGTTGGACGACGTGGCGCCCGGCACCCGGGTGCGCGCCGCGACCTGGGCGGCCTTCCCCGGCATCCACGGCAAGGCCTATCGCGCGCTCGTCATCGGAACGGGCGCACACCGAATCGTGGTGCGCAGGGCGCTGAAACGCATGGCGGCGGCGGCACTCGGCGGGACCGGGGCCGACTACGCGGACATGTTCGAGGCCCCTATGCCGCAAGGTGATTCGCGCACCGCCGAACAGGCGCTCCGCGACACGGTGGGGCGAAGGCCGGGCGCGGGCGGGAGCCTCGTGCTGTGGATCCACCGCCACGTACTGGGGCTTCGCCTGGGTCCGTACTCCTCGCCGGATCACATCATCGGCTGGCCGATCGCGCGTTCGGATCAAGAGGAGATCGTGCTGACGTCGGGCGGGCCGCTCATCCGCGGCCGGTTGACGCTGCGCCGCCGGGACGGTCGGGTGATGCTCATCACCGGCGTGCATTACAACCGCCTTGCCGCCCGCGCGGTGTGGGCCGTGGTCGGCCCGCTGCATCGGGCCGTGGCGCCGGGACTCGTGAAACGCGTCGCGGCACACGTCTGAACCGTCTGGCTCGTTCATTCGTCCGAATTGGCGTAACCCCGATGCCTACAAACAGGCATCCGACAACCTCACCAAGAAGAGCAGGACCGGTTTCGTGAAGTTCCCTGATGTCGCCCCGACGACGCGGGTCATGACGGTGGCGATCATGGTCTCGGCGGTCGTGTTCCTCGACGGCACCGTCGTGAACCTGGCCTTGCCGGCCACGGGGCGCGACATCGGCGGGGGCATGTGCACCCAGCAGTGGGTCGTCGACGGCTACCTGCTGGCCGTGGCGGCCATGGTCCTGCCGGGCGGCGCCATCTCCGACCTGTTCGGGCGGATACGGGTGATGCGCTTCGCGCTGGCGGCCTTCGGAGCGGGCTCGGTGATGGCGGCGACGGCGGGCACCCCGTCGATGCTGATCGCCGGGCGCCTCGTCCAGGGATTGGGCGGCGCATTCCTGGTGCCGGGCTCGCTGGCCCTGATCAACTCGACGTTCGAACCCGCCGACCGGCCCGCCGCGATCGGATCGTGGACCGCGTGGACCGGAACCGCCTTCGCGGTGGGACCGCTGCTCGGCGGACTGGCCGTCGACTTTCTGGGCTGGCGCTGGATCTACGTCTTGTCCGCGGTCCCCATGGCCATCGGCTTTGCGCTGACGTACTGGCTGCGCGGCATTCCCGGACCCTCCGGACGCGCCCGCCTCGACATGGTCGGCGCCACGCTGTCGGCGGTCGGGCTAGCCGCCACGGTCTACGCGCTGATCGAGCAGGGCCGGCGGGGATGGGCCGACGCACTGGTCCGGGCGACGTTGGCGGTGGGCATCGCGGCACTGCTGGCGTTCGTGGCATGGCAGCGCCGCGCATCCCACCCGATGGTGCCGCTGAGCCTGTTCGCCGCCCGCAACTTCGCCGGAGCCAACCTGGTCACCGCGCTCGTCCACGGCGGCATCACGATGGGGTCGTTGGCGATCGCGCTGTACCTGCAGGAGGTCGCGGGGTATTCGGCCACCGCTTCGGGCCTGATCACGCTGCCCAGCCCGATCATGTCGTTGCTGTTCGCCCGCGGCGTCGGCGGCATGGCCGCCTGGATCGGACCGCGCATCTTCCTGATGGCCGGTCCCGCGCTGGCCGGAATCGGGCTGCTGCTCATCCGCCCCACCGCCCACGGACTGCACGCCCTCACCGACGTGTTGCCGGGCAGGATCGTGCTGGCCGTCGGCATGGTCCTTGCCGTCACCCCCCTGACCGTGGTCAATCTGTCCGCCGTCAAGTCCGCGCACAGCGGAATCGCCGCGGCGATCCAGAACGCGACCGGGCGTACTTCCGCGCTGATCGGGGTGGCCTGCGTGGGAGTGATCACCGCCAACAGGCTCACCGATGCCAGCTTCGCCCGGCTCATGGTTGTCAGCGCGGCGCTGTTCTTCGTCGGCGCCGCCGTCGGCGGCCTCGCCATCCGGAACGGGCACGCAGCCGCCGAGCCCGCGGCCGACCTCCCGTTGGAGCTCAACCCCGCGCGGTAGCGCTACTGTCATCGGGCATGAGCGAACGGCGCACCGCCCGGCAGGTCGTCGACGGAATCGACCTGTCCGGCAAGACATGTGTGATCACGGGTGCGTCGTCCGGGCTGGGCCGCGAGTCCGCACGCGCGCTCGCCTCCGCGGGCGCGCACGTCGTCCTGGCCGCGCGCAACCCCGGCGCCCTTTCGCAGACGGCCCGATGGGTGGGGGCCGAGGTTCCCGGCGCGCGGGCCTCGACGGTGGCGCTCGACCTCACGGCACTGGCCAGCGTCCGCGCGGCGGCGGGCGCGATCCGCGACATCGCACCGGCGATCGACGTGTTGATGAACAATGCCGGTGTCATGTTCACCCCGTTCGGCCGTACCGCCGACGGATTCGAAACGCAAATCGGCACAAACCATTTCGGGCACTTCGAACTCACCCGACTGCTGGTGCCGCACCTGGCCGCCGCCGGGCAGGCGCGAATCGTCAACCTGTCCTCCCGCGGCCACGTCATGGGGGACGTCGACTTCGACGACCCCAACTGGGAGAGCAGGCAGTACGACAAGTTCGTCGCGTACGGCTCGTCCAAGACGGCGAACATCCTGCACGCGGTGGAAGCCGACCGGCGGCTGCGGGGCTCGGGCATCCGCGCCTGCGCCGTCCACCCCGGCACCGTGGCCACCTCGCTGGCGCGCTACATGTCCCGCGCGGACTTCTCCGAGCTACGCACGATGGTCGCCGCCCGCGCCGCCGCCCGCGGCGAAGCGAGCGACGGCTCGCTGGATCTCGCCACGCCCGAACAGGGCGCGGCCACCCAGGTGTGGGCCGCGGTCAGCCCGGAGCTTGCCGACAAGGGCGCGCTGTACCTGGAAGACTGCCGGATCAGCGACGCGGTCGCGCCCTACGCGCGCGACGCACAGCGCGCGGCGGACTGGTGGCTGCTGTCCGAAAAGCTATGTGACAGAGCATGAACCAATATAAACACTTGCACCACACCGTATTTGGCGTCCTCGGCGGCCACCCGGATGGCGAGGCAGAAAACCCGCTGTCGGCCGCAGGGGTGTCGAACGGCGAGATGTTGCCCGAGAAATCCGCCCCGACGCAAAAGCCCTGCCCGCACCGGTTACCACGATGGCGCGGACGTCGTCGTCGGCGCCGCAGTCGCGGTAGGCCCGGCTCAGCAGCGCGCCCATCTCGGCGGTGTAGGCGTTGAGATGTTCGGGGCGATTCAGCGTCAGCACCGCCACGCCCTGGTCGATGTCGATCGTCATGTCGGCGCTCATCGGCTTGCCCCTACTCGGACAGCTGGAACTCCACCATCTCGGCGACCGCGTCGACGGCCTCGCTGAGCGCGGCCAGCCGCTCGGCGGCCGACGGCGCCGACAAAACCGAATAACGGTCCGCCGTTCCTATCGGGATGCGGGTCGCCAATGCGAGCAGGCGTTGCCCGGCTTCGGCCGCGCCATTCTCGCCGTTGCCCAGCAGCATGTCGCGGTCGGGCGGCGGGGCGCCGCGCGCTTCCGCGATCCGCGCGAACAAGGCCATCAGCCGGTCTTCGAGCGCGACCAGCTGGGCCCGGCTCACCGGATCCCCGGGCTCATCGGGCCACCCGGTCACGATCGCGCGCGGGTAGGGATCGTCGGACAGCCACTCGCACACCCGAATCCGCTCCCCCGTGCGGCAACGCAGTACATATCGGCCCTCACCGAGGTCGGCGTACTCGACGATCCTTGCCAAGATGCCGACGTCGCAACGCGTGTCGCGGCCACCGACCTCGCGACCGGCAGAGATCAGCACGACACCGAACGGCTGGCCGCCGTCGATGCAGCGGCGCACCAGCGCGCCGTACCGGGGCTCAAAGATGCGCAGCGGCAGCTCCTCCCCGGGCAGCAGCGCCGACTCGAGCGGAAACATCGGCAGCTCAATGCCTTCCGGGTCCGCCGTCAAATGTCCAGCTCCCCCACCAGCGCGTCGACGACCGCGCGCAGGTCGCCGTCGTGTTCCTCGGCCACCCGCCGCTGCCGCTGGTACGAGGCGCCGTCCGCCCATATGTCGGCCACCGCGCGCAGCTCGTCCGCGCAGTGCAGCGACTTCGCCACCGGTTCCAGGCGGGTCAGCACGTCGGCCAGATCGTCGGTGACCAGCCGCTCGTTGCTGTCCGCGTCCAAGATGATCACCGCGTCCAGGCCGTAACGCGCCGCGCGCCACTTGTTTTCCTGCACGTGCCACGGCGGCATGGTGGGCAGTGTCTCACCGGCGTCCAGCCGGCGATCCAGGTCGACGACCAGGCAGTGGGTCAACGCGACCAGCGCAGCGAGCTCACGCAGGTTGGACACGCCGTCGCAAACCCGCACCTCCAGGGTGCCAAGATGCGGAGAAGGCCTTATGTCCCAACGGATTTCATCCATGTGGTCGATGATTCCGGTCTTCTTCTGGTCGTAGACGAAGCCTTCGAACTCGGCCCACCGCTGAAAGTGAAACGGCAACCCGGCCGTCGGCAGCTGCTGAAACATCATGGCGCGGTTGCTGGCATATCCGGTGTCTTCGCCGGCCCACCAGGGTGACGACGCCGATAGCGCAAGCAGGTGCGGGTAGTACTTCAGCAGCGACGTCATGATCGCCATCACCTTGTCAGCCGAGGAGATGCCGACGTGCACATGCACTCCCCAGATCATCATCTGCCGCCCCCACCACTGAGTTCGCTTGATCAGCTCGGCGTAGCGCGGGGCATCGGTGAGTTTCTGAGCGGACCAGCGCGCAAAGGGATGCGTGCCGGCGCAGAACAGTTCCATGCCCCGTTCCCGGACGATCTGGCGGGCCGGAAGCAGGGTTTCGCGCAGATCCTCGATTGCCTGGGCGGTGCAGTCGCAGATGCCGCTGACCACTTCGACGGTGTTGCGCAGCAATTCCTTGTGCACGCGCGGGTTTTCGCCGATCTCGGCGATGACTGCGGTGGCTTCATTGCTCAAATCGCGGGTTTGCGCGTCGACGAGGGCGAACTCCCACTCCACACCTATCGTCGGCCGCGGCGAGGGAGCGAAGTCGATGCGGGCGTCTCTTATTTTGAGGTCTCTTTCGAGGCCCTTTTTGACGCCTCCTTCGAAGCCTCCTGTGACGGCCTTGCTACCCGGCACCGATGACACCGCACGCCACCCGCTTGCCGGCGTCCCCGGTGCTCATCGTCATCGCGTCGGGGCCTGGCGCCCCCCCATTTGTTTGGCTGTACCGATCCCGCGGGATGTTTTGGAAGTTGTCGGCGCCCGCGTGGATGATGATTGCCGTCTTCTCGCCCGTCAGCAGGTCTTCCATGGCGAAGGCATCGGTGGTGGTCATCAGCATCCCGCTGCCGTCCTTGCGGACCTCCAGTGAGGTCAGGTCACCGCTGGCGGGTTCGGTGGAATGGCCGGGCGCCTGGAAGTGCTCGCCGGCGGACAAGAAGTCGCCAGGCGCGCCGCCCGTCGGGGCCGTCGAGTTGGGCTCGCACTTGCCCGTCTTATGGATGTGCACCCCGTGGAAGCCGGGC
>NZ_JAFBAT010000008.1 GCF_019247615.1 Mycobacterium sp. | reverse complement strand
ACGCGCTGCTCGCCGGCCCGCTCCAAGAGCCGCAGCATCAGGTAGCGTGCCCGCGCCGGACCCGAGCGCTCCAGCAGTTCGTCGAAGGACTCGAGCCATTCGGACGTCTCCTCCGGATCGATGTCGGGCAGATACGACGCCACGCCTTCGCGGATCACCCGAACGCGGTCCGGTTCGCTTGAGTTGCTTGGGGTTTTGGCCAGATCGTGACGCGCGAACTCGGTGGTCAACGCATGCTCCTGTAGTTGGCTGGGTTATCTGCTGGTGCTGTGTCCTCCTATCGTGCCGCACCCGGGTTCGGTGCGGGTAGCCACGGCCAACTCGGCGTTTGTCGGCCCGAGAATTCGGCACCCGGTAACCTCAGCAACCGTGCTCATCGGATGGCATGCCGACTCTCGCGCGCAGCGGGGGAACGTCCCCAGGCGAAGTGCGTTGGCGCTCGGCTGTGTCGCAGCCGTGGCCATGGGAATCGTCGGATGCACCTCGGTCACCAACGGCACCGCGACGCCCGACACGAAGGTCGCCCCCGCCTACCGGCAGTCGGTGTCCGCGTCGGTGTCGGCGTCGTCGGTGACGTCGCGTGTCAAGGAGTCCCAGCGCCAGCAATCGCTGACGACCCAGGCGGTGCGGACCTCATGCGACACGCTGGCCACCACCGCCAGCACCGCGATCGACAAGGTGAACGCCTTCGTCGCGGCATACAACGCGGGCGGTAACACCGGTCCGACCGAAGGTCCGGCGATCGACGCACTGAACAACAGCGCCACCACGGTCGCCAACAGCTTCAGCGATGCCCTGTCGCAGCAGCTGAAGGACGCATTCAACGCTTACATCGACGCGGCACGCGGAGTGGCCAACGCCATTGGCACCCACGCCTCGACCGGGGTGTTCAACCAACGGGTCGATCAGCTCAACGACACCAAGACGAAGGCGCTCAAACTCTGCCTCGGGTCTTACTGAGGCGCCCGACGAGGCCACCAGAAGCCCGCGATGAGGCCCGCGAGAAGGCGCCCGAGAAGGCGCCCGAGAAGCCAGGGTATGGACCGCGTTCTGCCTGTGCGACGATAATTCGAATCGCACGGTGCGCAAAGAGCTCGCGGACAGATGTAGGAGGCTTCACGGTGGTCGCGGCGGATCACGCCCCGAGCTACGCTCGCAAACTGGGCATCCAACGAGACCAAGTCGTCCAGGAATGGGGCTGGGACGAGGACACCGACGATGAGATTCGCGCGGCCGTCGAGGAAGCCTGCGGCGGCGAGTTGCTCGACGAAGACAGCGACGAGGTGACCGACGTCGTGCTGCTGTGGTGGCGCGACGGGGATGGCGATCTGGTGGACACATTGATGGACGCGATCAGCCCGCTGGCCGATGACGGCGTGATCTGGGTGTTGACCCCAAAGACCGGGAAGCCCGGTCACGTGCTGCCCGCCGAGATCGCCGAGGCGGCCCCGACCGCCGGCCTGATGCCGACGTCGTCGGTCAACCTCGGTGACTGGAGCGCCAGCCGGTTGGTGCAGCCGAAATCCCGGGCCGGGAAGCGTTGATGCTGCCCGTCGGCGCCACCGCCCCGGACTTCGCATTGCGCGACCAAAATCAGCAGCAGGTCACGCTGAGTTCCTATCACGGCGCCAAGAACGTCCTGCTGGTGTTCTTCCCGCTGGCGTTCACCGGCATCTGCCAGGGCGAGCTGGATCGGCTGCGCGACCATCTGCCCGAGTTCGAGAACGACGACAGCGCGCCGTTGGCGATCTCGGTCGGCCCGCCGCCCACGCACAAGATCTGGGCTCTTGAGAGCGGGTTCACGTTCCCGGTGTTGTCCGATTTCTGGCCCCACGGCGAGGTCAGCCAGGCCTACGGCGTGTTCAATTCCGACGCCGGCTACCCGAATCGCGGTACCTTCGTCGTCGATCGGTCCGGAATCATTCGGTTTGCCGAGATGAAGGGGCCGGGGGAGGCGCGGGATCAGGGGCTGTGGACCGAGGCGCTGGCCGCTTTGAAGGGCTGAACGTTTGGGCGCTCGAGCTTCGGGCGGGTAGCCTGCCCGGGGCCCCAGAATTCGTCAAATTTTTCAAGGGCGCGTAGCTCAGTGGTAGAGCTCTGGTTTTACACACCAGCGGTCGGCGGTTCGATACCGTCCGCGCCCACCAGTGTTCATGCAGGTCAACGTCATAGCGCAATCCAATTGAACTCAACGGGCGAACCCCCGTTGTGCCAAAAGTGTGCCAGCTGGGTTCGCACACAGGTGTGCATCCAGTCGTCAGTACGCCGAAAAGCTGCGCTACCTTTCTCGGTGTGGTGTAACGCCAATTGCCGACGTAGGCGTGAGCCCGCCCTACACGCAACGGTGTCGACAGTCCGTCGGCTCACCGCAATGGAAGGTCATGGTCGAAGTGCCTGGGGTCACCATCGAGCCGTCGCTGGCCTGGTTGCTTCACCCTGTCGCGGTAAAGACTTTTCTTGACGAGATATGGGGGGCAACGCACTACCACGTCAAGCGCCGCTGCGCGAGCTACTTCGATAGCCTGCTGCAGGCACCGTCGGCGATTGAGGAACTCTTGGAGCTTTTTCGCAGGGATCCCTCGACGGTGCACCTGCTCAGAGGAGAAGACAGGAAGTCAGGCTCCGACAGCTACCGGCTTGGCGACGGCAGCCTCGACGTTGCCCGCGTCCGCAACGACTTCGCCGATGGCTACACGATTATTTTGGGTGGCGTCGAGCGCTACGTACCCGCGATTGCGTCGTTGGCGCACTCCATCGAGATCGAGCTGAACTATCCGATACAGGTCAACGCCTACATCACTGCGCCCGCAACACACGGACTCGTTCCCCACTACGACGACCACGACGTGTTTTTCTTACAGATCCATGGATCCAAGATGTGGCGTCTGTACGACGGCCCGGTCGTCCCGCCGCGCGAGATGCAACCCGAGAAGAATAAGGCGGTTGCCATCGACGGCCTCCCGTTACTAACCGACTTGTGCCTCGAAGTCGGCGACGTGCTGTACCTACCGCGCGGCCAAATTCATGCAGCCCAGACAAATTCAGAGCCATCCGCCCATCTGACCGTCGGTCTGCACCCGCCCACCATGCTCACGCTTGCAATCGCGACGCTTTCCGCGCAGCGATTCCACGACGACCGTCTCAACGCCTATCTGCCGCCGCGGCACCTCGATGACGCTGCGGTGCACGCGACCCTGGGCGTCCTCTTACGTGACGCCGTCCAAGCGGTTGAAGACCCGAGCGCCATCGCGAGAGGTCTCGACGTAATGGCGGATGCCCTGGTCCACCGCGGCCGACGCCCACCAGTCGAACCGGCCTCTAAAGTCGCCCGGATCGACGGACAAACACTGCTGAGGAAGTACCAGCCGCTCTATTCTCGCGTGCAGGCTGCTGCGGGCGGTGTTGCGCTGCGATTTGCGAGTTTGGCGGTACGCGCCGGTCCGGACCACGAAGCCGCGATGCAGTTCGTCTCGAAAAGCGCCGAGCCGTTTCGGGTTTGCGATCTGCCCGGACTGGGCGCGGAGGAGCAGATCGAGCTAGCCCGGACTCTGATTATGAGCGGATTCCTAATCCTGCTGTCCGACAGCTGATAGCGCCCGGTGCAAACCAGCTTCCTCGTCAATCCCTAAATGGAAATGCCTACCGGCAACATTGGGAACCGGATCACCGAGGCGTGTTCGAATGATAGGGTCGCCCCTGCTCACCTCGGGGGCGGCCTGTCCGTATGCGGGCGACAACCTCGGTCGCAGAGGTAGTCCCTTGCAGCCCGGACGTCACCCTGCGGCTTTCCGGCAACCTTTCCTCGGGTGTGGCAGCCGACGACGAAACCCCCGTTGTGCCAAGAGTGTGCCAAGACGGACAAAAACAGCCCGATAATCTTGGGACATCATGGACACGAGCGGGCCGCTGAGCTGGGCATTTCAGGACGCGACGACACCGCATGAAACGCGGTGGACGATCTGGCCCGGATTTACACACCAGCGGTCGGCGGTTCGATACCGTCCGCGCCCACTTCGGTTTCGGCCTCGCGAGGACAACCCGGCCGCGATTTTCGGCTCGGATCTTCGCAGTGGCGTTACGCTCGCGGGACGTGGCAAGGTCGGGGGGCATGAGGCGGTTTCGCATCGACGTGCCCGACGACGTTCTGAAGGACCTGCGAGCGCGTTTGGCGCGCACCCGCTGGCCTGAAGCCGAATGCGTCGACGACTGGAGCCAGGGCATCCCGCTGGCGTACACGCGCGAGCTGGCGGACTATTGGGCCAATGACTACGACTGGCGCTCCCGGGAAGCCGCGCTCAACCGCTTCGATCAGTTCCTCACCGAAATCGACGGGCTGGACATCCATTTCATCCACCAACGATCGCCGCACGGGGACGCCTTCCCGTTGGTGATCACCCACGGCTGGCCCGGCTCGATTGTCGAATTCCATAAGGTGATCGAGCCGCTGACCAACCCGGCGTCCGGACGCGCCGAGGATGCCTTCCACGTCGTGTGCCCATCCCTTCCGGGATACGGCTTTTCCGGCAAGCCCAGCCGCACGGGCTGGGGTGTCGAAAAGATCGCCCAAGCGTGGGAGACGCTCATGCTGCGCCTGGGCTACGACCGCTACGGCGCGCAGGGCGGCGACTGGGGCGCGGCGGTGACCACGCAGATCGGCCGAAACGCAAACCACTGCGCGGCCATCCATCTCAACATGCCGATGGGCGCGCCGGGCAGCCTCGAGAACCCCACCGAGGAGGAGACGGCGGCCCTGGCCGCGGTGAGCGAGCACCGCAAGTGGGGTACCGGCTATTCCAAGCAGCAGTCCACCCGGCCGCAAACGCTGGGCTACGGGTTGGTCGATTCGCCGGTGGGGCAACTGGCTTGGATCGTCGAGAAGTTCTGGGCGTGGTCCGATTGTGACGGACACCCCGAGAACGCGTTCAGCCGGGACGAGCTGCTGGACAACGTGATGATGTATTGGGTGACCGCCAGCGGAGCTTCCTCGGCCCGCCTGTACTGGGAGAGCTTCAGGGTCTGGGGGCAGATGGACCGCGTCGAGTTGCCCACCGGCGTGGCCGCTTTCCCGAAAGAGTTGTTGAAATCTCCGCGGTCGTGGTGCGAGCCGATGTACAACATCACCCACTGGACCACGATGCCGCGCGGAGGACATTTCGCCGCGTTCGAACAACCGGAGCTGTTCGTCGAGGACGTCCGCGCGTTCTTCGCGACGGTACGCTGAAATACCGGCCAGCGGCGGGCTTCAGACGATACGCCAGCCTCGTCGTGCCCGAAACCTGATGTCCCACAAGTAAATTTGGTAACTCAGGAGCCATGCGCGGTGGGGAATCAGCCGGTCCGCCGCCCGCAGAGCGGCCAGCAGCCACTCGAACCGGCGCTGCTGACGCGGCGACCACTCCAGGCGCATCATCGCCCGAAACTCGGGGGCCAGGAATCCCGTCGTCGCAAAGAGGTTGAATCGGCCCGCGAGGACGCGCAACGGCCACGGGAGAAACGCCATCGACGCTACCCCGCGCAGATGCTCGCGCACCGGCGGATCGATGCGCAGCTCGTCGAGGGAGCGCTTCCAGTAGTCGTCGAACGCGGCGCGGTCCGGCGGCCACATGCGCTCGGGCACCTGTAGCGTCGTTCCCAGCCGTTTGGCGTCGCGATAGACCGCGTCGGCGGCGGCGTCATCGAGCGGGCCGTGCAAAAACTCGTGCTGGTCAACGAAATAACGGTAGAGGCAGGAAGCCACCCACAGCTGGAGCTTAGGGTCGAAGGCGTTGTAGGCCACCGGACTTGACGATGTCGACCGGACCTGCCGGTGCACGACGTCCACCGCGCCGCGGATGAGCGCGCGGTCGGACTCCGTCCCGATGGTCGCGACCGCCAGGTAGGTCCCGGTGGTGCGCGCCCGCTTGAAGGGATGCTTGTAGACATTCCCGCTGTCCACCGGGCTTTCGAGCACACCATAACCGACGCCCGGCAAGGACAGCTGCATGATCACATTGGCGGCGGGCAACAGCAGTGCCGCCGGGTTCAGCAGGTCGGCGACGCGGGTTGCGGGCCGCTTCATCGCGAATCTCGCCTCACAAAACCGAGTAGATCACGTGTGAGACGCTGCGGGAGTGTTTGCAAGGACGCGGCGGGCCCGGATTTCCGGGGTGCTGGGCGGCTACCTGGCCGACCTCGCATTCGGCGACCCTGCGCGGGGCCATCCGGTCGCGTTGTTCGGCCGGGCGGCGGGGAAATTGGAGCGGGTCACCTACCGCGATGACAAGCTGGCCGGCGCGCTGCACGCTGGCCTGCTGGTCGGCGGGGTGACCGTGCTGGGCAGAGTCGCCGCGCTGCGGAGCGGGTGCGTATCTGTTGCGACCACCGCCGCTGCCACCTGGATATGCCTGGGCGGAACGTCATTGGCGCGCACCGGCCTGGAGATGTCGCGACTCCTGGAAAGCGGCGACATCGAGGGCGCACGACGGCTGCTGCCGTCATTGTGCGGGCGCGATCCGGTGTGGCTGGACGCGGCGGGTCTGACGCGCGCGGCCGTGGAGTCGGTTGCCGAAAACACCTCCGACGCCCAGGTTGCGCCGTTGCTGTGGGCGACGGTGGGCGGCGTGCCCGCGGTGCTGGCATATCGCGCGATCAACACGCTGGATTCGATGATCGGCCACCGTTCTCCCCGATATCTGCGGTTCGGCTGGGCCGCAGCACGATTGGATGACGCGGCCAACTACGTCGCCGCCCGGACAACGGCGGCGCTGGTGGTCATCTGCGCATCGCTCGTCGGTGGGTCACCGTCGGGTGCGGCGCGGGCCTGGCGGCGCGACGCCGCCCGTCATCCCAGCCCCAACGCCGGCGTCGTGGAGGCGGCCTTCGCCGGGGCGCTGGGCGTCCGACTCGGCGGGCCCACCCAGTACCACCACGAGCTGCAGATCCGGCCCACCCTCGGTGACGGGGCACAGCCCGTGGTGGCCGACCTGCGCCGCGCGGTGGCGCTGTCGCGGGCGGTGCAGGCGGCGGCCGCTCTGCTCGTCGGGCTCAGCGCAAGCAGAGTGCGTTATCGACGGCGGCCGTAACGGTCAGCGAGTTTCTCCTCAACCGTGAGCGGGGCAGTCTCAGCGGCCGACGCTTGGGAATTCTCCCGGCGGCGGAGGCGAATCTCCGAATAGCCGAAGTAGCCCAACCCGATTGGCGCGAGGATGCCAAACGTAATCCACTGGATGCCGTAGGACAGAAACGGTCCGGCGTCCAGGTGCGGCAGGCCGATCACGCCCAGGCCTCCAGGCTGATTGTCGATCAACTGTAAGTAGGAACCGGCCAGGGGTACTTTCATCTCCGCGGCAACCTGATCGGTGTTGATCGAATAGACTTGGTGCACACCGTCGCTGGTGAAGGGATCCTTGCCGGGCGCGGTGGGCTCGGAGTCCCGCAGCCGTGCCGTGATGCTCACCGTCTCCGCCGGCGGCCGGGCGATGCGCGGCACATGAGATCCCTGCTCCGGCCGCACGTATCCCCGGTCGACCAGCACGGTCGGCCCGTCGTCGACCACAAACGGTGCCAGCACCTCAAACGCGGGAGCGCCCTCGACCACCCGCAACCGGGCCAGCACCTGAACGTCGGGCAGGTAGCGTCCGGTTGCCGTCACCCGACGCCACTGCGCGGCCGGATTCGATGAATCCTGCTGCGGCAACAATGATTTCAGCGGAACGGGTGCAGTGTTAAGGGAATACTCGATTTGGCGATTTTCGCGCGAAGTCCGGGTGCTCTTACCCAGCTGCCAGGGCGCGAGCACCATAAAACACAAGTAGGTGAAGGCGATGACCACCAAGGCCAACGCGATCCAGCCCGGCCGCAGCAGAAATGCCAGGCGCCCCGCCAAACTGGGCATCAACCGCCTCCGGCCTGTGCGAGTCGCTCGTCGACCCAGTCATGCAGGCCGGGCAAGGCGGCCTCGATGACGGCCAAGACCTCTTCGAAGTCCAGCGCGTCGCCGTAATACGGATCGTCGACGTCGAGGGTATAGGCGCCCGAGCGCGGATCGAACGACCGAAGCATCCGAATCCGGCCGGCATCGACGCCCAACTGACGCAACAGCCGAACATGGTTACGCCCCAAGGCCACAACGAGATCGGCGGCCAAGTGCTCGGCGTCGAGCTGCGCGGCGCAGTGATCGGTGGTGTAGCCGTGCGCACGCAGGACCCGCGCCGCCCGGTCGTCCGCGCAACTGCCGACATGCCAGTCGCCGGTGCCCGCACTGGTCACCCGGACCACGTCGCCCAGCCCACGTCGCCGCAACTGGTCGGCAAACATCTTCTCCGCCATCGGGGAACGGCAGATGTTGCCGGTGCAGACGAAGGTGACGTGCAGCCGCGCCGTCGACCCGCTCGAATCAGACACCCAACGCCCCCCGAAGCTCGTCGATCGTCGCGGCGTGCGTCACGCCGATGGGGCTGAACCCGTCGGGGAAATCGGCCCGGCCGTAGCCCCAGCCGACCACCACCGTGTCGATGCCGTGTGCGGCCGCGCCGTCCACGTCGTGGCTGCGGTCGCCGACCATGAGCACGCGTTCGGGCAGCGGCCGCAGCTGCTCCAACGCATGGGCCAGCACCTCGACCTTGGTTTTGCGAGAGCCGTCAGGGGCGGCGCCGGCGATGACCTCGAAATGCCCGTCGAGCCCGAAATGGGCGAGGACGCGCCGCGCGGTCGGTTCCAGCTTCGAGGTGGCCACGGCCAGCCGGACACCGGCGGCACGCAGGTCGGTCAGCAGCGGCTCGATGCCCTCGAACAGCGCGTTCATCGCCCAGCCCCGGCTGGCGTACTCCGCCCGAAACGCCGCTATGGCCGCGTCGGCGTGCTCGCCCAACTCCATCGAACGGAGGGTGTCCTCCATCGGCGGACCGACGATCTGGGCCGCCAGGTCACCGTCGGGCACCTTGGCGCCGATGTGGGCGAGCGCGTGGCGGAAGCTCGCGACGATGCCTTCCGCCGAGTCGGTGAGCGTGCCGTCGAGATCGAAAATCACCAGTTGGGGCTTCAAATCGACGCCCGAATGCGAATCAGTTCCGGCCGGCTGGGTTTCTCTCACGTTCCCATTGTCGCTGACCCGGCCATCGCCACGGCGTCCTGTCGCAACGGTGCGCCCGATACCGGGGCGGCCGCCGGCGACGGCCCGTTAGTCTTTCACGGATGGCGACTCTGCATCCGGGCCCGCCGGCGGCCGCGCGCTATCACGGCGACGAGGCCGTCGCGCCGGGGATGCTCGATTTCGCCGTCAACGTCCGCCATGCCGAACCGCCGCGGTGGCTTATGCGCCGGCTCGCTGAGCGGCTGACGGACCTGGCGCACTACCCCAGCCTGACGGATGTGCGCCAGGCACAAGACGCCGTCGCCGGGCGGCATGGCCGGACCCGCGATGAGGTGCTGCCGCTTGCCGGGGCGGCGGAAGGGTTTGCCTTGCTGCCCAACCTTCGTCCGAGACGGGCGGTGATCGTCGCACCCTCGTTCACCGAACCGGCGACGGTGCTGACGGCGGCAGGCGTGCACGTGCACCATGTCGTTCTCACGTCCCCATTCGAACTGGGAGCCGCCCTGGACGCCGGTGCGGTGCCCGACGACGCCGACCTCGTCGTCGTCGGCAATCCCACCAACCCCACCTCCGTGTTGCACACCCGTGAACAACTGCTCGCGCTGCGCCGTCCGGGGCGGATCCTCGTGGTCGACGAGGCGTTCGCCGACTCGGTTCCCGGGGAGCCGGAGTCGCTGGCCGGTGACTCCCTGGCCGACGTGCTGGTGCTGCGAAGTCTAACCAAGACGTGGGCGCTGGCCGGATTGCGGGTGGGCTACGCCCTGGGCTCCCCGGACGTATTGGCCCGGTTGACGACTCGGCGGCCGCACTGGCCGGTGGGGACCCTGCAATTGACGGCCATCGCGGCGTGCTGTACCGCGGAAGCCGTCGCCGAAGCGGCTGCCGGTTCGCTGCGGTTGGCAGAGCTGCGCTCCGAGATGGTGGCCGGCTTGGCGACGGTGGGTGCCGACGTCGTCAAGGGCGCGGCACCGTTCGTCTTGTTCCACCTGCCGGACGCCGCAATTGTGCGTCAAGCGTTGCACGACAAGGGGATTGCGATTCGAAGGTGTGATACATTCGTCGGCTTGGATGAGCGGTATTTGCGGGCGACGGTGCGCCCAGAGTGGCCACTGCTGGTCGACGCGATCGCCGGAGTGTCGCAATGAGCGTGCGACTGGCCGACGTCATCGAGGTGCTCGACCAGGCGTACCCGCCGCGCCTTGCGGAACCGTGGGATTCGGTCGGGCTGGTGTGTGGCGACCCCGACGATGACGTGGGCTCGGTGACGGTCGCCATCGACGCGACGGCGGCGGTCGTCGATGACGTTCCCGAGGCCGGGCTGCTGCTGGCTCATCACCCGCTGCTGTTACGCGGTGTCGATACCGTGGCGGCCAGCACGCCCAAGGGCGCGCTGGTACACCGGTTGATTCGAACCGGGCGGTCGCTATTCACCGCGCACACCAACGCCGACTCGGCATCGCCGGGCGTGTCCGACGCCCTCGCCGATGCGCTGGGCCTCGATGTGGAGGCCGTGCTCGAGCCGGTGAACCCCGCCGGCGAGCTCGACAAGTGGGTCGTCTACGTGCCGCACGAGAACGCAGAGGCGGTGCGGGAGGCCGTCTTCGAGGCCGGCGCCGGCCACATCGGCGCCTATTCGCATTGCAGCTGGAGCGTCAGCGGTATCGGGCAGTTCCTGGCCCATGAGGGGGCCTCGCCGGCCGTGGGCAGCGTCGGCAGTATCGAGCGGGTGGCCGAAGACAGGTTCGAGGTCGTCGCCCCCGCGCATGCCAGGGGCGCGGTGTTGGAGGCCATGCGTGCCGCCCATCCCTATGAAGAGCCCGCCTTCGACATCTTCGCGTTGGTATCCCCGCCCGGCGACGCCGGCCTGGGCCGCATCGGCACGCTTGCCCGGCCTGAACCCCTGCGCGACTTCGCCACCCGCGTCGGCGCCGCGTTGCCGCAGACATCCTGGGGCGTACGCGCGGCGGGTGACCCCGACATGCTCGTGTCGCGCGTCGCCGTCTGCGGCGGGGCCGGGGACTCGCTGCTTTCCGCCGTCGCCCGCGCGGACGTGCAGGCCTATGTCACGGCAGATCTTCGGCACCATCCCGCCGACGAACACCGTCGTTCCTCGGATGTGGCCCTGATCGACGTCGCGCACTGGGCAAGCGAATTTCCCTGGTGCGAACAGGCCGCCGACACGCTGAGGTGCCGATTCGGGACAGAGCTGTCCGTGCGGGTGTCGACCATCCGCACCGACCCGTGGAACATGGGGCGGCCTGGCGAGCAGAGCGAGAGGGGACAGTCGTGAAGGCCGAAGTGGGACAGCAGGTCTCGCTGCTGGAATTGTCCAAGCTGGATGCCGAGCTCTCCCGCCTGGCCCACCGGGCCGCGCATCTGCCGCAGCAGGAGAACTTTCAGCGGGTCCAGGCCGACTACAACGCCGCCAGCGACCGATTGGGCGCGGTTCGAATTATGTTGGAGGACCTCGACGCTCAGGCGTCGCGATTCGAGGCGGATATCGAGGCTGTGCGCCAGCGCGAAGATCGCGACCGGTCCTGGCTCAAGTCGGGTGCGACGGATGCCAAGCAATTGTCGGATCTGCAGAGTGAGCTGGATTCGCTCGTCCGCCGTCAAGCCAGTCTGGAGGATTCGCTGCTCGACGTCATGGAGCGCCGCGAGGAGCTGCAGGCAGCGCTGGCCGCTGAGCAGCGGGCGCTGCAGGCGCTGCAGTCCGAGCTGACCGCTGCCCAGCACGACCTCGATTCCGCTGTCGCCGAGATCGACCGGACTCGGCAGGAGTATGCGTCGCGACGGGAAACTGTTTCCGCGGCACTGGATCCCACCTTGGCTGCCCTCTACGAGCGGCAGCGGGCCCGTGGCGGGCCGGGCGCAGGGCCGCTGCTCGGACATCGGTGCGGCGCTTGTCGGATCGAGATCGGGCGCGGGGACCTTGCCCACATCTCGGCGGCGGCCGAGGACGAGCTGGTGCGATGCCCGGAATGCGGCGCGATCCTTCTGCGGGTCAAGGGCTCCGGGCAGTGAAGGTTGTCATCGAGGCTGACGGTGGGTCACGCGGCAATCCCGGGCCGGCGGGATACGGCGCGGTGGTGCGCAGCGCGGACCGCTCCGCCGTGCTGGCCGAGACCAAGCAGGCTATCGGTGTGGCGACGAACAACGTCGCCGAATATCGAGCTCTGATAGCCGGTTTGGGCGACGCGTTGAAGCTGGGTGCCACCGAGGCCGATGTCTTCATGGACTCCAAGCTGGTCGTCGAGCAGATGTCCGGGCGGTGGAAGGTCAAGCACCCGGATCTGGTCGAACTGCACGCACAGGCCCGCGAGCTGGCAGCGGGGTTCGACACGGTCCTTTACGCGTGGGTCCCGCGGGAGCGCAACTCGCACGCCGATCGGTTGGCGAACGAGGCGATGGATGCGGCGGCCGCCGTCGAGGATAGGGACGAGGTCGAACCTCCGAAAAGTGTTGCGGCCGAAGCTAAGACATCGCCCGGGTGGACCGGCGCGCGAGGCACGCCGACCCGGCTGCTGTTGCTGCGGCACGGTCAGACGGAATTGTCGGTTCAGCGGCGATATTCGGGACGCGGCAACCCGGCGCTGACCGACGTGGGACGGCAGCAGGCCGGGGCCGCGGCGCGCTACCTCGCCCACCGCGGCGGGATCGCCGCGGTATTCTCCTCGCCGCTGCAGCGGGCCTACGACACGGCGGCCACCGCCGCCAAGGCGCTGGGTCTGGACGTCACCGTCGACGACGACTTGATCGAAACTGATTTCGGCGCCTGGGAGGGGCTGACCTTCGGCGAGGCCGCGCAGCGTGATCCGGAGCTGCATCGTCGCTGGTTGCAGGACACCGGCACCACGCCGCCGGATGGCGAGAGCTTTGACGAGGTGCTTGACCGGGTGCTGCGGGTGCGCCAACGGATCGTCGCCGGCCATGGGGGCGCGACGGTCTTGGTGGTGTCGCATGTGACACCGATCAAGATGCTGCTGCGGTTGGCCTTAGACGCCGGACCCGGCATCCTGTACCGGCTGCACCTCGACCTGGCGTCGCTGAGCATTGCCGAGTTCTATTCCGACGGAGCATCATCGGTGCGCCTGGTGAACCAAACCGGTTATCTTTAGTCGGTTAGGAGACATCGATGCAGCCGTCGCAATCACATGTCGAACCGGTACCCGCTGACATTCGAGCGCAGGTGATGCCGGCAGTTCTTGACGAGTTGGCCCGCTGGGGCGTGGAGCGGTTCAGCATCGAGGCCTTGGCCGAGCGTCACCAGCTCGATGCGGCGAGGATCTACCGATACTGGGGCGATCGTCGACAACTGATCGTCGATGCGGCTCTCGCTGACGTCGAGAGCATCAATTGGACAATCGATACCGGCTCACTGCGTGGAGATCTGCAGGAGCTGGCGCGGAAGGTTACCGATCGGATCAACAGCGAGGTGGGGCGAACAATACTGCGGGCGTTGGTCATGGACCGTCGCGGGTATCACGACGAAGCGACCCGACAGAGGTTCTGGCGAACGCATTTCGGCGCCGTGCGCTCCATCGTGGACAGGGCGAGGGAGCGTGGGGAACTGCGCGAGGACGTCAACACTCTGGCCGCCGTGCAAATTGTCCTGGCACCGCTGAACATTCGTGCGCTCTACTCGGACATTCCCGTCGACGACGACTACTGCGTGGCCATCGCCGACATGGCCTGGCATGCGCTGGTCCGCAAGTAGATGCCGTCAGCATTCCGGCAGGGTTCGCCCGCGAGCGTGCGCACCGTCGAACTCGGTGACCAGTTCAGCCATGAGCCAACACCGTCTCCGTGTCGCGGCCGGAACGCAGCACCGTGCCGGGCAGGGCGCCGGTGGCGGCGCCGTCGCGGCAGACCTCGACACCGCCGACCCACACGGCGGTGATCCCGTGGGCGTCGGCCACCAACCGGGGCGCCCCCGCGGGCAGGTCGTAGCGCGTGCACTCGGGCCCATGGTCGATGGTCGCCGGATCGAACAGCACCAGATCGGCGTGCCAGCCGGGCGTGATGCGGCCCCGCTGCTTCAGTCCGTAGAACCGGGCCGGCACGTCGGTGATCAACCGGACGGCTTCCTCGAGCGTGACCACCTGATGCTCGCGGACGCCCTTGCTCAGGAGTGCAGTCGTATAGATCGCCCCGCACATCATGTCGAGATGAGCGCCGGCGTCCGAGCCGCCGATGACGGCGCCAGGGTGCCGCCACACCTCGGCGCGCGCCCGCCAGTCGGCGGCGTCATCCCCGGTCAGCGGCGGGCTGAGCCCGGTGCGCAGCTCGTCGGCGATCACGACGTCCAGCAACGTGTCGAACGGCTCTCCGCCCCGGGCCGCGGCGACCTCGCCGACGCTGCGACCCGTCGCGTCGGCGTTCTCGGCGGCGAACGTCTCGACGATGATCAGCCGGTCCCACTGCGCGAGGCCGCGCAGCATGCCGGCCTCTTTGGAGGCGGCGCCGTCCGCGAGGCGGCGGCGCACCACTGGACTGGCCAGTGCGGCAAGGCGTTCCGGCACGGCCAAGTGCATCGTGTCGCGCCAGCCCGGCAGGCCG
>NZ_JAFBAT010000236.1 GCF_019247615.1 Mycobacterium sp. | reverse complement strand
ATTCGTCGCCGATCCGGCCGTGGATCGGTTCCGCGACCTCCTTGGCGCGCCGACCGTGGTGGTTATGCACGCGTTTCACGGAATTTTCGTCCATATCGCCCACACTGGGCGGATCCTCTGCAAGCCGAACTAGTTTAAAGGCAGCTCAGCCAGTATTTTCCCGGTGGGCCGCGGCGACCCGCTGCCGGGTTCGACGGTGAACGCCAGGGCGGTCGACGACCCGAGGGTCGGCAGAGTCTCCGTCGTCGAGGGCGTCACCGCGGTGGTGCCCATCGTCCCGGCGGAAGTGGGACCCGCGGCACCGATCAGCCACATCTGATAGACGGTGCCTGGAGACGGCGGCGGCACATTGTTCATCACCAGCACGCCGGCGTTGCGATCATGGGAGAAAACCACGGTCGCGGTTCCGGCACCCAGCGGGCGAGACACCGTCCGCACATCCGGCGCCGCCAACACCTGCTCGGCGACCGTGGATGCCGGATGCGGCCGCATCAACACGCCGACACCGAACGCGACCGCGCCCACCACGACCGCGGCCGCCGCCGATGACAAAACCGCGGTGCGCCAGCGTGATTGGCGACCGCCGCGCGAGTTCACCGCTGCCAGCGTCGCGGAACGCAGGCGCTGCGGTGGTTCGGCCGACGTTGCCGCGGACATCACCGCGACGGTCTCCCGGACACCGCGGACTTCCTCTTCGAACGCCGCTGCCAGCGCCCGTGGTGCGGCCGCCAGCTGCCGCTCGATGTCGGCCCGCTCCTGGTCCGAGACGGCATCCAGCGCATACGGTGTGGCCAGCTCGAGCAACTCGAATTCGGTCGGTTCGGTCATGCCACGTCCAAGCAATTGCGCAGGCCCCGCAGCGCATCGCGCATGCGAGACTTTATCGTCGACAGGTTGATGGCCAACCGCCTCGACACTTCGCTGTAGGTCAACCCGTCGTAATACGCCAACTGGATGCACTGCCGCTGCACATCGGTCAGCCCGCCGAGGCATTCCGCCACCCGCCGACGCTCGTCGCCGGCGATCGCCGATTCGGCAACCACATCGCTGGCCAGGTCGGTGCTTTCAGCGGCGTATCGGGCCTCCCGCCTGCTGCCGGCTTCCTCGGCGCGCACACGATCGACGGCCCTTCGGTGCGCGATGGTCATCAACCAGGCCAACGCCGAACCTTTGCTGGGATCGTATGCCGACGCCGTCCGCCACACCTCGAGGTAGATTTCTTGGGTGGTTTCTTCGCTGAAGCCGGGATCACGCATCACCCGCATCACCAGTCCATATACTCGGCTTTTGGTGAGGTCGTAGACAGCGGCGAAGGCCGCGCTGTCGCCCCGCGCGACCTCGTGCAGCAGGACGTCCAGCTCGTTGCTCAACGTGGGCGTTCCGGTCATCGATCGGTAGCCTATCCTTCGCGATTACCGCTGCGCTCTCAGTCGCCATAAACGTGCCAATCGATCTGCGGGTGAACGATCCGCGGCGCCATCCGCAGAGCCGACGCTGGACTCCACCCATCGCTCCATACGCGTTATTCGAAGCTGCCGGCGCGTTGGACGGGGCGCCGACCGGCATGTTCGGCGACCGTGGCGTGGTGTTACGCCCCAGCAAATGCGGGCATACTGACTTGCATGCGCTCCATCTGGAAGGGCTCGATAGCGTTCGGGCTGGTGAATGTTCCGGTCAAGGTGTACAGCGCCACCGAAGACCACGACATCAAGTTCCGTCAGGTGCACGCCAAGGACAACGGCCGCATCCGCTATCAGCGCGTGTGTGAAATAGACGGCGAAGTTGTCGAATACCGTGACATCGCCCGGGCCTTCGAGTCCGATGACGGTCAAATGGTCATCATCACCGACGACGACATCGCCACCTTGCCCGAGGAACGCAGCCGGGAGATAGAGGTCCTGGAGTTCGTTCCGGCCAGCGAGGTGGACCCGATGCTGTTCGACCGCAGCTACTTCCTGGAGCCGGACTCGAAATCGTCCAAATCCTATGTGCTGCTCGCCAAGACGCTCGCGGAGACAGACCGGATGGCGATTGTTCACTTCACGCTCCGCAACAAGACCAGGCTGGCCGCGTTGCGCGTCAAGGACTTCGGCAAGCGTGACGTTATGGTGGTGCACACCCTGCTGTGGCCCGACGAGATCCGCGATCCAGACTTCCCCGTGCTGGACAAGGAGGTCGACATCAAGCCGGCGGAGCTCAAAATGGCGGGGCAGGTGGTGGAGTCGATGGCCGAAGATTTCAACCCGGACCGCTACCACGACACCTACCAGGAGCAGCTGCACGAGCTTATCGAGGCGAAACTCGAAGGCGGAGAAGCGTTTACCACCGAAGAGCAGCCCAAAGAACTCGACGAGACCGAGGACGTTTCCGACCTGCTGGCCAAGCTGGAGGCCAGCGTGCGGGCGCGCGCGGGTGAGGGCAACGCACCCGCGAAGGAGGCACCTGCCAAGAAGGCCCCCGCGAAGAAGACGACGGCAAAGAAAGCACCCGCGAAGAAGACGACTGCAAAGAAGGCGCAGGCCAGAAAGACGGCCTCCAAAGCCGCGTCGAACTCTTGACCTCGCCCTGCGGCGTCAGCGCCGACGATTCGAGATGAAGCGAAACGCCACGGCTGCCAGGTTGATCGCGGCGACGATGAGGATCAGCGTCAGAGCCGCGCCCCAGATCCGCAGAAAACCGGCATGTTCCGGATTGGTGAGCTCGGTGTAGATCAGCAGCGGCAGCGAGGCCATGTTGCCGTGAAAGACGTCGAAGTTGATCGAGCGGCTGTAGCCGACCAGCACCAGCACCGGCGCGGTTTCACCAATGACGCGCGCGACAGCCAGCAAGACACCGGACACGATGCCCGGCATCGCGATCGGGAAGACAATCCACACGATCGTCTTCCACTTGGGAACGCCCAGAGCGTAACTGGCTTCCCGCAAGTCGTCAGGCACCAGCCGGAGCATTTCCTCGGTCGACCGCACCACCACCGGCAACATCAGCAAAACCAGCGCCAGCGAGACCGCGAAGGCGCTCTGCTCGAACCCCAAAGTGGCGATCCACAGGGTGAAGATGAACAGCGCGGCAACGATCGAGGGCACCCCGGCAAGCACGTCGACCATGAACGTCGTCAGCCGCACCAGGCGACCGGTGCCGTATTCCACCAGGAACACCGCGACCATGAGGCCCAAGGGCACCGAGAGGATGGCGGCCACCCCCGCCTGCACCAACGTGCCGTATATCGCGTGGTACACCCCGCCGGCGAATTCGTCTGGCAGCACCCCACGCAGCGAATGGGTCCACCAGCCCGACCGGGTGACGGCGTACCAGCCCCGCGTCGCCACCACCGCCAGCACCCAGACCAGCGGCACCAGAGCTCCGACGAACGAGACGATGAAAAACGTTGTCGCAGCCGTGTTAGTGGCCCGCCGCCGGAGGCTGAGCGGCCGGAAAACCTCGGTTTTGACCGGCCGGTCAAAGGCGTCGATCGTCATGAGCGCCGCACCGCATCGCTTCGTGCCGCGTGTCGGGGCCATACCACGACGGCATCGTCGCCCGCGTGGGTCATGCGTTGACCTTTCCGCCGGCAACTGCGCGCGCGAGCGCGTTGACGATGAATGTCAGGACGAACAGCGCGAATCCCGCTGCGATGTAGGCCCCGGTGGGCAGCGGCTCGCTGAATTCGGCTGCGGCGGAGGCGATCTTGGAAGCGAATGTGTAGCCGCCGTCGAACAGCGACCAA
Organism: Mycobacterium sp.; assembly: GCF_019247615.1. GTDB lineage: Bacteria > Actinomycetota > Actinomycetes > Mycobacteriales > Mycobacteriaceae > Mycobacterium. Next base: position 5,355 of record NZ_JAFBAT010000236.1, on the reverse strand, counting down.
TGGCCCGCTTGGGCAGCCGAGCGCAGGATGATCAGTACGGCGACGGTTTCTCCCAGCGCGCGGCCCAGCCCCAGCATCGACGCCGCGATCACACCGCTGCGACCGAAGGGAAGCACGGTCATCCGCACCACCTCCCACTTGGTGGCGCCCAGCGCCTGTGCGGCCTCCATCTGGATGTGCGGGGTCTGGCGGAACACTTCCCGCGACACCGAGGTGATGATCGGCAGGATCATCACCGAGAGCACGATGCCCGCGGTGAAGATGGTGCCGCCGCCGGCGAGCGAAACGTTGCCCTGCTTGAACAGAAACAACCAACCCAGGTTGCGGTTGAGAAACTCCGCAAACGGCTCGAGTTGCGGCGCCAGCACGAAGATGCCCCACAGTCCGAAGATGATCGACGGAACCGCGGCCAGCAGGTCGACCATCGCCGCGAACGGACGTGCGAACCGCTTGGGCGCGTACTGCGTGAGGAAAACCGCGATCCCGACCGCGACCGGGACGGCCAGCACCAGCGCGCTGACCGAGCTGAGCACCGTAACCATGAACAAATCGCGGATGCCGAACGCCAGGTGCTCCGCCTTGGCGGTGCTGAACTCCGCGCTGGTGAAGAAGTTCACCTGGTCCGCGCGCAGCGACGGGACGGCACGGACCAACAGGAACACCGCGATCAGCACGATCGCGATCACGATCGTTGCCCCGGCGGCGGCGGCGACCAGCTTGAACAGCTGGTCGCCGCGCTGCACCCGGTGCGGACGGGTCGCCTTCGGCGCCGACAAAGTGTCGGTCGACGGACTGGCGACGGATCCGCGCGTCATTGCTCCCCGTATCACGCGATGGCGTTGACCGCGGACGACAGTTTCGCCTTGAACGAGTCCGGAATCGGGATGTATCCGTTGTCGGCCAAGCCATTCTGGCCGGCACCGATTGTGCTTTGCAGGAATGCCTTCACGGCCGTACCGACTTGGGAGTCGGGGTATTTCGAGCAGACGATCTCGTAAGTCGCTAGCACGATCGGATACGAGCCGGCCTGCGTCGGCTTGTAGAACGAGTTGGTGTCGAGAACCAGGTCGTTGCCCTGTCCCTTGACCACGGCCCCGGCGATCGTCTTGCCGACGGAGTCCGCGCTGATGGCCACCGCGTCCGGACCGGCGGAGGTCACAATCTTGGCCATGTTCAAGTTCTGAGCCTTGGCGAACGACCATTCGTTGTAGGTGATCGAACCTTCGGTGGCCTTGATGGCGGCCGAGGTGCCGTCGTTGCCCTTGGCGCCCTCGCCGACACCGCCGTTGAACGTCTTGCCGGCGCCCTTGCCCCAGGCGCCGTTGGACGCTGCGTCGAGGTAGTGCTGGAAGTTGTCGGTGGTGCCGGATTGGTCGTTACGGAAGACCACGTGGATCGGTTCCGCGGGCAAGTTGACGCCCGCGTTGAGGCCCGCGATCGCGGGGTCGTTCCACGTGGTGATGGCACCGTTGAAGATCTTTGCGGCGGTGGGCCCGTCGAGGCTCAGCGAACTCACGCCCTTGACGTTGTAGGTGATCGCGATCGGGCCGAACACGACCGGCAAATTCCACGCCGGCGAGCCGCAGCGCCCCTGGGCCGCGGCGTACTCGTTCTGTGCCAGCGGCGAGTCCGAACCACCGAAATCGGTTTGATTGCCGGTGAATTCGGTGATGCCGGCGCCCGAACCATTGGCGGTGTAGTTCAAGGTCTGACCGGGGCAGGCCTGTTCGAATGCGTTGACGAAGCGGGTCATGGCGTTGGCCTGTGCCGTCGAACCGCTGGCCTTCAGCGTCTTCTTTCCGCCACAACTCACGTTTCCGGACGACGCGCCCGACGTCCCGCTTCCCCCGCCTGTCCCAGTGGCAGTGTTATTTTCCTTGCCACATCCGGACAACACCAGCGCGGCGCTTGCCAGGATACTTACCGCGGCGCCAAATCTGTTGAGCTTCAATTCAGTTCCTAACAGTTAAGGACACGCCGCCGCCGTGGCCGCGGCTCGCCAACCAGTCGTTCCCTCGCAGCCATGAAGCTAACAGCAAGAAGGTTAACGTTCGGCGAATTCTGCCCGGCGGTCACGCTCGCCAATCCGACGCGGATCAAACCCTTGCGGGGGTCACGTCGCGGTCCCCGTATGCCAAACTAGAACCTGTTTCAGAAAGGCCGCCGGCCGGGGCGGCGAGGTTGCTAGGGTTCGGCCACACCTCCAAGTACAGAGTCCAACAGAGAGGCCACCATGATCCTTGACAGGTTCCGTCTCGACGACAAGGTCGCCGTTGTCACCGGGGGCGGCCGCGGCCTCGGCGCGGCGATCGCGCTCGCTTTCGCCGAGGCCGGCGCCGATGTCCTGATCGCGTCCCGCACCCAATCTCAACTAGAAGCCGTCGCCGAACAGGTCCGCGCCACCGGCCGCCGAGCGCATGTCATCGCGGCCGATCTCGCCCATCCGGACGCGACCGCGCAACTGGCGGGTCAGGCGCTCGACGCTTTCGGGAAACTAGACATCGTCGTCAACAACGTCGGCGGAACCATGCCCAACACCCTGCTGACCACCTCGACCAAGGACCTCAAGGACGCCTTCACCTTCAACGTCGCCACGGCCCACGCCCTCACCGTCGCGGCGGTACCGCTGATGCTCGAGCACTCCGGCGGCGGCAGCATCATCAACATCACCTCCACCATGGGACGGCTGGCGGGCCGCGGTTTCGCGGCCTACGGAACCGCCAAAGCCGCGCTGTCGCACTACACCCGGCTGACCGCACTGGACCTATGCCCACGCATCCGGGTCAACGCCATCGCACCGGGATCGATCCTGACCTCGGCGCTGGACGTGGTGGCCGCTAACGACGAGCTGCGCGCGCCGATGGAGAAGGCGACGCCCATGCGCCGCCTCGGCGACCCCGTCGACATCGCCGCCGCGGCAGTGTATCTGGCGTCCCCGGCCGGCAGCTTCCTGACCGGCAAAACGCTCGAGGTCGACGGTGGCCTCACCTACCCCAACCTCGACATCCCCGTCCCGGACCTGTAGGAGCCCGTCATGGCCATACCCGTCGTTCAACTCGGCACCGGCAACGTCGGCGTCCACGCGCTCAGGGCGCTCATTACCAACCCGCAGTTCGAGCTCACCGGCGTGTGGGTTTCGTCGGACGCCAAAGCCGGCAAAGACGCGGCGGAGCTTGCCGGGCTTACGGACTCGACCGGCGTGCTGGCCACAACCGACCTGGATGCCGTGCTCGCGACGGGGCCCAAATGCGCCGTCTACAACGCGATGGCCGACAACCGACTGCCCGAGGCCCTGGAGGACTACCGACGCGTCCTGTCAGCCGGCGTCAATATCGTCGGCAGCGGCCCTGTCTTCCTGCAGTACCCATGGGAAGTGATCCCCGAAGAGCTCATCGCGCCGCTGGAAGATGCTGCGCGAGAAGGCAATTCGAGCCTGTACGTCAACGGCATTGACCCGGGCTTCGCCAACGACCTGCTGCCGCTGGCCTTGGCGGGCACCTGCCAGAACATCCGACAGATCCGATGCATGGAGATCGTCGACTACGCCACCTACGACAGCGCTGTGGTCATGTTCGACGTGATGGGCTTCGGCAAGCCCCTCGACGAGATCCCGATGCTGCTGCAGACCGGTGTGCTCAGCCTGGCATGGGGATCGGTGGTGCGCCAATTGGCGGCCGGCCTGGGGGTTTCACTGGACGAGGTCGCCGAGACTTACGTTCGCGAGCCGGCGCCCGAAGACTTCGACATCGCCTCGGGGCACATTCCGAAGGGGACCGCCGCGGCGCTCCGCTTCGAGGTGTTCGGAATGGTCAACGGCGACCCCGTCGTCGTGCTGGAACACGTCACCCGGTTACGCGAGGACCTGTGCCCGGATTGGCCGCAACCCGCCCAGCCCGGCGGCTCCTACCGCATCGAGATCACCGGCGAGCCGTCTTACGCCGTGGACATCGGCCTGAGCAGCCGCCTCGGCGATCACAACCATGCCGGACTGGTCGCCACCGCGATGCGGATCGTCAACGCGATTCCGGTTGTCGTTGCCGCCCAGCCGGGTATCGTCACGACCCTCGACCTGCCACTGGTCACCGGTCGCGGGCTCTACGTCCCCGGATAACCCGCGGCCGGACATCACCCGACGTTTGTCCGGTATGTTTTCGGCTATCCTCACTTTTTCATTCGGGGACATGGATCGAGGGTTAAAAGGTTGACGCAGGGCACCGAGGCCTCGCTCAAGACCGGTTGGTATCTGCTCGGGCCGGCGTTCGTCGCAGCGATCGCCTATGTCGATCCCGGAAACGTCGCGGCCAACGTCAGTTCCGGCGCGCAGTTCGGCTACCTCCTGCTGTGGGTGATCGTCACCGCCAACGTGATGGCGGGGCTGGTCCAGTATTTGTCGGCGAAGCTCGGTCTGGTGACCGGGCGATCGCTGCCGGCGGCGATCGGCACTCGGATGAACCGTCCGCTCCGGCTGACCTTCTGGGCGCAGGCCGAAATCGTGGCCATCGCGACCGACGTGGCCGAAGTCGTTGGCGGGGCGATCGCCTTGCGGATCCTGTTCAGTTTGCCCCTGCCGATCGGCGGCGTCATCACCGGCGTGATCTCGTTGCTGCTCCTGGCGATCAGGGATCGTCGCGGACAACTTCTCTTCGAGCGTGTCATCACCGGCTTGCTGCTGGTCATCGCCGTCGGCTTCGCAGCCAGTTTCTTTGTCGCCACCGCACCGTCCGATGCCGTGCTCGGCGGTCTGGTGCCCAGGTTCAGAGGGACCGAAAGTTTGCTGCTGGCCGCCGCCATACTGGGCGCCACCGTGATGCCCCATGCGGTGTATCTGCACTCCGGGCTTGCCCTCGACCGGCACGGACACCCGGAGGCGGGCCCGCACCGCCGCCGGCTGCTGCAGGTGACCCGCGTGGACGTCGTGCTGGCAATGGCCGTGGCCGGAACGGTGAACGTGGCGATGCTGCTCGTCGCCGCCATCAACTTGCAGGGCCACGCGGGAACGGCGTCAATCGATGGCGCCTACGCCGCGATCCACGACACGTTGGGACCGGCGATAGCGGTGATGTTCGCGGTCGGCTTGCTGGCCTCGGGCTTGGCGTCGGCGTCGGTGGGGGCCTACGCCGGCGCCATGATCATGCAGGGACTGCTCCATCGGTCGATTCCCATGGTGGCGCGCCGACTCGTCACACTGTGCCCGGCGGTGGCGATCCTGGCGCTGGGCTTCGACCCGACCCGCGCACTGGTGTTGTCTCAAGTCGTGCTGTCCTTCGGCATCCCGTTCGCAGTGCTCCCTTTGGTCAGACTGACGAGTAATCGGGAGCTGATGGGCCCCGAGGTCAACCATCCCGTCACCACGGT
>NZ_JAFBAT010000199.1 GCF_019247615.1 Mycobacterium sp. | reverse complement strand
CCGGCCGTTGGCCCGATTCGACGAAAGAGTGGGCCCAACTGCTGATGGTCGCGGTCAGGGTCGCGTCGCTGCCCGGATTGCTCTCCACCACAACGGTTTTCGGTGCCCGCGAGGAGTTACCCGACGAACCGGAACCGGGCACCGTAGGCCTGGTCCTGGCCGAGGGCACCGTGTTCGGCGAATCGGCCATCCCGCCAGGGTATTTCGCCGATCATCAGCCGCCCGCCTTGCTGATGCTGCACCCGCCCTCGGAGACCACGCCCTCGCTGCCCGAATGCACGGGAGCGGCATCGGGGTGCGTACTGCTGCCCGGATTGCCGTATCTGGGACTCGAGCACCGCGCGGCCTGGGTGGAAGCCGAGGCGGACGGCACGATCACCTCCATGGTGAGCCGGGTGGGTGTCGATCCCATCAGCCATCCCGACACGGCGGTCCTGGCCATGCTGCTTGCCGCATAAGGCAATTCAAACCGAACCGTTCGGACGTTGGAGCCACCGGATGCGGGCACCCGAACTTCGGCTGCATTCTGGTGCATGCCGAACTGGCCCGCTAGCCTGAACTCGTCAGCGAAGGGGAGTAGCCCCGAATCGTCGAGTCGACATACTGGCGCACAGCCCGGCCGGCGAACCGGCTCATTGCGCCGGTGGGCGAGACCTTCGACCGGTGTTCGATGGCCACGCGGTCATCGACGACGTGTCGAAAGGTCGCCCCATGCTCGCCGCCACGCTGCTAAGCCTCGGAGTGGTCTTTATCGCCGAACTGGGCGACAGGTCCCAGCTGCTCACCATGACCTACGCGCTGCGGTATCGGTGGTGGGTTGTGTTCAGCGGCGTAGCAATAGCCGCGTTCGCGGTCCATGGGGTCTCTGTGATGATCGGGCACTTCCTGGGCGCCGCGCTGCCGGCGCGCCCGCTGGCGTTCGCATCGGCGATCGCCTTCTTCGGCTTCGCGGTGTGGTCGTGGCGCGCGGGAGGTGCCGCCGACGAGACGGTCAAGAGTGGTCGGGAACCTCGCTTCGCGCTACTGACCGTGGTTTCGTCTTTCGCCCTCGCGGAGGTGAGCGACAAGACGTCGTTGGCGACCCTGGCATTGGCCAGCCACCATGACTGGGCCGGCGTGTGGATCGGGGCCACCCTGGGCATGCTCTGCGCCGACGCTCTGGCGATCGGTGTGGGGATGCTGCTGCACAAGCGACTTCCCGAGAAGCTACTGCACGTCCTGGCCAGTCTGCTGTTCCTGACATTCGGCGTCTGGATGCTGTTTGACAACGCGCTGGGCCGGCCGGCGGTGGCCGTCGCCGTCACGGCGGGAGCGGTACTGGCCGCCGCGACGTTGCTGGCGGCGCAAGCGCTGCGGTCTCGGCGCAGACACGTGTCAACCTCCGGGAGGTCACGGGACGTCGCCTAAGCCGCCCGCCGCACCTCGCCTGGGCCGGGGTGCGCGTTGTCGCCCCAGAGGTATCTCCGGGGGCGATTAGCTGCACCCATACCCGGTTTCATGGCCGGTTTACCGACCGGACAGCAAAGGTTGTCATTGACGCGTCCAGGTTGCCTGGCGGTTGGGGTGCATCTGCCCAGCATCCTCGGCGAACTCGCGCGAAGCGGCTGCGGCACGTGGGTCCGCCACCTCGTGCAATCGCGCGAATTCTGCGGGTAAGCTGTGAGTTTCGCTGCCAGAGTGGACACGCCAGCGAATCGGATAGAGGCTCGTCAGGTGCGGATTGGCCGAGCGGCAGCAACACCGAAGGTGAACCCCTCCGGGTTTGCACCCTGGTTGGGAACCCGAAGCCTCGCTACCATGATCAGCAAATACACCTAGGCAATTGTTTGGGTAGTTTTAAGCCATGTTCGCTTCTACAGCCCAGTGGAGGTCAGATCGATGAGCACGACATTCGCCGCCCGCCTGAACCGCTTGTTCGACACGGTCTATCCTCCCGGGCGCGGACCGCACACCTCCGCGGAGGTGATTGCGGCGCTCAAGGCGGAGGGCATCACGATGTCGGCTCCCTACCTGTCCCAGTTGCGATCGGGCAACCGCACCAACCCGTCGGCGGCGACGATGGCCGCCCTGGCCAACTTCTTCCGCATCAAGCCCGCGTACTTCACCGACGACGAGTACTACGAAAAGCTCGATAAGGAGTTGTCGTGGCTGGCCACGATGCGCGACGACGGCGTGCGCCGCATCGCCCTGGCCGCCGCTGAGTTGTCTCCCGAGGCCCGCCAGGACATCGTCGAGCGCGTCGACGAGCTGCGCCGCAAGGAGCATCTCAGCGCCTGAGCGGTCATCACCCGCTCACCCAACCGACCTGATCGGCCGCGGCCTCCCCGTTCCGATTAGGGTTGGCTCACGGATCGCGCACACGCGAGAGCGATAGACACGACAGCCAGCGAGTTACCGGGAGGCGGCCGGGAATGGGCCTGTTCCGCAAGCGAAAGAGTCGGGCGACGCGTCGCGCCGAAGTCCGCGCGATCAAGGCCCGCGCACGGCTCGAGGCCAGGCTGGCCGCCAAGAACGAGGCCCGCCGGATCAAGGGCGACCGACGGGCGGCCGAAAAGGCACTCCGGGCGCAGATCAAATCCCGGCGAGAGAGTGACCGGGCCGCGTTGAAGGTCGCCGAGGCCGAGCTCAAGGCGGCGCGGGAAGGAAAATTGTTGTCTCCGTCGCGGATCCGCCGCGTGCTGACGGTGTCGAGGCTGCTGGCCCCCGTCCTCACGCCGCTGATCTACCGGGCGGCCATGGCGGGCCGAGCGATTATCGACCAGCGTCGCGCGGACCGGCTCGGGATACCGTTGGCGCAGATCGGCCAGTTCTCCGCTCATGGCGCCCAACTGTCGGCCCGGATCGCCGCGGCGGAAAAATCACTGCGGATGGTGCAGGACAAGAAACCCAAGGACGCCGAGACCAAGCAGTTCGTGTCGGCAATCACCGAACGGCTTTCAGACCTGTCGGCGGCCGTCACCGTCGCGGAGAACATGCCGGCGGCGCGCCGCCGTGCGGCGCACGCCGCGATCTCGTCGCAGCTCGACGGCATCGAGGCGGACCTGATGGCCCGCCTCGGGCTGACCTGACGGCACGATCGGACATGCAATCCCGTGACAGGCGCATCGCGCGCGTTCTGCTGCCGGTAGCCGCGGCCGCGGCGCTCGGTGTCGGCGCGGCCGCAGCCGCCCCGCCGGCCGGCGCCCACGTGCACGCCGCCAGTGACAACTCCGTGCGCGGTGCGACGGCCATCGTCACCTTCCAGGTGCCCAACGAATCGAGCACAGGCGCAGCAACCACCGCGCTGACCGTCAATCTTCCTAATGTCGCAGCTGCGAGCGTCGAAAGCATGCCCGGTTGGACGGCCAAGCTCGATCGCGACGCGGCCGGCGGCACCTTCCGCTCCGTGACCTGGAACGCGGTCGCGCCCAACGCCGGGATCGGAGCGGATCAGTTTGCGCTTTTCCGCATTTCGGTGCAACTGCCGGATTCCGAAACGGCCACCTTCCCGGCGACGCAGACCTACTCCGACGGGGCGGTCGTGAAGTGGGATCAGCCGCCGCTTCCCGGTGGGGGCGAGCCCGAACATCCGGCACCCATGCTCACGCTGGCCGCCGCGCCGGCCGGCCACAGCACCACCGCGCCGCAGGCCAAATCGGCGGACAACGCCGCCCGGGTATTGGGCGGGGCAGCGCTCGCCATGGCCGCGCTGGGCGTGGGAATTGCGCTGTTCCGCCGAAGGGCATGAAACGGCTTTCGGTTGCCGCACGGGCGGCTCTGCTGCTGGCCACCGTGCTGGTGATCGTAATCCTGAACGCGCAACCGGCGCATGCGCACGCCTGGCGGGTGTCGGCCGAGCCCGCCGACGATGCGATTCTGACGAGCGGTCCCGCACGGGTGAGCGCAACCTTCAACGAGCGATTGCAAACCACATTCGCGGCCATGACGGTCGTCGGTCCGGATGCCAACGTGTGGTCTACCGGGACTCCGACGGTGCAGGGCGCGGTCGTGGCCGTCGGACTGCGCCCGCTCGGACCACCCGGCAGCTATACGGTGAACTACCGCGTGACGTCCGCGGACGGCCACCCGGTGTCCGGCTCCTGGTCGTTTCGGCTGACGGTCGCGGGCACCGGAATCCCGGGTCCCCCCGCCGGTCGCGGCGCGGGCGGCGGCATCCCGGTGTGGCCGTTCGTGGCCGCCGCGGTGGCCCTGATAGCCGCGGGCGGTTGGCTGCTGGTGCGGGGCCGGCCCGGATAGGCCCTGCTCGCCGAGGCGGCGCCGAGCGTGCTGGCATGATGGGACGCGACGAACCCGGTGCGCTGGAAACACGCGATAAAGAGCTGCGAAGGAGCGGCCGCATGGCAGAACCGCAGGACCAACCCAACGGCGAACCCGACGGCGCACCGACTCCGCCGGCGAAAAAACCACCCGCCGAGCCCGTCAAGAAGGCCGCGAAGGCGCCCGCCAAGAAGGCCCCTGCGAAGAAGGCGCCCGCCAAAAAGGCGCCTGCGAAGAAAGCGCCCGCCAAGAAGGCTCCGGCCAAGGCCCCGCCTCCGATCCGAGCCGAGCAGCCCGCCCGGCAACCCCTCGACATGCAGCAGCGAATCGAAACCAACGGTGAACTAGCCGCCGCCGCCAAAGATGCCGCGGCACAAGCGAAGTCAACCGTGGACGGTGCGAACAACCCCGTCGCGCCGACGCTCGCGCCGTCGGTTTCGAGCCAATCGCCGCTGCCGCTCATCGTCGCCGCGGCGCTCACCCTCCTGGCGATCCTGCTGATTCGTCAGCTGCGCCGCTGAATAGCCCAGCCGTGCCCGTCTCGTTTCGGCCCACCGCCGACCTCGTCGACGACATCGGGCCTCAGGTGCGCAGCTGCGACCTGCAATTCCGGCAGTTCGGCGGCCGCTCACAATTCGCCGGCCGGATCAGCACCGTTTGCTGCTACCAGGACAATGCGCTGCTGAAATCGGTGCTCTCGGAGCCGGGTGACGGCGGGGTGTTGGTGATCGACGGCGCCGGCTCGTTGCACACCGCGCTGGTCGGGGACGTTATCGCCGAGCTGGCCCGCTCGAATGGTTGGGCCGGGCTTGTCGTCAACGGTGCGGTGCGTGACGCCGCCGCGCTGCGCACCATCGATATCGGCATCAAGGCGCTGGGGACCAATCCCCGCAAGAGCAGCAAAACCGGGGACGGACAGCGCGACGTCGAAATCACCTTGGGCGGAGTCACTTTCGCGCCCGGCGAGGTCGCCTATAGCGACGATGACGGCATCGTGGTCGTCTAGGCTTCGGGGCCGCTTTCAGGCCGCTAGGGCGGCGCGCTTCTTCTTCGAGAACCGCAGGCCCTCGTCGGCGACCTTCCCGCGCCGGATGGTCCGCATGTCGAAGAAGTAGTTCTGCTTGAGCCGCCACGGCGCGCGCGATCCCGACCTGGGAAGCAGATGCATCGAACGCTGGAAGTACCCGGGGCTGAAGTCCATGAACGGGAGCTCGTCGACGTCGGGGCCCGGACGCTGCGGCTCGACGGTGTCGAACCCCTTGGCGTCCATGTAATTCAGCAATCGGCACACGAATTCGGAGACCAGGTCAGCCTTCAGCGTCCAGGACGCGTTCGTGTAGCCGAAGGTGATGGCGAAGTTCGGCACCCCGGAGAACATGCAGCCCTTGTATGTCATCAACGATGTCAGGTCGAAGTGCTCGCCGTTGCGGGACGGCTTGAGCCCGCCCAGTAACTGCATGTTCAACCCCGTGGCGGTGATGATGATGTCGGCCTGCAATTCTTCCCCGGAGGTGAGCCGGATGCCGGTTTTCGTGAACCGGTCGATGGTGTCGGTGACGACGTCGGCCTTGCCGTGCCGGATGGTTCGGAAGAAATCGCCGTCCGGGGCGAGGCACAGGCGCTGGTCCCAGACGTTGTACCGCGGCCCGAAGTGCTTCTCGACGTCGTAGCCCTTCGGCAGGCGACGCTGCGCCATCGTCATCAGCTGCTTGCGCATGTACTTGGGCGCCTTGCGCGCGAGCTGATAGGTGAACGTGCTGAACGCGATGGCTTTCCACCGGTTCGCCATGTGTGCGAGGCGGTCCGGCAGCAACCGGTTGGCCCGCTCGGCGAAGGGATCCACGCCCGGCAACGAGCCGATGTAGGTCGGTGACCGCTGCAGCATCGTCACGTGGCCCGAGCCCGAGTTGACCAGGGCGGGAATCAACGTAATCGCGGTGGCGCCGGATCCGATGACGACGATCTTCTTCCCGGCGTAGTCGAGATCCTCCGGCCAATGCTGCGGATGGACGATCGTGCCCCCGAAGTCCTCGGCGCCCGGGAACGTGGGCGAGTACCCCTCGTCGTAGTTGTAGTAGCCGGTGCAGGCGAACAGGAACGAGCACGTCATCTCCTGCTGCTGCCCGTCGTGCTCGACCGTCAGGGTCCAGCGGTTGTCGGCATCCGACCAATCGGCCGCCACCACCCGGTGTCGGTATCGGATGTGACGGTCGATCCGGTTCTCCACCGCGGCCTCCCTGATGTAGGCCTTGATGTCCGGGCCGTCGGCGATCGACTTCGCCGAGCGCCACGGCTTGAACCGGAATCCCAGGGTGAACATGTCCGAGTCGGACCGGATGCCCGGGTATTTGAACAGGTCCCACGTGCCGCCCAGGTCGTCGCGGCGCTCCAGGATGGCGTAGGTCTTGGTCGGGCAGCGGTCCTGCAAATGCCAGGCCGCGCTCACGCCGGAGATGCCGGCGCCCACGATGACCACATCACGGTGCTCAGTCATAGCGCCCACGCTATCAACACGGCGTTGAATCAGTCAACATACTGTTGAAATTCTCAACACGGTGTAAACTCGTCGTCGTGACTACCGCCGGCTCAACCCGCGTCTCCCGCGCTCGGCGCTCGCCGCGCCCGTCGGGTGACGACCGCGAGCTGGCCATCCTGTCCACCGCCGAACGCCTGCTGGCCGAACGGCCGCTCACCGAGATCTCCGTCGACGACCTGGCCAAGGGGGCCGGGCTGTCCCGGCCGACGTTCTACTTCTATTTCCCGTCCAAAGACGCGGTGCTGCTCACCCTCTTCGAGCGGGTGATCGTGGAGGCCGACTCCGCTTTGGAGAATATGGTCGCCAATCCCCCCGCCGACCGCAGGGCGCTGTGGCGCACCGGGATCAACGTGTTCGTCGAGACATTCGGGGCCCACCGGGCGGTGTCCCTCGCCGCCGACGCCGCGCGCACCAACAAGGACCTCGGTGACCTCTGGTCGCGGTTCATGCAGAAGTGGGTGGGTCACATCACCGCGGTGATCGAGGCGGAACGCGCACGCGGGGCCGCGCCGGTCACCCTGCCGGCCGATCATCTGTCGGCGGCGCTCAACCTGCTCAACGAGAAGGTGATGCTCACCTCCTTCGCCGGCGCGCGGCCCTCGGTGCCCAGCGAGCAACTCCTCGACACGCTGGTACACATCTGGGTCAACAGCGTCTACGGCGAGGCCCGCTGACGCCAAGCTGTCCGCCGTCCGTGCGAACATGTGGTCGTGCGGTGTGACGCGTCGATCCTGCACGCGGACCTGGATTCGTTCTACGCGTCCGTCGAACAGCGCGACGATCCGACGTTGCGCGGTCGCCCCGTGATCGTCGGCGCCGGGGTCGTGCTGGCGGCGAGCTATGAGGCGAAGGCGTACGGCGTGCGCACGGCGATGGGCGGCGCACAGGCGCGACGCCTGTGCCCGCAGGCCGTGGTGGTGCCGCCCCGGATGACGGCCTACAGCCGCGCCAGCGACGCGGTTTTCGAGGTCTTCCGCGACTGCACGCCGATCGTGGAGCCGCTATCGGTGGACGAGGCGTTCCTCGACGTCGGCGGGCTGCGCCGCGTCGCGGGCTCGCCGGTCCGGATCGCCGAACGGCTGCGCGCTGACGTGCGTGATCGCGTCGGCCTGCCGATCACGGTCGGCGTCGCGCGGACGAAGTTCCTCGCCAAGGTCGCCAGCCAGGAGGCCAAGCCCGACGGCCTCCTGCTGGTACCGCCCGATCGCGAACTGACGTTCCTGCGGCCGCTGGCGGTGCGCCGGCTCTGGGGTGTCGGCGCCGTGACGTCCGAGAAGCTGAACGCGCACGGCATCCGCACTGTCGCCGATGTCGCCGACCTGAGCGAATCGACGCTGGCCGCGCTGGTCGGAGCCGCGATGGGCCGACAGCTCTATGCGCTGTCGCGCAACATCGACCGTCGGCGGGTGACCACCGGCGTGCGGCGGCGCTCGGTGGGGGCCCAGCGAGCCCTGGGCCGCAACGGCAACCGGATGTCGCCGGCCGAGGTCGACACGGTGGTGGTCAACCTGATCGATCGAATCACCGCGCGAATGCGCGCCGCCGGGCGCACCGGGCGCACGGTGGTATTGCGGCTGCGGTTCGACGATTTCACCCGGGCCACCCGGTCGCGGACGTTGTCATCGGCGACGTCGTCGGCGCAGCCCATCCTGGCCGCCGCCCGGCAGCTGGTGCGCTCGGTGGCACCCGTGATCGCGGAACGAGGATTGACCCTGATCGGCTTCGCGGTGTCGGGCATCGACCGCAGCGGCGCCCAGCAGCTGACGCTGCCGTTCGGCGAGTCCGGGTCCGGGCCGGCCACCGATGACCTGGAGGCGGCGATCGACCGGGTCCGCCGTCGTTACGGCAAGTCCGCACTCACGCCCGCGGTGCTGGTCGGCCGCGACCCGGGCCTCGAAATGCCGCATCTACCCGACTAATTCGCCGCCGTCCACTCCAGCAGCTTGTCGAGCGGCCAGGTGTTGACAATCCGGTCGACGGGCACGCCGGCGTCCACCGCACGCTGGGCCCCATAACCCAGGAAGTCGAGCTGCCCGGGCGCGTGTGCGTCGGTGTCGATGCTGAACACGCAGCCGATCTCGAGCGCCAGCTTGAGCAGCCGCGTCGGCGGGTCGCGGCGCTCCGGACGGGAATTGATCTCCACCGCCGTGCCGTGATCGCGGCACGCAGTAAACACCGCCTCGGCGTCGAACTGCGATTCGGGGCGGATGCCGCGGTTGCCGGCGACCAGCCGGCCGGTGCAATGCCCCAGCACGTCGGCGTGCGGATTGGAGACGGCGCGCACCATGCGTCGAGTCATCGCCGTCGAATCCATCGACAATTTGGAATGAACGCTGGCGACGACGACGTCGAGTCGCTCGAGCAGCTCCGGCTCCTGGTCGAGGCCGCCGTCGTCGAGGATGTCGACCTCGATCCCGGTGAGGATGCGCATCGGCGCGAACTGGTCGCGCAACTCATCGATCACGTCGAGCTGCTTGCGCAACCGCTCCGGCGAGAGCCCGTTGGCGATCGTCAGCCGCGGCGAGTGGTCGGTCAGCGCGCAGTAATCGTGACCGAGCGCCGATGCGGTGGCCATCATCTCATCGATCGGCGCCGACCCGTCGGACCAGTTCGAGTGCAGGTGCAGGTCCCCGCGCAGCGCGGACCGAATGTCGCCTCCGCCGAGATCCTCTGCGGCTGAACGTAATTCAACCAATAGGTCGGGTTCGCGGCCGGACCAGGCCTGGTCGATGACCTTCGCCGTCTTGGGCCCGATGCCCGGCAGCGTCTGCCAGCTGTTGGCCTGACCGTGTCGCTCCCGCGCGGCGTCGTCGAGACCCTCGATGATGTCGGCGGCGTTGCGATACGCCATCACGCGCCTGGGGTCGTGGCGGCTGCGGTCCTTGTAGTAGGCGATCTGCCGCAGCGCCGTTACCGGATCCATGGTTCCAGTGTGCCTAGTTTGGTTGCGCGTCATAAAGGGCGGCTAACGTCGACTCCATGCGATTCGCGTTCAAAACCTCACCACAAAACACCACCTGGGCGGACATGCTCGCCGTCTGGCAGGCCGCCGACGACATCGACGTCTACGACTCCGGGTGGACCTTCGACCACTTCTATCCGATCTTCTCGGACAGCAACGGGCCCTGCCTGGAGGGATGGACGACGCTCACCGCGCTGGCGCAGGCCACCGGGCGGCTGCGGCTGGGCACCCTGGTCACCGGCATCCATTACCGCCATCCTGCGGTGCTGGCCAATATGGCCGCGGCACTCGACATCATCTCCGACGGGCGCCTCGAGCTCGGCATCGGCGCGGGTTGGAACGAAGAGGAGTCGGGCGCCTACGGCATCGAGCTCGGCTCGATCAAGGAGCGCTTCGACCGGTTCGAAGAGGCCTGTGAGGTGTTGATTGGACTGCTCAGCGAGGACACCACCGACTTCGAGGGCACGTACTACCACCTCAAGGGCGCCCGCAACGAGCCCAAAGGGCCGCAGCGGCCGCACCCGCCGATCTGCATCGGCGGCAGCGGGGAAAAGCGCACGCTGCGCATCACTGCTCGGTACGCCCAGCACTGGAACTTCGCCGGCGGGCCACCCGAGCTGTTCGCGCGCAAGCGTGACGTACTCGCCGCGCATTGCGCCGACCTGGGGCGCGACCCGAAAGAGATCGTCACGTCGGCCCATCTCCGCCTGGACGAGGAGCGCAACTACGGGCAGGTCATCGAGGATGCGGCGGGGCTGGCCGCCGAGGGCCTCGACCTCGGCATCGTCTACATCTCTCCGCCACACGACGTCGCCGTACTCGAGCCGCTGGCCGAAGCGATCCGGGACTCGGGCCTGTGGGACGGCTGATGTCCGAGCGTTGCGGCCGCTGCGCCTTCGCGGCCTGACGCCATCCCCGCGGCCGCTCTCGGGCTAGCGACCACATCGCCGACGTAACGGACTTTCCGTGCTCCGGCAGCTAGCGAGCAAACTTCAATATCCGCCGACGGTGTTCGAACTCGGTGCCTACACCCCGAACAGCATCAGTTCTTCGGCCGTAATCAGGCGTTCGTGCTTGGCGGGAAACTCGCGACTCTTCATCGGGTGACGAAACCATGACCAGGCGATTCGACCCATCCGCGTCCGAGGTAAAGGGTTGACATGCACAGTGATCACTTCCTGCGATCGTTCCGTTCCGGGCGGACTCCCCCGTGACTGCTATGGGATGGGGCCCACAGAGATCTATTAGACAACAAGCGTCTGGCAAACGTGGGCAGAAACGCCGAATTGAATACAGACGTTTCTGGAGTGACTGAAGTGACTACTGAAGCGGTGCCGCGGTCGGCTGGATGGGCGCCGGCAGCGCCGTCGAGCCCATCAAATACCGGTCCGCGGCCGCCGCGGCGGCTCGTCCCTCGGCTATCGCCCAAACGATCAGCGACTGACCACGACCCATGTCGCCGGCAACGAAAACGCCGGGAACCGCCGTGTCGAAATCGGCGCCCCGCGCCACGTTGCCGCGGTCGGTGAACTGCACCCCGAGATCGGTGAGCAGGCCGGCCTTCTCGGGGCCGACGAATCCCATCGCCAGCAACACCAAATCGGCCTCGAGCTCGAAATCTGAACCCTCGACCTTGACGAACTTGCCGTCCTGCATCGTCACCTCGTGGGCCCTGAGCCCGGTGACGTGCCCGTCCCGGCCGAGGAACTGCTCGGTGTTGACGGCGAACACCCGCTCGCCACCCTCTTCGTGCGCCGCGGAGACCCGGTACATCAGCGGGTAGGTGGGCCATGGGGTGGATGGTGCGCGCACGTCCGGCGGTCGGGGCATGATCTCGAACTGGTGCACCGCGACGGCGCCCTGCCGGTGCACGGTGCCCAAGCAGTCGGCGCCGGTGTCGCCGCCGCCGATGATCACGACCTTCTTGCCTTTCGCGGTGATCGGCGGCTCCCCGTCGGGCCCCAGAACGTCGTCGCCCTCCTGCACCCGATTCGCCCACGGCAGGAACTCCATCGCCTGATGGATGCCGTCCAACTCCCGGCCCGGAATGGGCAGATCACGCCAGGCGGTGGCGCCGCCGGCCAACACCACCGCGTCGAAGTCGCCGCGCAGCTGCTCGGCGGTGATGTCGACCCCGACGTTGACGCCCGCCCGGAACTCGGTGCCCTCGGCCCGCATCTGCTCGAGCCGCCGCTCCAGGTGGCGCTTTTCCATCTTGAATTCCGGGATGCCATAGCGCAGCAGGCCACCGATGCGGTCCTCGCGCTCGAAGACGGTCACACTGTGACCGGCGCGGGTCAACTGCTGGGCGGCGGCCAGGCCCGCCGGGCCGGAACCCACCACCGCGACCTTCTTTCCGGTCAGCGTGTCGGGCGGCAACGGCACCACGAAGCCTTCCTCGAAGGCCCGGTCGATGATCTCCAGCTCGATCTGCTTGATGGCCACCGGATCCTGGTTGATGCCCAGCACACACGCCGGCTCGCACGGCGCCGGACACAGCCGGCCGGTGAAGTCCGGAAAATTGTTGGTGGCATGCAGCCGCTCGATCGCATCGCGCCAGCGGCCCCGGCGTACCAGGTCGTTCCATTCCGGGATCAGGTTTCCCAGCGGACATCCGTTGTGGCAGAACGGTATACCGCAATCCATGCAGCGGGTTGCCTGCTCCCGCAGGGTCCCCTCGTCGAAGTCCTCGTAGACCTCGTTCCAGTCACGCAGCCGCAGCGGGACAGGCCGGCGCCGCGGCAGTTCCCGATGAGTGAACTTCAGGAAGCCAGTCGGATCAGCCATGCGAGGCCGCCATGATCGCCTTGTCGACGTCCAGGCCGTCCCGCTCGGCCTCGGCGATCGCCTGCAGCACCCGCTTGTAGTCCCGGGGCATCACCTTGGCGAAATGCCGTTGCTGGCGCGGCCAATCGGCCAGGATCCGTTGGCCGACCGCCGAATCCGTGGCATCGACGTGGGCCTGAATCGTGCCGCACAGCCAGTCGGCGTCGTCGTCGTCGAGGGTTTCGAGCTCGACCATCTCGAAGTTGAGGTTCTTCGGCAACTCGCCGTCCGGGTCGTACACGTAGGCGATGCCCCCGGACATTCCCGCGGCGAAGTTGCGGCCGGTGCGGCCCAGGATGACCACCTTACCGCCGGTCATGTACTCGCAACCGTGATCCCCGACCCCCTCGACGACGGCATGCGCGCCGGAGTTGCGGACCGCGAACCGTTCGCCGACCGCGCCGCGCAGGAAGACTTCCCCGCTGGTGGCGCCGAACAGAATCACGTTGCCGCCGATGATGTTCTCCTCGGCGACGTAGCCTTCCGGCGCGTTGTCGGAAGGCCGGACGACAATGCGGCCACCGGACAGTCCCTTGCCGACGTAGTCGTTGGCGTCGCCGTAGATCCGCAGCGTAATCCCCTTGGGCACGAAGGCGCCGAAGCTGTTGCCGGCCGACCCCTCGAACGTGATGTCGATGGTTCCGTCCGGCAAGCCTTGGCCGCCATACGCTTTCGTCAACTCGTGGCCGAGCATGGTGCCGACCGTGCGGTTGACGTTGCTGATCGTGGTGGAAAACCGGACCGGCTTGCCGGAATCCAACGCCTCGCGACTCATCACGATAAGCTGCTGATCGAGCGCCTTGTCCAGGCCGTGGTCCTGACGGGAGCTGCAGTACAGGTCCTGGTTCATGAACGCCGACTCCGGCTCGTGCAGCACCGGCGTCAGATCGAGCTTGTGCGCCTTCCAGTGCGCGCGCGCCAGCGTGGTGTCGAGCGCACCCGCCTGCCCGACGGCCTCGTTGAAGGTGCGGAAGCCTAACTGCGCCATGTACTCCCGGACCTCTTCGGCGATGAACATGAAGAAGTTCTCGACGAACTCTGGCTTGCCGTTGAACCGCTCCCGCAGCACCGGGTTCTGGGTGGCGACGCCCACCGGGCAGGTGTCGAGGTGGCAGACCCGCATCATGATGCAGCCGGACACCACCAGGGGGGCCGTGGCGAAGCCGAACTCCTCGGCGCCGAGCAGGGCGGCGATCATCACGTCGCGACCCGTCTTGAGCTGGCCGTCTACCTGGACCACGATGCGGTCGCGCAACCCGTTGAGCAACAACGTCTGCTGAGTCTCGGCCAGTCCGAGTTCCCACGGGGCGCCGGCGTGCTTCATCGAAGTCAACGGGGTGGCTCCGGTGCCGCCGTCGTGTCCGGAGATCAGGACGACGTCGGCGTGCGCCTTGGAAACCCCGGCCGCGACCGTGCCCACCCCGTTTTCGGAGACCAGCTTGACGTGCACCCGCGCGGACGGGTTGGCGTTCTTGAGGTCGTGGATCAGCTGCGCCAGATCCTCGATGGAGTAGATGTCGTGGTGCGGCGGCGGCGAAATCAGCCCGACCCCGGGCGTGGAGTGCCGGACCTTGGCCACCCACGGGTACACCTTGTGCCCCGGAAGTTGCCCTCCCTCACCGGGTTTCGCACCCTGAGCCATCTTGATCTGGATGTCTGAGCAGTTGGTCAGGTAGTGCGAGGTGACCCCGAAGCGCGCGGAGGCGACCTGCTTGACGGCGCTGCGGCGCCAGTTCCCGTCGGGGTCGCGTTCGAATCGGCTGACGTCCTCGCCGCCCTCGCCGCTATTGGATCGGCCGCCCAAGCGGTTCATCGCGATGGCCAGCGTTTCATGCGCCTCCGCCGAGATCGAGCCGTAGCTCATGGCCCCCGTCGAGAAGCGCTTGACGATTTCGCTCGCGGGCTCGACCTCGTCCAGGGGAATCGGCGGCCGCACACCCGCGCGGAACTTCAGCAGGCCGCGCAGCGATGCCATCCGCTCGCTCTGGTCGTCGACGAGCCGGGTGTATTCCTTGAAGATCTTGTACTGCCCGGTGCGGGTGGCATGCTGCAGCTTGAACACGGTCTCCGGGTTGAACAGGTGGTACTCGCCCTCCCGGCGCCACTGATATTCCCCACCCACCTCGAGTTCGCGATGCGCACGCTCGTCGGGCCGATCGACGTATGCCAGGTTGTGGCGGGCGGCGACATCGGCGGCGATATCTTCGAGCGTGATGCCGCCGGTCGGGCAGCTCAGCCCGGTGAAGTACTCGTCGAGGATGGCCTCGGAGATGCCGACAGCCTGGAAAAGTTGCGCGCCGGTATAAGAGGCCAGCGTCGAAATGCCCATCTTGGACATCACTTTCAGCACGCCCTTGCCGGCCGCCTTGATGTAGTTGCTCAGCGCAGTGTGGCGATCGATACCATCGATCACTCCGCGATCGAGCATGTCCTCGATCGACTCGAACACAAGGTAGGGGTTGACCGCCGCCGCGCCGAACCCGATCAGCATCGCCATGTGATGCACCTCGCGTGCGTCCCCGGATTCGACCACCAGACCGACGTGCGTGCGGGTCCGGTCGCGCACCAGGTGGTGGTGCACGGCCGAAACGGCGAGCAGCGAGGGGATGGGCGCCAGCACCTCGCTGGACTCGCGGTCGGACAGAATGATGATGCGCGCGCCGTCGGCGATCGCCGCCGACGCCGCTGCGCGCACCTCGGTCAGCGCGGCGGCCAACCCGGCGCCACCCTCGGCAACCGGGTACAGACATCGAATCACCTTGGAGCACATGCCGTGCGGACGCCCGTTGACCTGGTCGTCGGGATTGAGGTTGACCAACTTCGCCAACTCGTAGTTCCGCAAAATCGGCTGTTGCAGCACGATCTGGCGGCAAGAGTGCTCGTCCGGGTTGAGCAAGTCGCACTCTCCACCGGTGGTCCCCTGCAGGCTGGTCACCACCTCCTCACGGATGGCGTCCAGGGGCGGGTTGGTCACCTGGGCGAAGAGCTGGTGGAAGTAGTCGTAAAGCATCCGTGGACGCTGCGACAACACGGCGACCGGAGTGTCGGTGCCCATCGAGCCGATCGGCTCGGCACCGGCGCGGACCATCGGCGCCACCAGCAGGTTGAGCTCCTCATAGGTGTAGCCGAAAGCCAACTGCCGCTTGACAAGGCGGTCGTGCGGCATCCGGACGTATTTGCCGGCCGGCAACTCGTCGAGCGGCACCAAACCCTGGTCGAGCCACTCCTGGTAGGGCAGCGCGGCGGCCAGCTCCGCCTTGATCTCCTCGTCGGAGACGATTCGGCCCTGGGCGGTGTCCACCAGAAACATCCGGCCGGGCTGCAGCCGCATCCGGCGGACCACCTTGGCCGGGTCGAGGTCGAGGACGCCGGCCTCGGAGGCCATCACCACCAAGCCGTCGTCGGTGACCCAGATTCGGGAGGGGCGCAAGCCGTTTCGGTCGAGCACGGCACCGACGACGGTGCCGTCGGTGAACGTCATCGACGCCGGGCCATCCCACGGCTCCATCAACGACGCGTGGTACTGATAGAACGCCCGCCGCGCGGGGTCCATCGACTCGTGCCGCTCCCACGCCTCGGGAATCATCATCAACACCGCGTGGGCCAGGCTGCGACCACCCAGGTGCAGTAGTTCGAGCGCCTCGTCGAAACGCGCGGTGTCGGACGCGCCCGGGGTGCAGATCGGGAACAACTTCTCGACGTCGTCCGCCGAGCCGAAGATGTCGGTTTTGATCAAGGCCTCGCGGGCCCGCATCCAGTTCTCGTTGCCCGTGACGGTGTTGATCTCCCCGTTGTGGGCGATGCGCCGGAAGGGATGCGCCAGCGGCCAGGACGGGAAGGTGTTCGTCGAGAAACGGGAGTGCACGATGCCGAGCGCGCTGGTCAGCCGATCGTCTTGCAGGTCAAGGTAAAACGCCTTGAGCTGTGGGGTGGTCAGCATGCCCTTGTAGACCAGCGTCTGGCCCGAAAGGCTTGGGAAATAGACGGTTTCGCGTCCGGGGCCGTCTTGGCCCGGGCCCTTGGTGCCGAGTTCGTGCTCGGCGCGCTTGCGGACGACGTAGGTGCGGCGCTCGAGCGCCATGCCGGATGCCCCCGCCATGAACACCTGCCGGAAGGTCGGCATCGCGTCGCGGGACAGGGCACCCAGCGACGAGTCGTCGGTGGGCACCTTCCGCCAGCCCAGCACCTGCAGGCCTTCGGCCTCGGCGATCTTCTCCATCGCGGCACACGCCGCCGCGGCGTCCTTGGACGACTGGGGCAGGAACGCGATGCCCGTGGCATAGCTGCCCGGAGGAGGAAGCTCGAAATCCACACTTGCCCGCAGGAAGGCGTCCGGAACCTGAATGAGAATGCCCGCCCCGTCGCCGCTGCGCGGCTCGGCGCCCTGAGCCCCGCGGTGTTCGAGGTTGAGCAGCGCCGTGATCGCCTTGTCGACGATGTCCCGGCTGCGGCGGCCGTGCATGTCGACGACCATGGCTACCCCGCACGAATCGTGCTCGAACGCGGGGTTGTATAACCCGACGCGCTTGGGCGTCATATGCACCTGCCTCTTCACCAGAACGTTCCAGCGGCCCTATCCGGGCCATTACGAGCAGCTCCGCCGGGGCCGCAACCCCGAAGGGTTGCGGGCTCGGACCTTCTGAGGACCTTTTGAGCCCTTTTCGGCCTTGTCGGTAGGATGTCCCCCAGGCGGGCAATAATCCGGTTAGTGACGTCCGTGCAGCTCTGAACGGTGGCCTGGAATCGGTCTCGACAAGTCGTAAAACGATATGACAAAACCCGCCTGACATGCCAACTTGGTCAAGTCTAGCCGCCAGTTGGCGGCACCGTAAATTCGTGGCGGGTGGCGTGCGCAACACCGCCGACATGCTGTTTCTCGCCGATGGCGGGCAGCCCGGCCGAACGCGGTCGGCTGCTCGGGCGGGATGGCCGATACTGGACTGGTAGTGGTCCGCATCCAGCGTCGACGGTCGGGCCGCGGTGCTCATCAGCAGGGCTCGCGCGGTCGGCCACATGCGCAAGGTGCGATTGCCTGGCACCGAGGAGCCCATGAACGAGCGCGAAGAATTCCTGCGCGACCGGCTGCAGCGCGACCGGCCCACCCCGCCTGCCGCGCGCCCGCCCGGCCCGCCCGTGAGGTCTGCGCCCTCCGCGCCGCCGCCTGCTTTGCCGGTTGCCCAGCGGCCGGCCGCGCCGCCCCCGCCGGCCCCCCCGCGTCCCCGCCCGGGTCCACCGCAATCCTCGCCGGCGGCAGCGCAACCCCGGCCGGGTCCGCCGCCCCCGGCGTCATCCCCTCGTCCCGGGCCGGCGCAGCCCGCGTTGTCGCCCCGCCAGCCGGCTTCTCCCGCGGCCCCGACGCCCACGGGACCGGATCGCCGGCAGTCTCCGACCACCGCCGTCGGCGCGCCGCTGCAGACCGCCGACGCGGAGATGCCCGAACGTGGTTGGCGACGCCTGCTGCGGCTGGCCACGTTCGGCCTCGTCAGGCCGGGGCCGTCGGCAGCCCAGCGCCGGGAGGCTCAGTTCGAAGCGGCCATCCGGACTCCGCTGCGCGGCAACTACAAGGTCGGCGTGCTCGGTAAGGGCGGCGTCGGAAAAACGTCCGTGGCCGCCAGCGTCGGATCGCTTTTCGCCGAATTACGGCAGCAAGACCACGTCGTGGCAATCGACGCCGACACCGCGTTCGGGCGATTGGCCAGCCGGATCGATCCTCGATCGACCGACTCATTCTGGGAGTTGACATCGGAGAAGAATCCGGGTTCCTTCACCGACGTGGTCGCGCGCCTCGGCCGTAATTCCGCCGGCCTGCACGTTCTCGGTGGTGAACCGGCGTCCGGCCCCCGCCGTGTGCTCGATCCCGCCGTCTATCGGGAAGCGGCGCTGCGGCTGGACGCTCATTTCACGATCTCGGTCATCGACTGCGGCTCGACGATGGACTCGCCGGTCACCCAGGAAGTGCTGCGCGATCTGAATGCGCTGATCGTGGTGTCCTCGCCGTGGGCGGACGGCGCCGCCGCTGCTGCCAGGACCATGGAGTGGCTGTCGGAGCACGGCATGACGAATCTCTTGCAGCACACCATCGTGGTGCTCAACGATTCCGACGGCCATGCCGACAAACGGACCCGTGCGCTGCTCGCCCGCGAGTTCGTCGATCACGGCCGGCCGGTGGTCGAGGTCCCCTTCGACGCCCACCTGCGGCCCGGCGGGGTGATCGATGTGAGCCGCGAGATGGCCCCGGCCACCCGGCGCAGATTCCTTGAGGTGACGGCAACCGTCGCCGGTTATTTCGCGGCGCGGTCGGATCGTGCGCGGGACCGCCGCCCCGACAAGAGCTAATCCCGCCCCGGAACCCCTGCCCGCGCCGACGGGTCGGCGACTGCCTCGATCTTGGTCACGAGAGGGCCGCGGATGCTCAGCACGATCACCGCGAACAGCCGCCGGTCGGCGAAGGCCAGCACCGCCGGCTGCCCGGCGGGACCGCTGACCAGCGTCACCTCCGGCCCCAGGTAGCGCAGCAAGTTGGTGGCCACGGCGTCGGGACCGTGGTTGACCTGCGGCGGCGGCGCGGGGTCGATGAGGATCGTGCCCACTCCCCAGACCGCCGGATCGAGGACGGCGGTCAACGCGGCGATGTCGCCGTTGGCGCACGCGGTGATGAATCTCTCGGTGACCAGCTGGTGTTCGGCCGTGGCCACTTCGTTCAACTTCGGTTGCGCTGCATTGAATTTGGCGCGCGCGCGCCGCGCAAGCTGACGGCAGGTGCCGACCGGACGGCCCACGGTCTCGGCGATCGTTTCGAACGGAACCGAGAACACGTCGTGCAGTACGAACGCCACTCGTTCGCCGGGGCTGAGCCTGCGCAGGACCTCGAACAGCGCGTTGCGGACCTCATCGTCGAGGGTGACCCGGTCGGCCGGGTCCGGGCGGCGCGATACGGGCTCCCGCTCCTCGAGATCGCCGGTTCCGGGCCGTTCGTGGCGGGCTCGGGCCGACCGCACCTGGTCGAGGCAAAGCCGGCTCGCCACCACCGTCAGCCAGGCGCGGACATCGTCGATCGCATCCAGATCGGCACGGGAGAGCCGCAGGAATGCTTCTTGCGCAACGTCTTCGGCGTCACCGACGTCCCCGAGCATCTGATAGGCGAGGTTGACCAGATAGGGGCGGTGATGGCGCCACGCCTCGGTGAGCTGGTCGGTCGGGGAGTGCGACTGGGTCATGAAACTTCGACGATTCGGGACTGCGAAAAGTTACGCGTCGCCCGTGTAACTTTCCCGCCGCCGGCGCCGTCCTTGGCTGTAAAACTCACGGAAGGACCATCTCATGACGATCGTCGTAACCGGAGCGACCGGCAACGTCGGACACCCGCTCGTTGCCGAACTTGTCGCCGCGGGCGCGTGGGTACGGGCGGTCACCCGCACACCGAAGGGCGCCGGGTTTCCCTCGCGCGTCGAGGTGGTCGACTCGGCCGCCGACGCGCTGACGGGTGCCTCGGCGGTATTCCTCAATTCCCGCGCGCTGGGTGAGCGGCTGGCCGAACTGGTGGACCAGTGCGTGCACGCCGGGGTCACCAGGCTGGTTGCGCTGTCGGCGATCAATGCCGACGACGACTTCTCGCGTCAGCCATCGCGTTTTCGCGGGGACCGCAATAAGGAGGTCGAGCAGCTCGCCGTCGAATCCGGCCTGGAGTGGGTGAGCCTGCGGCCCAGCGTGTTCGCGACGAACTTCGCCGGGATGTGGTCGGCGCAGATCCGCGCCGGCGACGTGGTGGCCGGGCCCTACGCCGCCGCGTCCTCGGCGCCGATCGTCGAAAGCGACATCTCCGCGGTCGCGGCGCGGGCGCTGCTCACCGATGACCTTGTCGGCCAGCGCATCCCGCTGACAGGTCCGCAGGCGTTCACCAACTCGGAGCTGGTCGAGGTCATCGGCGGTGTCCTCGGTCGACCGCTGCGATACCTCGAAGTGCCGAATGACGTGGTGCGGCAACGGTTCATCGGCCTCGGATTCTCTGCCGACTTCGCCGACGCCTACATGTCCATGCTCGCCGAAACCCTCGACAAACCCGCGCTCGTCACTCACGACGTCGAGAAGATCCTCGGCCGGCCCGCAAGCACGTTCGCGCAATGGGTTTCGGAGCACCGCAACCTGTTCGCCCGACCCGAAGGAGCCTGACATGTCGCAGCCACGCCCCCCGCGCTACCTCAAACCCATGAACAAGGTGATGATGGCCGCCCAGCGGCTGGGCTTACCGACCGGCCCCGCGATGGTGCTGACCGTGCCCGGCCGCAAAACCGGTCAACCGCGCAGCACCCCGATGACGCCGTTCGAGTTCCGCGGCGGCCTGTACGTCGTGGCCGGTTACCCCGGCGCGGACTGGGCGGCGAACGCCCGGGCGGCGGGCACCGGCACACTGAGCCGGGGCAGGCGATCACGTGAGGTCAAGATCGTCGAACTGGACGCCGACGAGGCGCGCCCGGTGCTGCGAGAGTTCTCGGTGAAGGTGCCGGTCGGCGTGGCGTTCGCCAAGCGCTCCGGCATGGTGCGCGACGGCACGGCCGACGAATTCGAGGCGCTGGCGGGCCGGGTCGCCGTCTTCCGGTTCGAGCCCAACGCCACCTGACAGTAGAGCTGGCGAGCCGTCCGATATTTCGGAAAGGGCCGGCGCACCACCGGCGGGGGAGACCCGTCAGAGGACTTGCTCGCCGGGCTGCGGGTCGTCGGCTTGCCGGTCGCTCGACTCGTCGCGGGTGCTTTCTTCTTGGCTTGTAAGCGAAGGAGGAACACCCGCCGTCCCGCCACCGGCCGATGTGAACTGGCCGATCGAACTCAGCGGGGCGGTGCCCGCGCCCAGCACCGTTGACGCGGCGTTCGCGGTCGCGGGCACCGTGGCGGCCGGATTCGACGCCGCGACGCCTCCCAAAGGATTTGCCATCAGCGGTGTGCGGGCAGCCAGGCCACCGGCACCCGCTGCTGTCTCCGCGTTGAGCAGTCCCGCGGCGGCGGTCGCCGGGGTTCCACCCGCGGACGCTTGGCCGGCGAATTGGGCGCCGGCCGCCGCCAAAGTCGCGGCCGCGTCGCCGTCGACCTGCGAATACATGCGAGCGATTTCGGTCACCGCAAAGCCCGCCCGGGCCAGCTCCTCTTGGGCGGTGGTATTGGCAGCCAGCATCGTGGAGGCCTCTGCCGCGAAAGCCATCACTGCCTGTAGCGAGACCTCTTCTGCCCCGGCGGGTGCCAACCCGGTCAACAACGGCGCCGCGGCCGCACCGGAGGTCAGGGCGCGAGTGGCGACATCGACCAATTGCGATCCGATCGCGGCGGCGGCCGGATCGATTGACATCGATTCCATGTGCAGACTGCTCCTATGCGCCATCCCGAGGTTGTCACCGGGGTCCGGCCGCGTTGAAAGTCAGACCTGATTCTAGTGGGCGATGAGATCCATAGCGGACTCAATGAAGGGCCCGGTGTGCGATACAGTCGCATCAGTTGGTTTCGATCGTCTTCACTCCCAAGTGTTCGCTTCGCCGCAACCTTGCTGCAATGTATGGCATAGCGTGCGCGCGCCAGGTGGTGAATGCTGTTGCGTAGCCGAAACATCGTGCGCCGGGGCTGTTCTGAGCGTTGAAAGGCTCGCTCCACCGTGCACGGGATCGGTGCACAGGATTCGCGAGCGTGAAGGGAACACCGAGGTGTCTTGGCTTAACGGTGCGTCAGATCTGATCACGGTGACAAAGAGTTTCCAAACCGGCGGAAGCGCCATTCAAAACAAGGACTGGGCCACCCTCGGTGCGAGCGCGGGCACCATCGTGGGCAAGGGGCTGATCTACGCGAGCAAGCAATGGACGAAGCTTGTCGACGTTTTGAAGACCGACGCGGTAAAGAAGGCGCTGCCGACCCCGACGGCCATCGTCGATGCTGCGGCGCTGGCGGTCACTTTGGTGGACTTCCTCAACGGATTCGGTTCCCCGAACTCGGGCTCCGCCGTGTCCACCGCCGCAAAGGATCTCGACCTGTTCGTAACCAGCTTGGACCCCGGGTGCGTTCCCGATCCCCGAGACTGGGCCGGGCCCGCCGCGGCGGCCTACATCGCGCAGAACGCCGACTTGAAGCGTTACACGCAGGACTTGAAGCTCCTGGACGACAAGCTGAAAAATTTCATCGCGGAACAGGCCGGTAACACCAAAGAGGCGCACATGTGCTGCGCGGTCAACGTGGCCGTGCTGACCGCCGCCGCGGGTGTCGCCCTTCTCCTGTACTTGATTCCGGTCACGGGACCGGCGTGGTCGCAGGCGTGGCAAATCATTGCCGCCTTCGCGTGCTGCGCGGCGGTCCTGGTCGTCGAGCTGCTCGAGGTGGCGAGATCGATGACCCTCAACAACCAGGTGGCCACATTGGCCAAGGACTACGTCACGCTCGGCGAGAACGTGCAGAAGGCGCTCGAGGGCAGCTTCGGGAAGATCGAGGGGAAGGTGGCGGCGGAGGCCTCATCCAAGCTGTCCAGCTTCAGGGGGATCTCCGACGGCCTGACAAAGTTCTCCTTCGCGCCGAGCATCAACGACTTGGCCAACCAGGCCGGCGACCGTGTTACGCGGGAACAACGCGAGTTCCTCGACGCGAACAGACAACAGCAGGGGCTTGCCGCGAAGAGCCCGGCCGGCTCTGAAGCGCCGCGAGCGCCGCAAGCGACGCCGGCGGCGGTGCCCGCGGCAGCGGCTGCGGCCGCAACTCCGGCCACAGCTGCGGCCGCAACTCCGGCCGCAGCTCCGGCGGCAACTTCTGCGGCCGCCGCAGGGTACGCCCCGCCCACCCTGGCGCAGATGGCTGCGATGTCGGCCCAGATATCGCAGATGTCCCAGCCCGTCAGCCAGCTCGGCCAGACGGTCAACCAGGGTGTGAGCCAGATTCAGCAGGCGGCCCAATCCGGGAAGGGCCCGGGTGATCCGGCCCCGCCGCCCGCCGACGCGGCGGGCGATGGCCAGGACGCGGAGGCCGGTGCGGCCGCGGGCAGCGAGGGCGCCGAGCGGGCGCCGGTCGATGCCGCGACGAGCGGCGACAAGCCCACCGGGGCGGGTCGCGAGCGCGTCCTTTGATTCCACTCGCGCGTCTAATCCGTTGCGAGCCAAAGCAATAGCGTGACAAGCAAACGTCAAGGAGAACGACAATGGCAGATCTACTCCTCAACCCGGCAACCCTGACGGCGCTGGCAAACAGCCAGGAGGCCGCGGCCAAGTACGCCGAATCGGCCGCCAACGGCCTGGACGGGACGGCCGCCGACTGCCGGATCACCCACGGCGCCATCGGCTGCCCCTTGGCCGCCGGCGGCTTGGATTCCATCGAGGGGATCCGAAAAGCCGCCGTTCAGGCCCTGGCTGACGGCAGCAAGCACCTCTCCGCGAAGCTGCGCGCCGCCAGGGAGGCATATCAGGGCGTTGACGGTGAGTTGGCCGGGAACCTCAACAAGCAAATGCTTGACAGGTAGCCATGGCCGGTCATCTCGCTGCCTCTCGCGCCGGGCTCGTCGACGACGTCGTCGGCGTCGAGGTGACCATCGACGGCATGCTGGTGATCGCCGACCGCTTGCAGTTGATCGAATTCCCTGTGGCGCTTGGGATCCGGCAGAACATTCCACTCGAGGACGTGCGCCAGCGCGTCTGGGACCAGGTACGGCACGACCTCACCGTGCAAGGGGTGCTCGACCCTTCGGGCCATCCCCACCCGACGGTCGCGCAGATGGTCGACACGCTCAGCAGGCCGGACCGGACCCTGGAAGGCCGCTGGTGGCGGCGCGATGCCGGGGATGTGATGGTGCGTTTCGCCGTGTGCCGAAAGGGCGACCGGCACGTCATCGCCGCGCGCAACGGTGAACTGATCGCGCTGCAACTGGTCGCGCCGCAGGTGGGTCTGGCCGGCATGGTGACCACCGTGCTGGGCCCGGGGACTCCGGCCAGCGTCGAACCGATGACCGGTATCGCGGCCGAACTGGCCGAGTGCACCACCGCCGCAGACTTGATCAGTCAAGGCGTCCCGCCGGCCACGGCCCGCATCTACGCCGAGATCGTCAGCAACCCGAGTGGCTGGGTGGAGATCATCGCCGGCCAGCGCCACGCCGGCGGCACCTTCTCGCACACCGATGTCGCCGCCGGCGTCCTCGATTCACCGCTGGGCAGAGTGGTATCGCTGCCCCGTCGCGTCCACGGCGAGTTGTATGGCAGCTTCCTGTGCGGCACGCACCAGAATCTGCAGCGCACCCTGGACGGACTCCTGGAGTTTCTCCCGGCGGGCGCCTGGTTCGACGCCACTCCGGAAGACGATTCTGCTCACGCCTCCGATCACACCCAGGCCGCCTACCGAGGCTGATTCCGCCGCTACCCAATTTCAGAAAGAGGAATTCCCATGCCCGAGCACGACGAGCACGACGACCTCGCCGCCCTGGACTTTTCTTCCCCTCAGTCGGAATCGGACGACGACGGCAACGGGGAATCCGACGCCCTCGACTTCTCCGCTGCCGCCGACGACACCGACGAGGAGTCGGACGTGGAGGCGCTGTCCGGGTTTGCGCCGACCGCCGAGCCCGAGGAGGCCGCAAACGAGCTGGATGCCATCGCCGCGGCGACCGAGGCGTCGGACGCCTCCGAGGAAGAGGAAGAAGAGGTCGCCCAGGAGTTCACGGTCACCAACCCCGCCGGGACGGTGTCGGTGTCGGCGCTCATGGACGGCAGGATTCAACGCGTCAAGCTGTCGCCTACAGTGACCAGGATGACCGAATCGGAACTGGCAGAAGAGATTACGGTCCTCGCCGGCCTGGCCCGAAAACAGGGTCTCGCCGGTACGCACACCTATCTGTTCGAGAACGAATCCCAAGTGGAGGGGCTGCAAGACCTCGCCGAGCTCGGGATAGACGGCAGCCAGGTATTCCGTGACTTCGTGGAGGTCGGCATGCGGTTGCCGACCCCGGAGCAGGCCGACGCGGAACAGGCCGAAGTCTTCGCGGCCCGATACACCGACGATAAATGACCGATCATCTGGCCGGTCTGTTCGAGAGTGCGGTCGGCATGCTGCCCGTCTCGGAGGCGCGCGCCCTTGACCTCTTCACCGAGATAACGAATTACGACGAGTCCGCCTGCGACGCATGGGTTGGCCGCATCCGGTGTGGCGACAACGACCGGGTGACGGTGTTCCGAGCCTGGTATTCGCGCACCCACTTCGGACGGCTGGCCGGGTCCGCTCAAATCTCGATGAACGCCGTGGGCGCCAGAATTCCGATCGGCGGCCTCTACGGCGACATCACGTACCCGGTCAACTCGCCGTTGGCGCTCACCCTCGGTTTCGCGGTGAACGAAGCGTCGCAGGGCAACTACGCGGATGCCATGGAAGCCATCGAGGGCCTCGAGGGCCTTGGGGGCAGTCCCAACACCGGAGCCGAACACCTGGTGTCGTGGACCAAGGCGGTGATCTACGGCGCGGCCGGGCGATGGACAGAGGTGATCGACGAAGTGCGGGCGGCAGGCAAGTGGCCGGACACGTTCCTGGCTGCCGCCGCGAGCGTCGCACACGGGGTGGCGGCGGCCAACCTCGGTTTGTTCACCGAAGCCGAACGCCGGCTCACCGAGGCGAACTCCTCGCCTGCCGGCGAGGCGTGCGCCCAGTCCATCGCCTGGTACTTGGCGATGACGCGCCGCGGCC
Source organism: Mycobacterium sp. (assembly GCF_019247615.1). GTDB lineage: Bacteria > Actinomycetota > Actinomycetes > Mycobacteriales > Mycobacteriaceae > Mycobacterium. The sequence goes on along the minus strand of NZ_JAFBAT010000199.1, from coordinate 15,969 downwards.
AGGGGAATGAAGAATCGGCCGTGGCGCTTCTCGAGTGGCTGCAGACCACGCACCCGAGCGCCAAAGTCACTGCCGCGCTTAAGGATCCGTCTTACCGCCTGGCGACCACCAGCGCCGAACAGATCGCCGCCCGGACCGACCCCTGGGACGCGGCCAGCGTCGTGGCCGACACCTCGGGGCGCGAAAAGCTGCTCGCCGAGGCGGAGGCCGAGCTACAACGACAGATCGGCCTCGCCCGCGTCAAGGACCAGATCGAGCGATACCGGGCCGCGACCCAGATGGCGAGGGTCCGCGCCGCGCGTGGCATGAAGGTCGCGCAACCGAGCAAGCACATGATCTTCACGGGGCCGCCCGGTACCGGCAAGACCACGATCGCGCGGGTCGTCGCCAACATTCTGGCCGGCCTGGGCGTCATCGGAGAACCGAAGCTGATAGAGACCGCGCGCAAGGACTTCGTCGCCGAATACGAGGGGCAGTCGGCGGTCAAGACCACCAAGACGATCGACCGTGCCATGGGCGGCGTCCTGTTCATCGACGAGGCCTACGCGCTGGTACAGGAACGCGACGGCCGCACGGATCCGTTCGGGCAGGAGGCGCTTGACACCCTGCTCGCCAGGATGGAGAACGACCGCGACCGACTCGTGGTGATCATCGCGGGCTACAGCGCCGACATCGACCGGTTGCTGGAAACCAACGAAGGCTTGCGGTCGCGGTTCGCCACCCGGATCGAGTTCGACTCCTACGCCCCCGAGGAGATCCTCGAGATCGCGAAAGTCATTGCGGCGGCTAATGACTCAACGTTGAGCCTGGAGGCGGCCGACAACCTGCTGGAGGCGGCGAAGCTGCTCAGTCAGCGGACAGTTCGGGGCAAAGCCGGCATCGACGTCGCCGGCAACGGTCGCTATGCGCGCCAACTGGTGGAGGCCGCCGAGCAGTACCGCGACATCCGGCTGACCCAGGCCGCCGACTTCGAGGCTCTCGACGTTGACCGCCTGAGCGAGATCAACGGCGACGACATGGCCGAGGCGATCGCCTCGGTACATGGGCGACTCAACATCACCGACTGACAAGAGGGATCACTGGACAACGAATGGCGGGTTTTCGGCTTACTACCAAGGTCCAGGTGAGTGGCTGGCGTTTTCTGCTCCGGCGATTGGAGCATGCCATCGTTCGCCGCGACACCCGCATGTTCGACGACCCGCTGTCCTTCTACGGCAGGTCGGCCGCGCTCGGCGTTGTCGTCTCCGTGCTGATCCTGGTGGGCGCCCTGGCGCTGGCATACTTCAAGCCCCAGGGCAAACTCGGCAGCGGCAATCTGTTCGTCGACCGCACGACCAATGAGCTGTATCTGATGGTGTCGGGGCAGTTGCATCCTGTCTACAACCTGACTTCGGCGCGGCTGGTGCTTGGCAGTCCGGCCGAACCGGCGGCCGTGAAGTCCGCCGAACTGAACAAGCTGCCGAAGGGCCAGCCGGTTGGCATCCCGGGTGCGCCGTATGCCACCCCCGTGTCGTCGGGCTCCACCTCGGCTTGGGCGGTGTGTGACACCGTCACCAAGGCCAACACCATCAATCCCTCCGTCCAGACGGCCGTGCTGGCAATGCCTTTGGCCATCGATCCGTCGGTGGATCCGCTCCTTCCCAACGAGGCGCTGCTGACCATCTACGAGAAGGTTGACTGGGTCATCACGACAAGCGGTCGGCACGCCACCGAATTGGCCGACCGCCCCCTCACCTCCGCGGTGGGCATTCCCCTCAACCCCAATCCCAGCCCCCTGTCTGCCGCGATCTTCAACGCCCTGCCCGACGGCGGGTCGTGGCGGTTGCCGCCCATTCCCGACGAGGGCGCCCCCAATACCCTTGGGCTGCCGGACAATTTGGTGGTCGGGTCGGTGTTCCAGATCCGGACGCCCTCGGGGCCGAAGTACTTCGTCGTCCTCCCGGACGGTGTCGCACCGGTGAACGACAACACGGCCACGGCGCTGCGCGCCATCCAGTCGCACGGCCTGGTCGAACCTCCCGCGGTGGTGTCGAGCGTCGTCGTCAGAATCCCCGAGAAGATCTATCCGTCGCCGCTCCCCGATCAACCGATCAAGATCGTGTCCCGGCCGAACGAGCCCGTGTTGTGCTGGTCCTGGCAACGCAAGACCGGCGAGCATTCGGCGAAGACAACGGTCATAACGGGTCGGAGTCTGCCGATCCCGCCGTCCGCCATGAACCGCGGCGTCCAGCAGATCCAGGGCGCGGCAACCATTTACACCGACGGCGGCAAGTACGTACAGGTGCAGTCACCCGATCCCCGGTACGGCGAATCCCTGTTCTACATCGACCCGCAGGGGGTGCGCTACGGGATACCGGATGAACAGACGGCGAAGGCGCTCGGCTTGTCGTCACCCAAACCGGCTCCGTGGGAGGTCATTCGCCTCTTGGTGGACGGTCCCGTGCTGTCGAAAGACGCCGCGCTGCTGGCGCATGACACGCTGCCCGCGGACCCGAGCCCCGGGAAACTACCGGCGACGTCAGGAGCTCCCGGATGACAACGAAAAAGTTCACCCCGAGCGTCACTCGCGGCCCGAGGCTCAACCCCGGCGAGATAGCCCTCACACCGCCCGAGGACCTCGGCGTCGACGTCCCGCCCTCCTTCGTCCAGCGGGTCATGCCGTATGTGATGGGTGTGTGCATGCTCGGCATGATCGGGATCATGGTGATGAGCGGCACCAAGACGCTGTCGCCCTACATGATGATGATGCCGCTGATGATGATCATGATGTCGTTGAGCATGGTCGGCGCCGGCGGAGGCGGCGGCGGCAAGAAGGTGCCCGAGATCAACGCCGACCGCAGAGAGTATCTGCGTTATCTGGCCGGGCTTCGACCCCGGGTGACGTCCTCGGCCGCCGCCCAGGTCGCGTTCTTCAGCTACCACGCACCCCATCCTGACGATCTGTTGTCACTCGTCGGCACACCCCGGCAGTGGTCCCGCCCGGCCAGTGCGGACTTCTACGCCGCCACCCGCATCGGAATCGGAGACCAGCCGGCGGTCGACCGGCTCATGAAGCCCTCGGTCGGCGGCGAGCTGGCGGGCCCGTCCGCGGCGCCTCAGCCGTATCTGGAGCCGGTCGCCAACATGTGGGCGGTCAAGTTCCTGCGCACGCACGGGCTGATCCACGATTGTCCGAAACTGGTGCAGCTGAGGACGTTTCCGACGATCGCCATCGGCGGCGACCCGGCGGGCGCGGCCGGGTTGTTGACCGCGATCATCTGCCATCTGGCCGTGTTCCATCCGCCCGACCTGCTGGCGATCCGGGTCCTGACCGAAGCCCCCGATGATCCGGCGTGGTCCTGGCTGAAATGGCTTCCGCACGTTCAGCATCCGAGCGACACTGACGCGGCCGGGCCGGTTCGGCTGATCTCGTCCCAGGCGGAAAGCCTGTCCGATCTCGCCGCGCGCGGTCCGCACACTCCCGACTCCATCCCGGGGGGACCCTATGTCGTGGTAGTCGACCTGACCGGCGGCAAGGCGGGAGTTCCGCCCGACGGAAGAGCCGGTGTCACGGTGATCACGCTGGGCAACCACCGCGGCTCGAAATACCGGATAAGGGTGGCCGAGGATGGGACGGCGGACGACCGACTGCCGGGCCAGAACTTCCGCCAGGTGACTGCGACCACCGATCGCATGACACCGCAGCAGGCGACGCGCATCGCGAGAAAGCTTGCGGGATGGTCGATCACCGGCACCATCATCGACAAGAAGAGCACGGGCGCCAAGAAGAAGGTGGCGACCGAATGGCACCAGCTGGTCGGCGCCAAGAGCGTCGAGGAGGTGACGCCGGCCCGTTGGCGAATGTTCGCCGACAAGGACCTTGACCGCCTCAAGATCCCGTTCGGCCACCAACTGAAGACCGGCGAGGTCATGTACTTGGACATCAAGGAGGGCGCGGAATTCGGCGGCGGCCCACACGGAATGCTGATCGGGACCACCGGGTCGGGCAAGTCCGAGTTTCTGCGCACCCTCATCCTGTCGTTGGTGGCGACGCACCACCCGGACCAGGTCAACCTTCTGCTCACCGACTTCAAGGGTGGTTCGACGTTTCTGGGGATGGAAAAGCTTCCCCACACGGCAGCGGTGATCACGAACATGGCGGAGGAAGCGGAGCTCGTCGGTCGGATGGGGGAGGTGTTGACCGGCGAGCTTGACCGCCGGCAGAACCTCCTGCGCCAGGCCGGCATTCAGGTGGGCGCGACCGGGGCGCTGTCCGGCGTGGCCGAGTACGAGAAATATCGGGAGCGCGGCGCCGACCTGAAGCCGTTGCCAACGCTTTTCGTGGTCGTCGACGAGTTCGCCGAGTTGCTGCAGAGTCACCCCGACTTCGTGGGGCTGTTCGATCGAATCTGCCGAGTGGGCCGCTCGCTGCGAGTGCATCTGTTGCTGGCCACCCAGTCGCTGCAGACCGGCGGCGCACGCATCGACAAACTGGAGCCCAACATCACCTATCGAATCGCGCTGCGCACCAGCAGTTCCCACGAATCGAAGTCGGTGATCGGGACACCGGAAGCGGTGTACATCACCAACAAGGAAAGCGGCGTGGGGTTCCTGCGAGTCGGAATGGAGGACCCGGTCAAGTTCAGCACCATCTACACGGGTGCCGCGTACGTTCCGCCCGCGCATGCCGAGGCAGATGGCGAGGCCGGTGTGGACGGAACGCGCAATGGCTCCCGAGCGCTGCGCATCCGCCAGTTCACCGCGGCCCCGATGCTCGAAGAATCGGAGCGCCAATGACTGTCGAGTCGAAAGGACGGGCGCTGAGCGAGGTAGTGCTCGACCAGCTCAGCACCGGCGAGTCGCGGGCATACAAGATGTGGCTGCCGCCGTTGACCGATCCCACTCCTGTCGATGAACTCGTTACCCGGGCCGAGGGACGGCTGTTGTACTTCCCGCTGGGAATCATGGACGAGCCGCGCCGGCATCTCCAGGAGCCTTGGGGTGTCGACGTTTCCGGCGGGGGCGGCAACATCGGCGTCGGAGGTGCGCCACAAACCGGCAAGTCAACGCTGTTGCAGACCTTGATGCTGTCGGCCGCCGCCACGCACACGCCGCGGCAGGTGCAGTTCTACTGCATCGACCTTGGTGGTGGCGGCTTGATGTACCTGGACAAGCTGCCGCACGTCGGCGGAGTGGCGACCCGATCAGAGCCCGACCGGGTGATGCGAGTGATCGCGGAGGTGCAAGCCGTTCTGCGGCAACGCGAAGTCACCTTCAAGGAGCATCGCGTGGGCTCGATCGCGTCTTACCGGCAGTTGCGCGCCGATCCCAGCCAACCGGTCGCGGCCGATCCGTTCGGCGACGTGTTTCTGGTCATCGACGGGTGGCCTGCTTTTGTCGGCGAGTTTCCCGACCTCGAAGTGCATGTCCAGAACCTCGCCGCACAGGGCCTTTCGTTTGGGATCCACACGATCATCACCACACCCCGGTGGACCGAGTTGAAGTCGCGCATACGCGACTACCTCGGAACCAAGATCGAGTTCCGGCTCGGTGACGTCAACGACACCCAGATCGATCGCGCCACCCGCGACATTCCGGCAAACCGGCCGGGCAGGGCGATGTCGGTGGAGAAGCACCACCTGATGATCGGTGTGCCGCGGCTGGACGGCGTCCACAGCACCGAAGGCCTCGTTGAGGCCATCACGGCGGCGGTAAATCACATCGCATCCCTGGCGACGGTGCAGGCGCCTCGGGTGCGGGTGCTGCCGGAGCGCGTTCACCTCAAAGAACTCGACCCCCGCCCGCCCGGCCCGGATGCCGACTACCGGACGCGCTGGACGATACCGATCGGCCTGCGCGAGACGGACCTTTCGGTCGCCCACGCCCACATGTACACGACACCGCACCTGCTGATTTTCGGTGCGGCCAAAGCGGGCAAAACCACCATCGCGCATGCGATTGCCCGCGCGATCTGTGCCCGCAACAGTCCCGAACAGGTGCGCTTCATGGTGGCTGACTACCGCTCCGGTCTGCTCGGTGCGGTACCGGACAGCCACCTGCTCGCTGCGGGAGCAATCAACCGCAACGCCCAGTCGCTGGACGAATCCGTCAAAGCGCTCGCGGTGAACCTGCAGAAGCGGCTGCCGCCGGCCGACCTGACCACCGCGCAGTTGCGGTCTCGGTCATGGTGGCAAGGATTCGACCTCGTGTTGTTGGTCGACGACTGGCACATGATCGTCGGCGCCGCCGGAGGGTTGCCGCCAATGGCGCCTTTGGCTCCATTGTTGCCGGCCGCTCAAGACATCGGATTGCACATCATTGTCACTTGCCAGATGAGCCAGGCCTACAAGGCGACCATGGACAAATTTGTCGGCGCGGCCTACGGCGCCGGGTCGCCCACCCTGTTCCTTTCCGGAGACAAGCAGGACTTCCCGTCTCGGGATCTTCAGGTCAAAAAGCGGCCCCCGGGCCAGGCATTTCTGGTGTCACCCGACGGTAAAGAGGTCATCCAAGCCGCTTACATCGATCCACCGGAAGAAGTGTGACCAGATCCCCGAAGGGCGGTTAGGATTATCCCGTCGCGCATTAAACCGTTGAACCACAAGGCGATAACTGAGTCGGAGACTGCGTTGACCGTTGGATTGCGCCTCCGCGTTCACCGAATTGCCTTGTATTCACGCACATTTTGATTCGTGTTCACACCAAGTGGAGGACCGCATCCCGCAGCCGAGAAGACTTGCCTTCAGCCGATCTGGTCCAGCCTGAGAAATTGCCCAATTGAGCGCTCGATGAAGGAGCCCGGCCGAGATGTTTTGGCATGCGATGCCACCGGAGCTGAACACCGCGCGGCTGATGGCCGGAGCGGGTCCGGCGCCGATGCTGCAGGCCGCCGCCGGGTGGGAGGCGCTGGGGGGCGCCCTGGAGGCTCAGGCCGCCGAGTTGGCCGCGAGGCTTGCCGCTCTCGAGGCAGCGTGGACCGGAAGCGGCAGCGCGCGCGCGATCGCCGCCGCCACTCCGATGGTGGCCTGGCTGCAGACCGCCGCGCAGCAGGCGCGACGGCGCGGGATGCAGGCCTCGGCGCAAGCCGCGTCCTACGTCAAGGCGTTGGGGATCACCCCCTCGTTGCCCGAGATAGCGACGAACCACATCACGCACGCGGTCCTCACGGCCACCAACTTCTTCGGTATCAACCTGGTGCCGATCGGCTTCAACGAAGTCGACTATTTCGTCCGCATGTGGAACCAGGCCGGCGGCGCGATGGACATTTACCAGGCGGAAACCGCCGCGAACACGGTTTTCGAGCCGCTTGAGCCGATGAAGCCAATCCTGCAGCCCGGGGCGGTGAGTGAGACGGTTCTCGGCAACCTCAGCCAGTTCTCGCAGATGGCGTCGGAGGCGGCGAGTGAAGTGGCGACACCCACCGCCGCTGTCGCGGGGATTCCGACCGGGCAGGAGCTTACCCAATTCGCAAGTGGGATCGGCCAACTCGGACAACTGAGCGGGCCGATGCAGCAGCTGCTCCAGCCGCTACAGCAGCTGACGTCGCTGGCCGGCCAGGCCGGCGGCATGCCCGGCGCCGGCGGCGCACACGGCATGGCCGGCACGCCCGGCAAGGCAGACATCGGGCAGGTGGGCCTCATCGGCGCCCCTCCCCTGTCCAACCACCCGTTGGCGGGCGGATCGGGCCCGAGCATGGGCCTCGGACTGATGCACGCCGAGGCGTTGCCCGGAGCGGGCGGAACGTCGCCCCGAACCGAGATGATGAGCCGGTTGGTGGATCAGTCCGGCCCTGCGGCCTCGTCGGCGGCCGCCGGCGCCGGCGCCGGGTCGTCGGCGGCAGGGGGCGCGGCACCGCTCGGAATGATGGGCCAAGGCGGACGATCCGCCGCCGGCGCCAGGCCAGCGTCGGCGACCCCGGCGCTGCTTGCCGAGCATCCCGGTGAAGACCAGGACTTCGATCTCCACGATCAGGACGACGGCTGGTGAGCACCCGCAGTTACCGACTTCCCGGCCGCCGGGGCCGGAAGACTTGCCATCTTTTGGTGAGGTCAGAGCACACAGAAAGTAGCGCAACATGGCAGAGATGAGAACTGATGCCGCGACCCTCAGCGCCGAGGCCGCCAACTTCGACCGGATCTCGAGCGAGCTTCAGCGGGTCATCGCCGGGGTAGAGCAGACCGGCGGCGAATTGGCCAGCCACATGGTGGGCCAGGCCGGCACCGCGACCCAGCAGGCGCTGGCGCGCTTCCACGAAGCGGGTCAGGCACAGATCAAGGCCCTCAGCGATATTTCCAGCAACGTCAGTCAGGCCGGAATCCAGTATCAGCGAGCCGATGAAGAGCAGGCCAGCTCGCTGTCGTCGCAAATGAACTTCTGACCAACCCGACCCACACCAGAACAGCACCAGAAAGGCACGGAACAAACCAATGTCGGAACATCAGTCATGGAATTTCGGCGGCATCGAAGCCGGCGCCGGCTCAATCGCCGGAGCCGTGCAGACCACCCACAGCCTGCTCGACGAGGGCAGGGCTTCTCTTGGCAAGCTCGCGGAGGCTTGGGGCGGTAGCGGCTCGGAGGCCTACCAGGCGGTCCAGCAGAACTGGGACAACACCTCGAAGGAGCTCAACGACTCGTTGCAGGCGCTGTCGCAGCGGATCGGCGAGGCCGGCCAGACCATGTCGCAGACGGAGTCCGGCGTCACCGGCATGTTCACCTAGAAAGGCACGGAGCGTCGAACGCGGGATCAGGCGAGTTTCGACCTGAGGGGAGAACTCGCCTCGTCTCGTGTTCGCCCATACGGATGAGTTGCTGGAGGCTCGCATGACGGCCGACTACGACCGGCTGTTTCAGCCGCCCGAGGGCGGCGAGATTCCGGATGCGGCCGCCGCGGAGCCAGACTTCGACATCGATCTGGGCTTCGACATCAGTCCGCCGTCGGGGGCGGCGCCCGCGTCAACGAGCCAGCCAGGCAAGCAAGGCGACACAGCGCCTCCCATGCCGGTCGAGTGGAACAGCCAACCCCCACCGGCCCGGCCCGTGGCGCCCACTCCCATGCCGACGAACCCGGGCGGCCCCAACGGCCACGCGCGGCCTCCTATGCCGGTCGAAGGGAACGGACAATCGCCCCCGGCCCGCCCCAAACCCCCGCCGGTCCCACCCGGACCGCAGCCCGCGGCCCCCTCACAGCATTCGCGACATGCACGCCCGCGGCAAAATCCTCGCGATGCGGCGGAGGCACCGCGCGGCCAACCCGCCACCCCGCCACACAGCCACCGCGCCGGTCCAAGACGCAACCGCGACAATGGGACCGCCGGTCGAACACCCCCATCCCAGCGCTCCTTACCACCCCCGCCACCGCCACCCACTGGACAGGTTGCGGCACAAGCAAAGTCGTTGCCACCGCAGATGACGGATGATCCGCGTGCGCGGCCCGCGGTTTCCCACATCGGGGTCAAACCCGCCGGGAAGCCCGCGGGCAGAGCGGTTTCGCAGCGAGGCTGGCGGCGCTGGCTCCACAAGCTGACACGTATCAACGTCGGACTGTCGCGGGACGAGAAATACGAACTGAACCTGCGCAACCGGATTCGCCGCACCCCCCACGGTCCGTATCAGATCGCCATCCTGGGCCTGAAGGGTGGCGCCGGCAAGACAACCGTGACAGTCGCTTTGGGTTCGGCGTTCGCTCAGGTGCGCTCTGATCGCGTCCTGGCCGTCGATGCCGATGCAAGCTGCGGCAACCTCGCTGATCGTGCCGGGCATCAATCGGCCGCGACGGTCGCGGATCTGTTGGCCGAGAAGGACCTGACGCACTACAACAATGTCCGCGCGCACACCAGCGCGAACGCGGTCAATCTGGAAGTTCTTGCGGCGCAGGACTACAGCACGGCGCGCCGCGCCTTCAGCGAAGCGGATTGGCATCAAGCGATCGGCCCGGCGTCCAGGTTCTACAATCTCGTGCTGGCCGATTGCGGCGCCGGCTTGTTCGACCCGGTGACCCGCGGGGTACTCTCGACGTCTTCGGCGGCGGTGATCGTGACGAACGCGTCGATCGACGGAGCCCGACAAGCCGCGGTCGCGATCGACTGGTTGCGCAACCACGGCCATCAGGAACTGCTGGCGCGCACATGCGTGGTGATCAACCACGTGTTCCCCGGAGAGACCAATATCGACGTCGCCCAGTTGGTGCGACAATTCCGGCAGTATGTCGAGGCCGGTCGGGTCATCGTGTTGCCCTGGGACAAGCACATTGCGGCGGGGACCGAGATTCAGTTCGGCCTGCTGGACCCCGCGTACAAGCGTATGATTCTTGAGCTAGCCGCCGCCCTGTCCGACGATTTCGAAAGGCATGAACGTCGTTGAGCGTCACCGCGACTGGGACCGCCGCCGGCGCGGGAGCCGCCTCTGCTCCGGCGGCTGCGGCCGCGGCACCCCCCAAGCCCGCCACGACCCGGGTAACGATCCTCAACGGCCGACGGCTGACCGATGTCGTGCTGCCTTCCTCCGCACCGATAGAAACGTACATCGACGACACGGTCGCGGTACTGGCTGAGATCCTGGAGGACACGCCCGCGGACGTCCTGGCCGGTTTCGACTTTTCCGCACAAGGCGCCTGGACGTTTGCGCGCCCGGGGGCGCCCCCGCTACCGCCCCAGCACTCACTCGATGACGCGTCCGTTGTCGACGGGTCGCTGCTGACCCTGGTTCCGGTGAGCCGCACCGAGCGGTACCGCCCGCTCGTCGAGGACGTCATCGACGCGATCGCCGTGCTCGACGAATCACCGGAGTTCGACCGGAGGGCGCTGAACCGCTTTGTCGCCGTGGCAATCCCGGCGGTCGCCCTGGCGGTTGTCGTGCTGGCGATATTCGCGTGGTCAAACACGGGGCGCCAGCTGTGGTGGCCGCTGGCTTTGGGCATTGCGGGAATCGTTTTCCTGGCGGGCAGTTGGGCAGCCAACCGGTTCTACCGCAACGCTGAATTTTCGGAAAGCCTACTGGTGACCGCGTTTCCATTGATCGTGGTAGCCGTCGGGCTGGCCATCCCGAGGCCGCGCGGGGTCTCCTCGTTCGGGCCGCCGCAGCTTGCCGGTGCGGCCGCGGCTGTTCTTTTTCTGATGCTGATGACTCGGGGCGGGCCTCGGCGGCGCACCGAGATCGCATCGTTTTGTGCGGTCACCGCGATCGCGGTGACCGCCGCCGCCATCGCCTGGGGCTACGGCTGGCAGCAATGGGTGCCGGCCGGAGCGATCGTGTTCGGGTTGTTCACCGTGACGACTGCGGCCAAGCTGACAGTCGTCGTCGCGCGGATCGCACTGCCGCCGATCCCGGCCCCGGGTGAGACGGTGGAACACGAGGAACTGCTCGACCCCGTTGCGGGTGAAGAGGCCAGTGAAGACAAGGAAACGCCCACCTGGCAGGCCATCATCGCATCAGTGCCTCGTTCGTCCCTGAGGCTCACGGAACGCAGTCAACTCGCCAAGCGCCTGCTCATCGGGTTCGTCACCGCCGGCACGCTGGTTCTGGCGGCCGGTGTGGTCGCGGTGCTCGTCCGCGGACACTTCTTCGTCCACACCCTGGTGCTCGCCGGCCTCGTCACCCTGATGTGCGCGTTTCGTGCGCGGCTCTACGCGGAGCCTTGGTGCGCGTGGTCGCTGCTGGCGACGGCCGTCGCCATTCCGGTCGGCGTGACGGCGCGGTTGTGCATCTGGTACCCACACCGCGCGTGGCTGTTTCTGACCATTCTGGTTGTGACCAGCCTGATAACGGTGACCGTGGTTGGCGCCGCGGCGGGGATTCGCCGAATCACGCCGGTGACGAAGCGGGTTCTCGAGCTGTTGGACGGCGCGATAGTCGCGGCGATCCTGCCCTTGTTGCTGTGGATAAGTGGCGTCTATGACACGGTCCGCAACATTCGATTCTGAGCCCGATGGGCACCTCACAGAGGGACCGAAAGATGACTGACTCACTGGTGGTCGATCCCGCTCGTCTGAAAGCGGCGGGAATCGCGTTGCGCGACCAAGTGCTGCCCGAGTCGCCGCCGCAGATTTCCGCGACCGGGTCCGACCCCGTATCCGCGGCGATCAACCAGACGATGCCGATAATCGAATCGCCGGTGGTCGAGGGGTTGCCTGACGCCCAAGGCGCCCTTGCCAATACGGGTTCGAAGATCGTCGCCGCGGCCGACCTGTATGCCGAGACCGACCAACTGCTGGGGGAGCACGTCGGCACGGTCCAATTTCTGGCCGCAAGCGATCAGCGGGCAACGGGCGCCGGCGGCGAAACATCCGACAAGCAGAGCGCCGCGACGGCCGACAAGAACGACGCGGCAGCCGCGGAGAAGGCTGACACGACACCGGCCGCGGGTGTGGCGAGCAACCTCAATCAGGTGTCCGCGATGACGCAGGCGGCACAACCTGCCACACAGGGCATGCAGAGTGTGATGTCGAGCGTGCAGCAAATGACGGGCGGCGTCGGCAACGCGGGTGCATCGCCGGCAAAGCCCGCCGATGACAACAAAGCCGACGACAGTGCGGAACCGGACGAATCACAAACCGGTGACGCGCATTTGGTCGACGCAACATCGGCGGACAGTGGCGGCGCGGCGGCGGGCGGGCAACGGTCCGGTAGCGCTCCGGCCCAGTCACCTACTACTGCGGGCGGGCCAGAGACGAACCCGCTAGGCGGGACTTAAGATGCGCGGGTCGGCCAGCGCGGCGTCGATCAACGCGGCGAGGTGTTTCCAGTAGAGCCAGTCGGCCACGGCGCTGCGCTGGGCATCGGGGTCCGTCGCGGCGTGCGCCTCCCTCACGAAAACCCGTTCGGCGCAGGCGGCGTACGCCTGAAAGGCCCGCAGGTGTGCGGCTTGACGACCAGATGCCTTGCTGGCCAACGGCTTCATCACGTCGAACCACAGGACGAGGCGATCGTCGGCGGGTGAATTGGCCGGCTCGGCCCCGGCCGGCGCCGGCGGCAAGAGGTCGACCAAGCGCGCATCCGGGGTGGCTGCCAACAGGGTTGCCGCCTCGGAATCCACGACCTCGAGTCGGGATCGGCCGGTCATATCACCGGTCTCCGGAATGTCGTCGGGCTGCAACACAATTGTGGCGACGCCGGGATCGGAATTCGCCAACTGCTGCTCGGTGCCGATGACCGCCCGCAGCTTTTTGTCGTGGTGATCCGCCCAGCCCCGCACGGCCATCACCGGGTAGGTGGCCCAGCGTGCCCGTTCCGCGGGCGGGATCGTCTCGTCCCCGCTGGCCAGATGGACCCGTTGCGGCAGCTGCACTCCTTCGGGGATGTAGGCCAGCCCATAGCTGTTGGCCACGACGATCGCGCCGTCCGTGGTGACCCCGGTCACCCAGAAGAACCCGAGGTCCGTCCGGCCGCCGACGCCCGGTGCGTTCAGCGCGGCGCCGACGCGGCGTGCCAGCTGCAGCGCGTCCGGGCCCGCGCGCCGCGCCGCGTCGGCCGTCGCGGCCTCCGCGATCGCATCACGTTCGGCTCGCGCAGCAGAAACCGGGATAACCGCCGAGGCGCCCGCCGCGCCCTGGTCGACTTCAGTGCGTTCGACATGCCGCGGTTGCGGACCGGGCTTGCCCTTTTCCGTCGACCTCGCGGTTGCCGCCGGTCGCGTGCTTGGGGGCTTGTCGCCGGACTTCTGCCCGACCGGAGCGCCCGACTTGCCTCCCGACTTTGCGCCCGAGCCGGTGCCCGCACCACCGGATCCGCCCGATCCCATCGGGCCGGCCGGCATGCCGGTCGGCCCGGCACCCGCGCCGGCCCCTGATTCCCCCGCCGGCTTCGTCGACGCCGGTGACGCCGCCCCCGACGCCGCCGCCGGAGCCATCCCCTTGCCGCCGTCACCACCCGCTCCGGGTTGTCCCGCCCCGGCCGCAGGACTCAACGGCGACGCCGGAGTCGCCGGGGCCAGCGGAACTGCCGGTCCGCCAATCGGACTGCCGCCCGGCACCGCCGGACCGGGGCCTGCGGGACCCGGCGATGTCGGTGCTGTCGGCTTCCCGGGCGTCTGAGGTGTTCCCGGGGTCGGCTGCAGGCCGCCGCCATCCACCGGAGGTGTTCCGGACGGTGGCGGTCCGGCCGGTGGCGTTCCAGGCGGTGGCTTCGTGCCCCCGGTGCCCGGGGTGACGGGCGGTGGGGTGAGGCCACCTTTCCCGGGCGTGACGGGGACCGGCCCGGGGGTGACGGGGACCGGCTGCGCGGGCCTCGGCGGCGCGTCGGGCGATGGCCGGACGGCGGGAGTGTCCGGGATCGTCACCGGGGGTGGTGTTCTCTGGTCGAGCAGCTCCTGCAGCGCGCTGGCCGGCGGTTTCCACGTCTTGCTCACCAAGATCTGCGCGGCGGTGCCGTCGACAATGGCGACGTTGGCCGCGTGCGCGGAGCTGACCACCGTACTGATCTGCTGTGTCCGCTCGGCAGCGTCCAGGCTGGAGTCTTTCTCCAGGGCGTCGATCGTCCGGTGCGCCGCCACAACATTGTCGGTGACGTCCGACTTGGCCTCCACGATCGTCATGGCAACGTATTTGTGCCACGTGATGACGGTGGCGAGACCGTTTTGCAGAACCGCCATTTCATCGATCAGGGCGCCGAGCTCGCCGTTGGCGGCGGCCGCGGCGCCCCCCGACCAGATACCTCCGTCGAAGATCTCCGCCCGCTGGTGCTGGCAGGTTTCCAAAACGCCGGTGAGTTGGTGCAGAACCCGCGTGTACTGCTGGGCCCGGTCATAGAAGATTTGCTCGTCGACGTCCGGCCAACCGCCCGGGTCGATCATCGGCTCCGCATAGCCCCCCGTCGGCTTCGCGACGCCCAGACCCGCGGTCATTTTTCGGTTGCGCCCTTGCGCGGACGGTTGCCGATAACGCCCTCGGTCCACGCGCGTTCCTCGGTGTAGAGCGCGTCGTCTTCGGACGCCACGCGCTTGCCCTTGCCTTCACCTTTGGCGCCTTGCCCGCCCAGCGGCATGCCACCCATGCCGCCGCCCGTGCCGCCTGCGCCCGGGAGCCCCTTGCCCAAGCCCTCGGTCGCCACCCCGGGGCCGGCCCCGGCCGGGCGTGGCGCGGCATCGCCGCCTGTCGCGGGTTGCAAGGGCATCGTTGGCATGCCGGCCCCGCCGCCTCCGCCCACCGACGCCGGCTTGACTCCCGCTCCCGGGCCCCCCTTCGGCAGCCCCGCTTTGTTCATCGCCGCGTTCACCATCGCCTGGGCATCCGGTGTCGCCGGCATCGACGGTGTTGACGGCGTCGCACCCATGCCGGTGGCAGGCATCATCGGTGTGGTGGGCATCGTGGGCGTCGTCGGCGTGGTGGGCACGTTGGCCGCCGGGTCGCCGGGCGTTTCGGGGACGGGGCCGGGGACGACGGGATCGACGGGCGTCGTCCCTTCCCCGTCACCGTCGCCCTTGTCAGGAGTGGGGTCAGGAGTGGGCGGCGGGTTTATGACGTAAGCGGTGTACGGGGCATTCGGGTTCAACGCGGCGAGCGGAACGCCCGCGCTCCCAATGTAAGTCGATATCGCCGTTTCCGACCTCTTCTGCAAGAGCTCATACCACTCCACGACACTGGGCAAATACTGTTGCAGGTAACGATCTTCTGAATAGCGCTTGTACGTCGCATCGCATTGCGCGACCTCATAGACCGACGGATGCGTTCCGTCGTCGTTGCCGTAGCCGCCCAAGGGCTTGACCTTCTTGTGCGCGTCGGCCACCATCTGGGCCTGCTTGGCCAGGGTTACGCACAGCCCGACCATGCCGGATATCCACTGTTTCTGTGAGGTGAAGTTGCCCTCGACCGCCGCCCTCGCCTCACCCTCCCATCTCAGGAAGGGGCGGAAGCGGTAGTCCTCTTGCTGGAATGCGAGCTGGTACCTGTTCCATTCGGTCGCGAACGCCCTGAACGCCGTGCCTTGGTCGGGGGCTTCGATGTCCGCCGCGGCCTGCCTCACCTCGTAGTACGGGTATTGGAACGGCGGCGGTGGCGG
>NZ_JAFBAT010000189.1 GCF_019247615.1 Mycobacterium sp. | reverse complement strand
GAAGAGCAGGTTCGGGTCGTCGAGGATCACCGATGCGCTGGGCACCTCGGTGTGGCCCGCCTTCACGAAATGATCAAGGAACCTCTTCCTGATCTCGTGTGTCTGCACTTCTGATCCGCTTCTTCCTGAGTTGTCGAGTCGATTTCCAGCCCGATTTCCAGCCCGATTTCCAGCCCGATTTCCAGCCTATGTGCCGCTACCCCTCCAGAAAGCTCAACCGAACCGACCGCCGCGGATTGTCTCGGTTGAGGTCGACCAGCACGATGCTTTGCCAGGTGCCCAGCTGCGGGTCTCCGCTCGCGACCGGGACGGTGACCGACGGCGCGATGATCGCCGGAAGCACATGGTCGGCCCCGTGGCCCGCCGAGCCGTGCGCGTGCCGGTATCGGTCGTCGCGGGGCAACAGCCGTTCCAGCGTGTCCACCAGGTCGTCGTCCGAGCCGGCGCCGGTCTCGATGATCGCGACCCCGGCCGTCGCGTGCGGAACGAACACGTTGCACAGCCCGTCGCCGTAGCTGAAGCAGAACCTGCGCACCGCATCGGTGAGGTCGACGATGCGGCGCCGGGCGGTGTCCACTTCCAGCACATCGGTATGCACCCGGACAAGCCTACGGCGCAGCTACTGGGCCCAGCCAATCCCTTGTGAGCCCGGCCACAAAAGCCATTGCCAGCGTCGAGCGGGAGGAGGAAGGTGACTAAAGGACCGGTGGCGCCGCCGAGGCGCCGCCCCCGACACAGGAGGGCCGATCGTGTACGCACGCTCCACCACCATTCAGGCGCAACCCTTGTCGATCGACATCGGCATCGCGCACGTGCGCGACGTCGTCATGCCCGCTCTACAGGCGATGAACGGGTGTGTCGGGGTGTCGCTGTTGGTGGACCGCCAGTCCGGCATGTGCATCGCCACCAGCGCCTGGCAAACCATCGAGACGATGCGCGCCAGCGCCGAGCGGGTGGCACCGATCCGCGACCGTGCGGCATTGATGTTCGACGGCAGCGCGAGAGTCGAGGAGTGGGACATCGCGTTGGTGCACCGCGACCACCGCTCGCAGGAGGGGGCGTGCGTCCGGGCCACCTGGCTCAAGGTGGTGCCCGATCAGCTCAGCCGATCCCTGGACTTCTACCGCACGTCCGTGCTCCCGGAGATGGAGCAACTCGACGGCTTCTGCAGCGCCAGCCTGATGGTCGACCACCCGGCATGCCGGCGGGCGGTGTCCTGTTCCACGTTCGACAGCATGGACGCGATGGCCCGAAACCGTGACCGGGCCACGGAGCTGCGCAGCAGGCGCGTGCGCGACTTGGGCGCCGAGGTGGTTGACGTGGCGGAGTTCGAACTGGCGATCGCGCGCTTGCGGGTGCCCGAGCTGGTCTGACCGTCGGGCGCGACTCAGGGCAGCGCGTCCCCCGGAAATCCGCGGCATGCGTGTACCTCGTAGGTGAAGACGCCCGCCGCGACCCCGGGATCGTCGTTCATGATCGCGGCGGCCTCGTCGAGCGTCGTCGCGAACACACAGATGCCGCACACCTCGGAACCGTCGACGACCGGCAGCACCACCGCCATGACGCCGTCGTCGCGCAGGCCGAAGTTGCGGCGACCGTGCTCCCAGATGATGCCGGGCGCCGCGTCGTCATCGAAGTTCGGGCCCTTCTTCAGGATCACGGCGCTGTAGGGCTTGGCGGTGGGCAGCAGCTCGCCCATCTCCTGGTCGGTGAAGGTCCTCATGGCCGTCCCCTCTCCCGGATGATGGCGCGCAGCCGGTCCAGCCTGCGGGCCATCTCACGTTCAAGGCCGCGGCCGGTGGGCCGATAATAGTCCACGCCGACCAGCTCGTCCGGCGGATACTGTTGCGCCACTACGCCGTCGGGGTCGTCGTGGGAGTACCGGTAACCCTGCGCGTTGCCCAGCGCGGCCGCGCCCGAGTAGTGCCCGTCGCGCAGGTGTGCCGGCACCAGGCCCGCCTTGCCGGCCTTGATGTCGCTCATCGCCGCCGCCAGCGCGGTGGTGACCGCGTTCGACTTGGGCGCGGTCGCCAGGTGGACGGTGGCGTGCGCCAACGTCAGCTGGGCCTCCGGCATGCCGATCAGCTGCACGGTCTGCGCGGCGGCGACCGCCATCTGCAGGGCGCTCGGATCGGCCATCCCGATGTCCTCGCTGGCCAGGATCATCAGCCGCCGCGCGATGAACCGGGGATCCTCCCCCGCGACAAGCATGCGGGCCAGATAGTGCAGCGCGGCATCCACGTCCGACCCCCGCACCGACTTGATGAAGGCGCTGATGACGTCGTAGTGCTGGTCGCCGTCGCGGTCGTAGCGCACCGCGGCCTCGTCCAGGGATTGCTCGACGGCCTCGACGGTGACGTGCTCGCTCGCCCCTTGGACAGCTTCGGCCGACACCTCCAGCGCGGTCAGGGCGCGGCGCGCGTCGCCGGCGGCCAGCCGCACCAGCAGGTCGACGGCGTCGGGGTCCACCCGGACCCGTCCGCCCAGGCCGCGGGGGTCGTCGATCGCGCGCTGCACCACCGTGCGGATGTCGTCAGAGCTCAGCGGCCGCAATTGCAGGATCAACGACCGCGACAGCAGCGGCGCCACCACCGAAAACGACGGATTTTCGGTGGTCGCCGCGACCAGCAGCACGATCCGGTTCTCCACCGCGGACAGCAACGCGTCCTGCTGGGTCTTGGAGAACCGGTGCACCTCGTCGATGAAGAGGACGGTCTGCTCGCCGCGGAGCAGCCCGCTCCTTGCCTGTTCGATGACCGCCCGCACCTCCTTGACGCCAGCGGACAACGCCGACAGGGCCTCGAAGCGGCGGCCGGTGGCCTGCGAGATCAGGGCGGCCAGGGTGGTCTTCCCGCTTCCGGGCGGGCCGTACAGGATGACCGACGCCACACCCGAGCCCTCGACCAGGCGGCGCAGCGGCGAGCCCGGTGCCAGCAGATGGCCCTGCCCGACCACCTCGTCCAGCGACGCCGGACGCAACCGCACCGCCAGTGGTGCACCGTCCGGCGCGGCCGGTCGCTCGTGGTGCGTCTGCGGTGCGCCGGGCAGGTCAAACAGCCCTTCGGACACGGCTTCAGGCATACCACGCCGGGGGCACCGGGCGCGCCGGCCGAGACGCGGGGAGTTTAATCCGCGCGCCTCGGCGACATATTTGCTAAGTTCCCGTTTGCCGAGTTCGGTGCGCTCCTTCTTTTAGACCCTTCAGTCCTTTTAGACCCTTCAGTCCTTTTAGACCCTTCAGAGTTGATCAAGCAGCTAGGACGGACATGAGCCAGCCTCCCGAGTATCCAGGCACCCCGGCGGACCCTCAGCGGGGAAATCAGAACCCTCCGGGCTATCCGCCCCCGCCGCCCGGTTACGGCGCACCGCCGCCTTCCCCGCCCCCCGGTTACGGCCAACCGCCCGGCGGCCCACCCTCCGGCCCCTCCGGCTATGGCGCACCCCCTCCGCCGCAGGCACCGCCCCCCGGCCAGGCGGGCTACGGGGCGCCGCAGGGCGGGTACCCCCCGCAGCCGGGCTACGGCGGCCCAGGGGGCCCCGGTGGCCCGCCCACGCCGCAGTTCAACGTCGGCGACGCGTTCAGCTGGTCGTGGAACAAGTTCACGTCCAACGCGGCCGCGCTCATCGTTCCGATATTGGTGTACGGCCTGATCATCACGGCTCTCAGCACCCTCACCTCGATCCTGCCCGCGATGCTCGGCCAGTCTTCGGGTTCCTCGTACACCGACAGCTACGGGCAGACGTACGGGAGCACCAGCGTGACGCTGGGCCCCGCGTCCATCGCCGCCTGGATCATCGGCTATGTCCTGATCTTCGTGGCGGGCGTCGTGATGCACGCCGGGATGCTTACGGGTTGCCTTGACATCGCGGACGGCAAGCCGGTCACCATCGGAACGTTCTTCAAACCCCGCAATCTGGGCGGGGTGTTCCTCGCGGCGTTGTTGGTCGCGGTCGGCGTGGCGATCGGAACGATTCTGTGCATCATCCCCGGGGTCGTCTTCGGCTTCCTGGCGATGTTCGCAGTCCCGTTCGTGGTCGACCGAGGCGTCTCGCCCGTCGAATCCATCAAGGCCAGCATCGCGACGGTCAGGTCCAACATCGGCGGCACGCTGCTGTCCTGGCTGGTGCAAATCGCGGCGGTCATCGTCGGGGAAATCCTTTGCTTGGTGGGCCTGCTCGTCGGCATTCCCGTGGCGCAGCTCGTGCTGACCTACACCTATCGCAAGCTCTCCGGCGGTCAGGTCGTGGCGCTCGAGCAGCCCGGTTACCAACAGGGGCCGCCGCCGGGCTACCAGCAGGGACCGCCTCCTTACAGCACCGGCTAACCCGGACCGCATCGGCCCGCACCCGGGCCACACCGGTCCGGCGACCGGTCCGGCGAGCCCGATTCCGCTGCGCTGCGGCATCGCGGTGCTTGTGATGAGATCGTCCGATGAGCATCAAAGTTGCGCTGGAGCACCGCACCAGCTACACCTTTGACCGGCTGGTTCGGGTGTACCCGCACGTGGTGCGGTTGCGTCCGGCACCCCACTGCCGCACGCCCATCGAGGCCTACTCCCTGCGGGTCGAGCCGAGCGAACACTTCATCAACTGGCAGCAGGACGCGGTGGGCAACTTCCTTGCCCGGCTGGTGTTTCCGAATCCCATGAGCCTACTGACCATCACCGTCGGGCTCATCGCCGATCTCAAGGTGATCAACCCGTTCGATTTCTTCATCGAAGACTGGGCCGAGATGTGGGCTCCCGCTGATGGCGGGCCTGGCTTCACCTACCCCAGGGAGCTGGCCGCCGACCTCGAGCCGTACCTGCGTCCCGTCGACGAAGACGGCCCGGACTCCAGTGGGTCGGGGCCCGGCGAGCTGGTGCGCGCGTGGTTGCGCAGTTTCTCGGTGCCGGACGGCATTCGCACCATCGACTTTCTGGTGGCGCTCAACCGTGCCCTCAACGCCGACGTCGCCTACAGCCTGCGGATGGAACCCGGCGTGCAGACACCGGATACCACGCTGCGCACCGGCGTCGGCTCGTGCCGGGACTCGGCGTGGCTGTTGGTGTCGATCCTGCGCCAACTGGGGCTGGCGGCGCGATTCGTGTCCGGCTATCTGGTGCAGCTGGCGTCCGACGTCGAGGCCCTCGACGGACCGTCGGGACCGGCCGCGGACTTCACCGACCTGCACGCGTGGACGGAGGTGTATGTCCCCGGGGCCGGTTGGATCGGGCTCGACCCGACGTCCGGGCTGCTGGCCGGCGAGGGTCACATCCCGTTGGCGGCCACACCCCATCCGTCGACCGCGGCACCCATCAGCGGCGGCACCGAACCCTGCGAATCGGTGCTGGAGTTCTCCAATACCGTCACCCGCATCCACGAAGACCCGCGCGTCACCTTGCCGTACACGGACGAGGCGTGGGAAACGATCTGCGACGTGGGCCGGCGCGTCGACGACCGAATGGCCGCCGCGGACGTCCGGCTGACGGTCGGCGGGGAGCCGACGTTCGTAGCGGTGGGCATCCCCCCAGAAGAGTCAGTCGACGAGTGGACGACGGCCGCCGACGGCCCGCACAAGCGGCAGCGGGCCTCCGACCTGGCCGCCCGCCTGAAGGCGGTGTGGGCCCCGCACGGGCTTATCCAGCGCGGGCAGGGCCGCTGGTATCCGGGGGAACCGTTGCCGCGCTGGCAGATCTCGCTGTATTGGCGCACCGACGGGCGAGCGTTGTGGACCGACGACACCCTGCTGGCCGACCCCTGGGCCGGCGATCAGGTGACCGCCGACCCGGTCGATAACGAGGCGGCCTATCAGGTGCTCGAAGCGATCGCCCACGGCTTCGGCCTGCCGCTCTCCCAGGTACGTCCCGCCTACGAAGATCCGCTGTCCCGGCTCGCGGCCGAGGTGCGGATGCCGCAGGGCGAGCCGGTCGACGCGAGTGCCGACCCGGGCCCCGAGGGGTTGGCGCGCCTGGACGAATCCACCACGGCGCCCGCCGCTTTCGTGCTGCCCCTGCATCGCCGCGACGACGACAGCGGGTGGGCCAGCGCGGACTGGCGGTTCCGCCGCGGCCGCATCGTCCTGGTGGAGGGAGATTCGCCGGCGGGCCTGCGGCTGCCCCTGGACTCGATCAGTTGGCGGCCGCCGCGGGCGTCGTTCGACGCCGACCCCTCGACCGTGACGGGTGAGCTGGCGGTGGAGCCCGAGACGCGCGTGGCCGTCGTGACCGACCCCGAGTCGGCGCCGCCGACGGCGATGGTCGCCGAGGTCCGCGACGGCCTGCTGTACCTCTTCATGCCGCCAACCGAGGCGCTCGAACACTTCGTCGACCTCGTCGCCCGCGTCGAGGCCGCCGCGGCCAAAGCGGACTGCCCCGTGGTGGTCGAGGGCTACGGCCCGCCGCCGGACCCGCGGGTGAAGTCGGCGACGATCACCCCCGACCCGGGCGTCATCGAGGTCAACGTTCCGCCTGCCGCCAGCTTCGCCGAGCAGGCTCAACTGCTGGAATCCCTCTACGAGCAGGCGCGGTTGGCTCGCCTTTCCACGGAGTCGTTCGATGTGGACGGCACCCACGGCGGCACCGGCGGCGGCAACCACATCACGCTCGGCGGCGTCACCCCCGCGGACTCGCCGCTGCTCCGACGACCCGACCTGCTGGTGTCGCTGCTGACGTACTGGCAGCGGCACCCGTCGTTGTCCTACCTGTTCGCGGGGCGATTCGTCGGCACCACGTCGCAGGCGCCGCGCGTCGACGAGGGCCGCGCCGAGACCCTCTACGAGCTCGAGATCGCGTTCGCGGAGATCTCCCGGTTGTCGGCAGGGGGCGCCCCCAAGCCCTGGGTCACCGACCGCGCGCTGCGCCACCTGCTCACCGACATCACCGGCAACACCCATCGGGCCGAGTTCTGTATCGACAAGCTCTACAGTCCCGACAGCCCGCGCGGCCGGCTCGGCCTGTTGGAACTGCGGGGCTTCGAGATGCCGCCACATCTACGCATGGCCATGGTGCAGTCGTTGCTGGTGCGCTCGCTGGTGGCGTGGTTCTGGGACGAACCGCTGCGCGCCCAGCTGATCCGCCACGGTGCGAATCTGCACGGCCGATACCTGTTGCCCCACTTCCTGATTCACGACATCGCCGAGGTGGCCGCCGACCTGCGCGCGCACGGCATCGCCTTCGAGACCAGCTGGCTGGACCCGTTCACCGAATTCCGCTTCCCGCGCATCGGCACGGCCGTTTTCGACGGCGTCGAGATCGAGCTGCGCGGCGCCATCGAACCGTGGAACACCCTCGGCGAGGAGGCGACCGCCACGGGCACCGCCCGCTACGTCGACTCGTCGGTCGAGCGCATCCAGGTCCGCATCATCGGCGCCGACCGCCACCGCTACGTGGTGACCGCCAACGGATACCCGGTGCCCCTGCTGGCCACCGACAATCCCGACATCAACGTCGGCGGCGTGCGGTTCAAGGCCTGGCAGCCGCCCAGCGCCCTGCACCCCACCATCTCCACCGACGTCCCGCTGCAGTTCGAGCTGATCGATTTGACCACCGCAACCGCACGCGGCGGCTGCACCTACCACGTGGCCCACCCCGGCGGGCGCGCCTACGACGAGCCGCCCGTCAACGCCGTCGAGGCCGAGGCCCGCCGCGCCCGCCGTTTCGAGGCGACCGGCTTCACCCCGGGCAAGATCGATCTGTCCGCCCTCCGGGAGAAGCAGGCCAGGATATTCACCGACATCGGCGCGCCCGGCATCCTCGACCTGCGACGCGTGCGTACCGTGCAGCAATAATGGCGTTCCCCGAAGCTGCGCCCGGCCCGTACGACGCGGATCGGCTGTTGGCCGGGTACCGGACCGCGCGGACCCAGGAGGCGCTGTTCGATCTGCGCCAAGGAGCCCGGGTCGGCCCGGACGTGGCATACGACGAATTCGTCGACCCGGACGGCAACGTGCGGCCGGCATGGTCCGAGCTGGCCGACGCCATCGCCGAGCGCGGCCGGACGGGGCTGGACCGGCTGCGCTCGGTGGTGGACAGCCTGATCGACAACGACGGCATCACCTACACGGAGGTCGATGCCAGCCGGGACGGCGCATCCGGTCCTCAGGCCCTGGAGCCGAGGCCCTGGAGCCTGGACACCCTGCCGATCGTCGTCTCCGCAGCCGACTGGGATGCGCTCGAGGCCGGCCTGGTACAGCGGTCGCGCCTGCTGGACGCCGTGCTGACCGACATCTACGGCCCACGCGGCCTGCTCACCGACGGCGTCCTGCCACCGGAACTCGTGTTCGCCCACCCCGGTTACGTGCGGGCCGCCAACGGCATCGAGGTGCCCGGGCGCCACCAGCTCTTCATGCACGCCTGTGACGTCAGCCGGCTGCCGAACGGCGCCTTCCAGGTCAACGCCGACTGGACGCAGGCGCCGTCCGGCGCGGGGTACGCCCTGGCGGACAGGCGCGTGGTGGCGCACGCGGTTCCCGACCTCTACGAGCGGATCGCGCCACGCCCGACGACGCCGTTCGCGCAGGCGCTGCGGCTGGCCCTCATCGACGCGGCACCCGACGTCGCGCAGGACCCCATGGTCGTGGTGCTCAGCCCGGGCATCTACTCCGAAACCGCCTTCGACCAGGCCTACCTGGCGACCCTGCTGGGCTTTCCGCTGGTGGAGAGCGCGGACCTGGTGGTGCGCGACGGCAAGCTGTGGATGCGGTCGCTGGGGACGTTGAAACGCGTCGACGTGGTTCTTCGGCGGGTGGACGCGCAATACACCGACCCGCTGGACCTGCGCGCCGATTCCCGGCTGGGCGTAGTGGGTTTGGTGGAGGCGCAACACCGCGGGACGGTGACCGTCGTCAACACGCTGGGCAGCGGCATCCTGGAGAGCCCCGGGCTGCTGCGTTTCCTGCCCGACCTGGCGCAGCGCTTTCTGGGCGAAGCCCCCCTGCTGCATACGGCACCGGTCTATTGGGGCGGCATGGCCGGCGAGCGCTCCCACCTCCAGGCAAACCTGTCGTCGCTGTTGGTCAAGTCGACGGTCGGCGGGAAAACCTTTGTCGGACCGACGCTGTCGTCTTCGAAGCTGGCGGAACTCGCGGCGCGGATCGAGCACATGCCGTGGCAGTGGGTCGGCCAGGAGTTGCCGCAGTTCTCCTCGGCACCCAGCGACCACGCCGGCGGGCTGACGTCGGCGGCGGTGGGCGTGCGGCTGTTCACGGTCGCCCAACGCGGCGGCTACGCGCCGATGATCGGCGGTGCCGGCTATGTGTTGGCCCCCGGAACCCCGGCATACCAGCTGAAAACAATTGCCGCCAAAGATGTTTGGGTGCGTCCGACGGAGCGGGTGCGCGCCGAGACCGTGACTCCTCCCTCTTTGGGCCTGTCGGGCCTAAAACCGGCGAAGACCGCCGCGGGAACCTGGGGGGTCAGCTCGCCGCGCGTGCTGTCCGACCTGTTCTGGATGGGACGTTACGGGGAGCGGGCCGAGGGCATGGCCCGGCTGCTGATCGTCGCCCGCGACCGATTCCACGTCTACCGTCACCAGCAGGACACCGACGAAAGCCAGTGCGTCCCAGTGCTGATGGCCGCCCTGGGCCGAATCACCGGTACCGACACGGGAGGTGGTAGCGAAGGCGCCGACGATCGCGCCGAGATGATCGCCGTCACGCCCTCGACACTGTGGTCCCTCACCGTGGACCCGAACCGGCCCGGGTCGCTCCTGCAGTCGGTGGACGGGTTGGCGCTGGCCGCCAGAGCGGTACGGGACCAATTGTCCAACGACACCTGGATGGTGCTGGCCGGGGTGGAGCGCGCGGTGGCGCTTCGGACCGACCCCCCGGACTCCCTGGCCGAGGCGGACGCCATGCTCGCGTCCGCCCAGGCCCAGACGCTGGCCGGGATGCTGACGCTGTCCGGGGTGGCCGCCGAGTCGATGGTTCGTGACGTGGGGTGGACGATGATGGACATCGGCAAGCGCATCGAGCGCGGCCTATGGCTGACCGCGTTGCTGCGGGCCACGCTGACCGCCGTGCGCAGCCCGGCGGCCGAGCAGACGATCATCGAATCGACGCTGCTGGCGTGCGAGTCGTCGGTCATCTTCCGGCGCCGCACCGTGGGCAACGTCAGCGTCGCCGCGGTGGCCGAGCTGATGCTCTTCGACGCCCAAAACCCGCGATCGTTGCTGTATCAGCTGGAGCGGCTGCGGTCCGACCTCAAGGACCTGCCCGGCGCCTCGGGATCGTCGCGTCCCGAGCGGCTGGTGGAGGACATCAGTACCCGCCTGCGCCGATCGCACCCCGGGGAGCTGGAGGAGATCTCCGCCTCCCCGGCCGGCGACCCGCAGCGGGCCGAGCTCGCCGAACTGCTCGACGCGATACATGCCGAGTTGCGCGGCCTGGCCGACGTCATCACCGCGACTCAGCTGGCGCTGCCCAGCGGCATGCAGCCGCTGTGGGGCCCCGACGAACGGCGCCTCATGCCGGCTTAGCAGTACACCTAACCCTGGCCCACCACAGCGGCCGGCCCGCGCAAGTCCGACGTCACCTCGTCGATCACGTCGTGGATGAACTGCATCTTGTCCAGCACCGCCACCGGCAGCACGAACGGGTACAGGTCGTCGTGGCCCATCGAACGGTTCACCATGTTCAGCGACCACGACAACGGCAGCCACATCTCGATGATGTTCGGAAAGGCGCTGGGGCCCAAGTTCGGACGGTCGAACGTGGCCGACGCCGGCGCGAGGCCGCACCACGCCGAGGTGTCCAGGGTGTCGCGGATGTGCAGGTAGTGGGCGAAGGTTTCGGCCCAGTCCTCTGCGGGGTGCATCGTCGCGTAGGACGACACATACTTTTCCTGCCAGCCCTCCGGAGCGCCCTCGTTGTAGTGGCGGTCCAGCGCCTCCTGATAGTCGGCGT
>NZ_JAFBAT010000099.1 GCF_019247615.1 Mycobacterium sp. | reverse complement strand
CGTCGCCGTCTATCTCGGGCCGGATCGCCTCGGGGTCCGGCGTCACAGTGGTCGTCATCCGGTGACCTGCGTGTAAATCTTCGTGATGCTGCCGGTGTTCTTGTCGAACAGCTGCGGGTCCGCCGTCGCCCAGCCGCCCAGGTCGGCAATCGTCCACAATTTCGCGGGGGCGGGATACCGATCTCGGAAATCGGCGGCCACGGCCGGATCGACCGGCCGAAAGCCGGCCTGCGCCCAGACCTTTTGCCCCGCGGCGGTGTACTGGAAGTTCTTGAAAGCGACGGCGGCATCGAGGTGCTGGCTGGTGGTTATCACCGCCAACGGGTTCTCGATCTTGAAGGTCTGCGGCGGGTTGACGTGCTCGACCGGTTTGCCCGCCCGCTCGGTCGCGATGGCCTCGTTCTCGTAGCTGATCAACACGTCACCGCTGCCTTGGACGAAGACGTCGGTGGCTTCCCGCCCCGATGCGGGACGCATCTTGACGTGTTCGCGCACCAGTTTGTTGACGAAGTCGATGCCGGCCTGACCGTTGACGCCGCCTTCGCTCTTGACCGCATACGGCGCAAGCAAATTCCACTTGGCAGATCCCGAACTCAGCGGGCTGGGCGTGATGACCTCGACGCCGGGCCGCAGCAAGTCATCCCAGTCCTTGATGTTCTTCGGATTGCCCTTGCGCACCACCAGCGTCACCACCGACCCGAAGGGAATCCCCTTGGTAGCGTCCGCATTCCAATCTTTGGAAACCTTGCCCGCCTTGACCAACCGGGTGACGTCGGGTTCCACCGAAAAGTTGACGAGATCGGCCGGCTTGCCCTCGGCCACGCCGCGTGACTGGTCGCCGGAGGCACCATACGAGGTGATCACCTGCACACCCTTGCCCTCGTCGGAGGCGTTGAAGGCGGGAATCACCTTGCTCCATCCGGGTTCTGGGGCCGAGTAGGCAACGAGGGTGAGACTTGTGTGCCCGTTGCCGGGCTCGCTGCCGCCGACGACGTCGCTGGGACCGCCCTGGCACGCGGCGACGCCGACGGTCAGGCCGACGGCCAGGGCGAGGACACCGACACGACGGACAGACCGCCGGCGACGTCCGCTGCCGATGTCTTTGACCATTGGCGACCTTTCAGTGCGGGACCTATGATTTCGGATCCCGTGCCATCGGACCAGGCTGGAAAGGCGCTTTGAACGTCAGGAGAAATTCGACTCCAACCAGACCGCGCACGGGTTCGGGAGTCAGCGACAACAGTGCGCGAAGACGCCGCATTCCAAGCCGCATTCCAAGGCAAGGGATGTCACGCGCATGTCGCGAAGCCTAACAGGAATTCGCTGGGCCGCCACCGGGATGCGCCGTGGAGTGCGTCAGCGCGTCAGTAGCCACGTGACGATCACCAGGATCACGAGCGTGACCAAGACCAGCGTCACGTGGGATCGAGGCATGCGCGTTACCCAGGCGTCCCATCGGCGTGGCGGACACGTCTCATCAACGCGATGCTCTTGCCGAGAAGGGCGTCGAGCAATGCCGCTGCGACGTAGGCCACCAGCAGCACGACGGGCATGACCACCATGGCCTGCAGGACGAAAGCGAGACCGGAAAGCCACAACTCGTTGCCGTCCCACCAATTCAGGAACCCGTTCATCGGGCTCAACCCTATTCGCACCGGGACCGTAAGACCAATGTGTCAAGATCGCCGCATGCCCCCCGAACCCTCCCAAGCTGACGAAACGACCTGTCTGATCGCCGGTGGCGGGCCGGCGGGCATGATCCTCGGGCTGCTCTTGGCCCGCGGCGGCGTAAACGTCACGGTGATGGAGAAACACGCCGACTTCCTGCGCGACTTCCGGGGAGACACCGTGCACGCGAGCACCCTGCGGCTACTGGACGAGCTGGGTCTGGGGCACGCGTTCGAGCGGGTTCCGCACCGGCTGGTCGACACCATCCACATGGAGATCCAGACAGCGCCGGTGAACCTAGACCTGACGCGCCTGCCCGGCCCGCATCGGCACATCGCCCTGGTGCCGCAGTGGGACTTCCTCGAGATGGTGGCCACCGCGGCCGATGCCGAGCCCACCTTCAGGCTGCTGCGCAGCACCGAGGTGGTCGGCGTGATCCGCGAGGGCGGCCGGGTCGCGGGCGTGACGTACCGCAACCCGACCGGAGAAACGCAGCAAATGCGGGCGCAGTTGACGGTGGGCTGCGACGGCCGTTATTCGACGGTGCGTTCGGCCGTCGGCCTCGTCCCGAAAAGCTACGGCGTCCCCATGGACGTGTGGTGGTTCCGGTTGCCCCGCCATTCTTCAGATCCCCGCGGACTGTCGGGCATCCTGCGCGCCGGTCACGCGACGATCGTCATCGATCGCGGCGACTACTACCAGATCGCCTACATCATCCCCAAGGGGACCGACGCCAAGATGCGCGCCCAGGGAATCGAATCGTTGCACAAGGCTCTCGTCGGGATGGTGCCGTGGTTGGGCGACCGTGTCGACGCGTTGACGTCGTTCGACGACGTGAAATTGCTTGACGTGCAGCTCAATCGGCTTGCCCGATGGTATGCCGACGGCGTGCTGTTCATCGGTGACTCCGCGCACGCCATGTCGCCGGTGGGCGGTATCGGCATCAACCTCGCGGTGGCCGACGCCGTGGCCGCCGCCCGGATCCTTGCGGACCCGTTGCGCGCCGGGGTGGTGTCCACGCGGGAACTGGCCCGGGTGCAGCGGCGGCGGTTGCTACCGACGATGATCCTGCAGGCGGCGCAACGCTTCATCCACGCGAAAGTGATCGCGGGAGCAGTGTCGGGTACCGATCACCGCCCGCCGGGCGCCGTGCGGCTGGTGAGCCGGTCGGTGGCGTTGCGCCGGCTGGCCGGCTACCTGATCGCCATCGGTCCGCTGCCCGAACATGCGCCCGCGTTTGCCAGACGGGAAGGGTGACCCGCGACACTGCCTGCCCGACAGGTAGGGCAAACATTGGACGCCGGGCGGGTCGACGGTCGATGATGTCGGGATGGTCCTGCACGCCCAGCCTGCCGACCAACCCCCCGATGCGGGCCCTGACGAGGCGATTGAGTCGGCCCACGAAGCGGCCTTGGCCTCGGCGATCGACCTCGCCTCGCCGGGGACCTCTCCGGGGCCCCTCGAGGCCAGCGGGTCGCTGCGGAACCCGTTCCCGCCGATCGCCGACTACGCGTTTCTGTCGGACTGGGAGACCACCTGCCTGATCTCGCCCGCGGGGTCGGTGGAATGGCTGTGCGTGCCGCGGCCGGACTCCCCCAGTGTGTTCGGCGCGATCCTGGACCGCAGCGCGGGCCATTTCCGGCTCGGCCCCTACGGGGTCTCGGTGCCCTCGGCCCGCCGCTACCTTCCGGGCAGCCTGATCATGGAGACCACCTGGCAGACCCCCACCGGATGGCTGATCGTGCGCGACGCGCTGGTGATGGGTCCCTGGCACGACATCGAGCGCCGCTCGCGGACCCACCGGCGCACCCCGATGGACTGGGACGCCGAGCACATCCTGCTGCGAACGGTGCGTTGCGTCAGCGGGACCGCGGAGCTGATGATGAGCTGCGAGCCGGCCTTCGACTATCACCGCGTGGGGGCCACCTGGGAGTATTCCGCCAACGCGTACGGCGAGGCCATCGCGCGCGCCAGCAGACAACCGGATGCGCATCCCACGCTGCGGCTGACGACCAACCTGCGGATCGGGCTCGAGGGCCGGGAAGCGCGGGCCCGCACCCGCATGAAAGAGGGCGACGACGTGTTCGTCGCGCTCAGCTGGACCAAGCATCCGGCGCTCCAGACCTATCACGAGGCGTTTGAAAAGATGTGGCAGACCACCGAGT
>NZ_JAFBAT010000085.1 GCF_019247615.1 Mycobacterium sp. | reverse complement strand
GGGGACAAGCGTGCGCAAAGAGTTGTGTCCCGGCTGTTCGCCCCGCTCGAGCAAGACCCTGCGATAGCTGTCGGTGATGGCCGCCAGCGCGACGTCGTTGAGCGTCGCGCCGAATGCTTGGCCCACCTGCTGCAGGTCGGACAACGCTACCCGGGCAACGCTGAAGCGCCGCATCGTCGTGACGCGCCCGCTCAACGAGGACACCGCCGCGGGGCTGAACAGGCTTGCCGTCAGTTCGGCCGCACCCATCGCCATGTGCTCGGCTCTCGCCGCCGCGCTGAACACGCTCCGCGCAATTCCGCTGACCCAGTTCACCGGGTTCAAGCTGATTGTCGGCCGGCCGGGCCCGGACCGATCCTGCTCCTTGGCGGCGCGGATGTCGGTGGCAAAAGTCTTGGCGCGGCCGGGATCACCGTCGTCGTCACCGAATTTCGCCAACATCTGGGTGGTCGCGATGCCATCCGAGATGCAGTGGTGGATCTTGGTCAGCACCGCCCAGCGGTCGTCGCTCAAACCCTCGATGAGGTAGCACTCCCACAGCGGGCGCTCGCGATCCAGTCGCCGCTCCATGACCGCCGCAATGGTCTCGAACAGTTCGGCGTCCCCTCCGGGATGCGGCAGCGCCAGGCGGTGCAGGTGACGCGAGATGTCGAAATGCGGGTCGTCCATCCATTCGGGTGGGCCCAGATCGAGCGGATGAGTGCGCAAGATCTGCCGGCACCGCGGAATCGTCGCCGCCCGCTCGGAGAAGGCGGAAACGAACTCGTCGTACCCGGGAACCGGCCCCTCCATAATGGACACCCCGCCGATGGCCAGACTCACGTGCGGATCGGAGTCCTCGACTTCGAGGAACGTCGCATCGAGGGCCGTCAATTGCTCCATCTCGCCACTGTCCGCCCCTTGCGCGCGTGCCGGTCAGAGTCGGAAGTCCTCAACTATAAGGGCCTAATGACGGCTGTGCCGCGGCACCACGCATAGCAGGATCGGGCCCATGAGTAGGTTCAACTACATTCGCTTCTTCGAAGAGATCGGCATCGACGATGTCCCCTTGGTGGGCGGCAAGAACGCCTCGCTGGGCGAGATGTTCCAGAAGCTGTCCGGGCAGGGCGTCCGCGTGCCACACGGATTCGCCACCACCGCCGAGGCCTACCAGCACACGTTGGATGCGGCCGATGCCTGGGACGCGCTGCACGCCCGGCTTGACGATCTGGACCCCGATGACGTCACCGCGTTGGCGCGCACTGGCAAACGTGCCCGCGAGATTGTTTATGGCGCAGGCCTTCCCAAAGACCTGACCGCCGAGATCTCGGACGCCTACCGCATGCTCCAGCACGAGTACGGCGACGACGTCAGCCTCGCGGTGCGCAGTTCGGCGACCGCCGAGGACCTGCCGACCGCCAGCTTCGCGGGTCAGCAGGAAACCTTCCTGAACGTCAAGGGCCGCGAGAGCCTGCTCGACGCGTGCCGCCGGTGTTTCGCCAGCCTGTTCACCGACCGGGCCATTCACTACCGCATCGACCAGGGCTTCGACCATTTCAAGGTCTCGTTGTCGATCGGCATCATGAAAATGGTGCGCTCCGACCTGGCGTCATCGGGCGTGCTGTTCACCATCGACACCGAATCGGGCTTCAATGACGTCGTTTTCGTGACGGGGGCCTACGGCCTCGGCGAGAACGTTGTTCAGGGCGCCGTGGACCCTGACGAGTTCTACGTGCACAAGCCGACCTACCGGGCCGGCCACCGCGCCGTGCTGCGCCGCCTGATCGGCGACAAGGCGGTGAAGATGGTCTTCGTCGAGGGTGGGACGAAGGACACGACCCGCAACATCCCGACGCCCAAAGCCGACCGCGCGCGGTTCTGCATCACCGATGAGGACGTGCTCGAGCTGGCCGGCTATGCGTGCACCATCGAGCGCCACTACGGGCGGCCAATGGACATCGAGTGGGCGAAGGACGGATTGGACGGGCGGCTATACATCGTCCAGGCCCGCCCCGAAACGGTTGCCTCCCAGCGCAACCCGAGCACGGTGGAGACCTATGTGCTCGAGGGCAAGGGCTCCGACGGAAAAGAGGTGCTCGCCGAGGGCCGTTCGGTCGGCGAGAAGATCGCGTCGGGGAAGGCCAAACGAATCGACAACCTCGAGCACCTTCCGGACTTTCAGCCCGGTCAGGTGCTGGTCGCCGACACCACCACGCCGGACTGGGAACCCGTGATGAAGATCGCCGCCGCGATCGTCACCAACCGCGGGGGACGCACGTGCCATGCGGCGATCATCGCGCGCGAGCTCGGCATACCCGCCGTGGTCGGCGCGGGTAATGCGACCACGCACGTCCCCGACGGACAGGTCGTCACGGTGTCGTGCGTCGAGGGCGACACCGGGCGTGTGTACCGCGGCGAGGTCGGTTTCCACGTGGATCGCACAGAAGTGACCGGTCTCCCGCGACCGCGAACCCAGGTCATGGTCAACCTCGGCAACCCCGATCTGGCCTTCAAGACATCGTTTTTGCCGAATGACGGTGTGGGACTGGCCCGGATGGAATTCATCGTCAGCGAATACATCAAGGTGCATCCGCTGGCGCTGCTGCACCCGGAGAAGGTCGAGGAACCGCAAGCTCGCGCGACGATCGACCGGCTCACGGCCGGCTACCCCGACGGGGGCGCCTACTTCGTCGAGCGACTCTCCGAGGGGATCGGCACGATCGCCGCCGCCTTCTGGCCCAAGCCGGTGGTGGTCCGGATGTCGGACTTCAAGACCAACGAATACGCCAGCCTCATCGGCGGACGCGGCTTCGAGCCGTCCGAGAGCAATCCGATGATCGGCTTCCGCGGCGCCTCGCGCTACGCGCATCCGGCCTATGCCGAGGGATTCGCGCTGGAGTGCCGCGCGATGAAACGGGTCCGCGAGGAGATGGGCCTGACGAACGTCGTCATCATGCTGCCATTCGTGCGCCGGGTCACCGAGGCGGACCTGGTGCTGAAGACCATGGCTGAACTCGGTCTGCGGCGCGGGGAAAACGGGCTGGAAGTCTATGCCATGTGCGAGATTCCGAACAACGTGATCCTGCTCGACCAGTTCGCCGAACGGTTCGACGGCTTCTCAATCGGCTCCAACGACCTGACCCAGCTCACTCTTGGCGTCGACCGCGACAGCGAGATCGTGGCCTTCGACTACGACGAACGCGACGAGGGTGTCAAGGAGATGATTCGCCTCGCCGTGGAGGGCTGCCGCCGCAATGGGATTCACTCGGGCCTGTGCGGACAAGCACCCTCGGACTACCCGGACATGGCGGAGTTCTTGGTGCGCATCGGTATCGACTCGATAAGCCTCAATCCCGATGTGGTGGTGAAGACGACCCGCCAGATTCTCGAGCTGGAGCAGCAGGCGGCGTCGGTGACTGCATGTTGATCTCAACTGTCACATCTGTCTCTGGCCCGATCGACACCCCATCCGCCCGCCTCCGAGCGACAAGGGTGAAAGGCCTAGGTTCCCTTGGCTGGCGTGGTTATTGCGGCCGGCGATACAGTGCGGCACCGGCCGTGATCCCCGCGCCGGCGGCGACCAGCAGCGCCCGCGCGCCCGCCGGTAGCTTTTCGATCTGCGGTTGCAGGGCGGCCGCCAGCGCCGCGGTGTGCATGCGATAATCCACGGCGACGCAGATCTTTTCGATCGCGATCCCGAGGAGCTTGCTCAGCGCGGCGCGATACCCCGAGCGGGCCGGAGCGGCGACGATCAGGTCGATGTCTGCCAGCCGCACGGATTGCGCGTCCAGGCACGCGCGAACCGCCCGCGCCGCAGCCGAGGCGAATCGCTGGTCCATGTCGGGCGACTGGCCGAACCGCAGGACGTTGTGCGCATCCCTGAATCCGACCGTGGCAGTGAACGCCCCGGAGCCTTCGCCGTTGCTGTTGACCCACGACACGCGGCTCAGCCCGTAGTCACCATCCGTCCATCCGCACAGCAACGCGGCCCCTGCCGCCGAAAACGGAAAGTGCTCGCTCATCCCGTGCCCGGGATCGGCGTCGCTGGCCACGACGAGCGCTCGCCGGATGCTGCGCGACCGCAGGAAGCCGTCGACGATCTGCAGTGCCGTCAGCACCCCGCAGGCGCCGTTGGCGATGTCGAAGGAGAACGTGCCGTGAGCGCCTGCGTGGGGATCCTCGGGATTGGCCCCGATGTCGTCCTGGATCAGCGCCGCCAGCGCAGGCTCCCCGATATTGCGGTCGCGGTAGATCCCGGCATTCACCACCAGATCCAGCTCGTCGGGCCCGCATCCGGCCCGGTGCAAACAGTCCTTGGCGGCGTTGACCGCAAGGTGCAGCGCGCTGTGTCGGTCCAGCCAACGAGAGTGTGCGAGGTCGATCCGATCAATGACTGTGCCCATAGCGGCTCACCAATTCCTCGTCCACGGTCAGTAAGACCACGCCGATCTCCAGTCCCGAGGCGAGCGCGAGCAGCGCGACCCGTTCTCCGGGCTCGATGTGCCCGGCCTCGAGTTCCTCGACCAATGCGACCGTATGGGTGGTCGACGCCGTGTTGCCGTACCGGTCGACGGTGATGACGGCGTCGTGCCGGGGGCTGTCGCCGAACTCCTCCGACATCCGCACCATGCCCTTGCGGATGGCGCGGGCCGACGTCTGGTGGGTGATCACGTGATCGATGTCGTGTATCGAAATGCCAAGGACATCAAGCACTTCGCTCAGCAGCAGCGGGGTGTTAGCGATCGCCGCCTTCTGGATGGCGCGCGAATTGGTGAACATCCGCGCACCCGGATCGTGGCCCTGCGGATAGGCGAGGCAGAGGCGGCTGTAGTCGGCGACCGTGGTGAAGCCCGCGAGGACGATTCCCGCCGAACCCGCGGGGGCGCGCTCGAGCAGAAGCGCCGCACCGGCGTCGCCGAGGGTCAGGCAGGCGAGCTCCTTGCTCATGATGTTGCGGATATGACGGGCCGCGTTGTGGCTCAGCTGCGAGATGTATTCACCGCTGACCACCAGTCCGCGCTCGATGACGCCCTGGCGGACCCAGTTGTTCACAATGGTTACGCCGGTGAGCATCCCGGCGCACGCGTTGGACACGTCGAAGGTCATCGCCTGCGGCGCCCCGATCGCCTGCGCCACGGCGCCGCTCATCGTCGGCTCGAGCCATTGGGTCAGGCCGCCCCGGAATTTCGTGATGCTGCAGCTGATTACGACGTCGAGCGACGCCGGGTCCTGGCGCGCCTTGGCGAGACAGTTCAGCGCCGCCGAGGTGGCGAGGCTGAGCGAATCCTCGTCGCCGACCGAGACCCGGCGTTCGCGGATCCCCGTCAGCCGCTCCAGGTCGATGTGGGTGCGGTGACGGGTGGACGCCATCAATTCGTCCGTGGTGAGGTGAGTCTCGGGCAGGTGCCGGCCGGCACCGGCCAGCCGGGCGACGAATGGCGCCCTGGCGCCGTCCGCGTCGGTCTCCATGACCAGCCAGTGCCGGCTCATCGGTCACACCTCCTTGCGGGCCTTGTCGGCAACCCTTCTGGTGGGCAGGACGTCATGGGCGAAACTCGAGGACCTCGGTCGCCGGGCGCCGAGCCGTGGGTTCGACGTGCTGACCGTTCAACGATGATTTCCCTACCCGCAACAGGAGTTGCGGCCTGCCGGTGGTGCCGGTGATCTGCGCGACGATGTCACGGCTCGGGGCTATTTCGGTCATGTGGGTCAGCGTGCAGGTGGCCATGCCGGCCGCGGTGCAGTCGAGCAACACCGCCGACAGGGCTTCACCGCAGCGCAATACGTCCAGCCGGGAATCGTCGTGGGGGGTGGACAACACGAGGACCTCGGAGTGGTCGTGGTCGACGGCCGCGCGCGGCCGGCCGTCACCGCCCGGCGGAAACTCGCGGGCGATGTCGACTCGGGCGGCTTCCGAACTGGACGGCAGGGCGCTTTGCGGCACGTGCGTCGCGTCCGATTCGAATGGCGATGTCCACCAACGTAACTCGGACAGATACGTCGTGTCGTAACGGCGCAGCGACTCCGTGAGTTGTGACGCCTCGGCCAAGGCCGGCCGCGCCTCGTCTGCCACCACGTCCAGCAGCACGTCATAGGGAACGACCGTCCGACGCAGCGCCGATAGCAATTCGCGCCACGCCGCCGGCGCGGCGAACGGCAATCGGTCGGTGCGGCGCCGCAAGATCGCGGCGGCCCGGTGTCTCTGTGCCTCGGTCACCGCCCCCGCGGGCCGAAAACGCAGCGCCGCCAAGAGGTTCGGGTAGTTCGGATCGGGAAGGCGCTCGGTTTCGCTCTCCCAGCCGACGGCGGCCATGGCCACCCTGAGGTGGTCGAGGACGGCACCGCAACTCAGGGTCAGTTCCCGGCCGGTCCGATCGGTCGCAGGCATCATCCGGCGCGGATCGGCCCACAACTGCATCGTCGCCTCGTCGACGACCCACCGCCACGGCTGGCTGTTGTGCAGCGACGGCGCCCGGCTCGCCAGCATCACCGCATCCCTAATGACCGCGGATTCCGGCGCTTCCACCGGCATGTCGACCACCCCACTCACTGTGTGACCCCGACCCTAAGGATGTGTTGCCAGCCGGTGACAGGGCCCTTGGTCCTTTGGCGACGGGGCATGGGACCCTAGAGGGCCCTAGATCGCGCGACGCCAGACGTCGTGCGCCTCGTGCGCCATCCGTTCGGGTGTTAAAGAGGTGTCGATCCGGTGCGCGGTGTCCCAGCCGGCGCGTTGGGCTGCCAACGCCTGCGCGATCTCCGGCGTCACCTCCGAGTTGCCGGCGCGTCTGTTGGCGATCCGCCCGGCTGCCGTGTCCACCGGTGCGACGCACACGAGTTCCACTATTGCCGAATGGGTTTGCCAGGCGAGCCGATGCGCGCGGGCGCGCAGCTGCGGATCCCGCCACGTGCCGTCGAGGATCACCGAGTGTCCTTCCCCGAGCAGCCGGCCGGCTCGGCGCAGGGCGGCCTCGTAGACCATCGCGACGTTTTGCGGGCTGTACAGCCCCTGATCCAGGACACCGGCGCTGCCGGTGACGACGCCCTCGTCCCGCAGTTCGCGCCGTATGTCGTCGGTCGAGATGACCTGCGCCCCAGTGTCTTCGGCCAGGGCATGCGCAAGCGTGGACTTGCCGGTGCCCGGATTCCCGCCGACGAGCGCCAGACGCACCCTGCCGTTGTGCAGGTGCTCGGCGGCAATGGCGAGGTGGCGGCCCGCGTCGTCGGCGGCCTCCGATCCGCCCTGGGTCGCCCGTACACAGTCGACCTTCGCCCTGACGACGGCCCGATAGGCGATGTAGAAGTCCAGGAGCGCCGACGGCGCCGGGTCGGCCGCATGCATGCCGTAATGCCGGAGAAAGTGGCCCGCAAGGTCCTCGCGGCCCAGGAACTCCAGATCCATTGCGAGGAAGGCGGCGTCATCGACGCCGTCGACGTAGCGGAGCTCGTCGTCGAACTCCAGGCAGTCCAGCAGCGCCGGTTCGCCTTGCACGCAAAAGATGTCGTCGGTGAGCAGATCGCCGTGGCCGTCGACGATGCGCCCAAGGCGGATGCGATCCGCAAAGAGGGGCCCGCGACCCGACATGAATTCGGCGGCGAGGTGCCGAATCCGCGAGACGGTCTCGGCCGAGACTTCGGTTATCACGTCGGCGTAGCGATCGAGCTCCGACAGGTTCTCGTGCCAGCGTCGTTCGATGGCGCGGGGCTCGCCCTGGGCGTCGATCAGCGGACCACGTTCGGCGCGTTGATGAAAGCGCGCCAGTACGGCCGCGATGGTGGCCAGCAGGCCGCGAACGGACTCGCCGGTACCGTCGCGGCTGACCATGGCCGCCAAGCGATCGTCGTCGTGGTAGCGCCGCATGACCACGATCGGTTCGGCCGGACCCCCGGTCGGGTCGGTGAGATGCGCGACCCCCAAGTAGCTCTCGGGGGAGAGCCGGCTGTTGAGCTCGACTTCCCGGTGGCACGCGCGCTCCCGCTGTTCCGGTCGGCGGAAGTCGAGAAAGT
>NZ_JAFBAT010000142.1 GCF_019247615.1 Mycobacterium sp. | reverse complement strand
TTGCGCACACCGCGGCGATCCTGTTGGCCGCCGAACAGATCGGCGCCGCTGAACGGTGTCTGGAACTGACCGTCGAATACACCAAGAACCGAGTGCAATTCGGGCGTCCGATCGGCAGCTTTCAGGCGCTCAAGCACCGGATGGCCGACCTCTATGTCGCGGTGGAAGCGGCCAAGGCCGTCGTGTCCGACGCCTGCGACCAGCCCACTCCCACCAATGCCGCCACCGCGCGGGTGGCCGCCTGCGAGGCGCTGTGCGCCGTTGCCGCCGAAGGCATCCAGCTCCATGGGGGCATCGCGATCACCTGGGAACACGACATGCACCTGTATTTCAAGCGCGCGCATGGCAGCGCTCAACTACTGGCGCCGCCGCGAGAGCTGTTGCGTGGGCTGGAATCGGAAGTGATCCATTCGTGAGCGCCGCCGTCGCGCTGCGCGCCGGTATACCGCCGTTCTACGTGATGGACGTTTGGCTGGCCGCCGCCGAACGCCAGCGCAGCCATGGAGATCTGGTGAACCTGTCGGCGGGCCAGCCCAGCGCGGGCGCGCCGGAGCCGGTGCGGGCTGCGGCGGCCGCGGCCCTGCATCTCAACCAGCTCGGTTACACCGTGGCACTGGGCATTCCCGAGCTGCGGGCCGCGATCGCCGCTAATTACCAGCGCCTATACGGCATCGACGTCGAGCCGGACGCGGTCGTCGTGACCACCGGCTCCTCGGGCGGTTTCCTGCTGGCCTTTCTGGCATGCTTCGACGTGGGCGACCGCGTCGCGCTGGCCAGCCCCGGGTATCCGTGTTACCGAAACATCCTGTCCGCGTTGGGGTGTGAGGTGGTGGACATCCCGTGCGGACCGCAGACGCGATTTCAGCCCACCGCCGGCATGCTCGCCGAGCTCGACCCGCCGGTGCGGGGCGTCGTCGTCGCCAGCCCGGCCAACCCCACGGGAACGGTCATTCCCCCGGAGGAGCTGGCCGCGATCGCGCACTGGTGCGAGGCCTCCGGGGCGCGGCTGATCAGCGACGAGGTGTACCACGGGCTGGTCTACCAGGGGGCACCTGAAACCAGCTGTGCCTGGCAAACGTCGCGAAACGCGGTGGTGGTCAACAGCTTTTCGAAGTATTATGCGATGACCGGCTGGCGGCTGGGGTGGCTGCTGGTGCCACCTGAACTTCGGCGAGCGGTGGATTGCCTGACCGGCAACTTCACCATCTGCCCGCCGGTCCTGTCCCAGATCGCCGCGGTGGCTGCCTTCACCCCGGAAGCGACCGCCGAGGCCGACGGCAACCTGGAGCACTACCGGGTCAACCGCTCGCGGCTGCTCGACGGCCTGCGCCGCATCGGCATCGAGCGGTTGGCGCCCACCGACGGTGCCTTCTATGTTTACGCCGATGTCTCGGACTTTACCGACGACTCGCTCGGCTTCTGCTCAAAGCTGTTGGCCGACACCGGCGTTGCCATCGCGCCGGGCATCGACTTCGATACCGGCCGCGGGAGTTCGTTCGTCCGGCTCTCCTTCGCCGGACCGACCGACGACATCGAGGAGGCCCTGCGGCGAATCGGGCCGTGGCTCGCCAGCCGCTAAACGCCGATAACCGCGTCGATGCGGGCTTCGAGCGCAGCGCGCTCACCCGTATCAGCTATGTTGATACCGAACCGGTCGATGAGGGCGTCGACGACGGCGCCCGCGTCGTCCAGGCGGATCTTTTCGCTCGCGTCGGCACGGTGGATGGTCAGGTCGCGGCCGCGCAGGTTCAGCCGGGCCTCGTCGGTGATCCGCGCGGCCATCAGGGCGGTCACGAACTCCGAGGCGGGGTGCGTCGACACGAACCAGCTTCCGACATTGCGATCGATAGCCGGCTCGGTCCGCGTGGCGAATTCGTAGAGCGGCGACCACTCGCCTCGAACCAGCGCCTGCAGCACCAGCCCATCGCCGCGGTCCTCCAATCGGTACGGCCCGTGAGTCGTCTGTTGCACGGTGCCGGTTTCGATCCGGATGGGCGAGGTCGGCGTCTGGCCGCCGAAGCCGACGTCGACGAGGTATGAACCCCGAGAGCCGGGAAACGTTACCGTCAGGAGCGTGTGCGCCTGTGCGGGAACGGGTGCGTCGGGCGGGCGCATCCAGACGACTCGACCGCCGAGCCACCGCACCCGAAAGCCCACCTCGGCGAGGACATAGCCCATCAGCCCGTTGTGCTCGTAGCAGTAGCCGCCCCGCCGCCGATGAACCAGCTTGTCGACAAGGGCCTTCGGGCTCAGGTCGTCGACCGGCATGCCCATGAGCGGATCCAGGTTTTCGAACGGGATCGTTTCCAGGTGCGCCGTCACCAGATCCTGCAGCGCAGCGAGGTTGGGCTCGGGAACACCGCGATATTCGATCCGGTCGAAATATGCCTGCAGATCCAGCGTCATGCGCCCATTCTTCCCGTCGCCGCCTAGCGCTTGTCTTTTTGTGGCTTGTTTTATATGTGCCGAACATGGGCAACCGGCTAGTAGAGCCATAAGACAGGCCAAGCACCACACATATCGATCTACCTACGGAGCGCCCGATGAGCACCAGCTTTTGGATTGTGATTGCCGTGGCCGCGGCAGTCCTGTTGATCGCCTTGCTGATCTTTGCGGCCAGCAGAGCAACGCGTCGGCGCCGCATGCGGCAGGCCGAAGAGATCCGCGAGCAGGCCAGGCTGGAGACCTCGAGGGTCGAACGACGCCAGGCGCTCGCCGATGAGACGGCGGCCAAGGCCCGCGCTGCACAGGCCGAGGCGGAGGCCAAGGCCGCCGAAGCAGCCAGGCTGCAGGAGCGCGCGGCGACGCACCACAGCGACGTGGCGGCATCGCGTGAGCAGCTCGAGGAACAGCTGAAGCGAGCCGACAGCATTGACCCATCGGTTCGTCGGGAACAGCACGAGACGCCGGAGCAGGGGCGTGATCAACATCAAGGTCGTGACGAGGCGTGGAGTGAGGAGCTCCGCGAACCCGCGACCGACAACTACCGCGACGCCAATTATCGGCCGTCGTCCTGAAGGGCCCTGAGGTTTCGGTCGCGTTCAGCGGCGGATTACACGAGTTGACGAACCCGTTGCCGGCATTCGCGGGCGATTTCTTGTTCGCGGGCATAGAGCATGCCGTAGGTGAAGCCGTTCTCCCCCACCGTGGTTCCGGCCGCCAGTCCCATCCTGCGGAGTGCTTGCGCCGCGACCGCGGTGTCCTGATGGTCACCGAGCAAGGTCTGAATGTGCTTGTAGTGCTTGATGGTTCGTCTTGCGCGCTTGGCGTTCCCCAACGGCCTGCATAGTTCGCCGGCGTAGCGAGCGCGCTTGGCGGCCTTTCGCGCCCGGTGCAGCATGGCAGCTTTCCCGGAGTCGCCCGGTTGCAGGGCCGCGGCCAACCGCCGATCCGCCTTGCGCCGTGCACGACGGGCATGCTTGCGCAAGTTGTCCGCCGAGACCACTCCTGTGAGGGGCGCGTCGGTGCGCCATTCCAGCAGCGTGGCCATCATCGCGTGGTAGCGCTCGGAAGCCATGGCTTCGGCGACCCGTTTGCGGGCCGGCAACTCGACGGCTCGCATGTCGGTGCGGATCCGCGACTCGACGGGACCAAGGACCAGCTCTTCGGGCATGCCGTCAAGCGCCTCGCTGAACCGGCTCTGCTGCACTTGGCAGTCGCGTACCTCGCCGAGCAGCCCGGCGAACCATTTGAGTTCGGCGTCCATGTCACCGATCCGAGACGCGTCCAACACCTTGCCGAAGACTCGCAGCGTGCTGCGGAGCCGCCGGATGGCCACCCGGGTGTCGTGAATGGGATCTTGGCCGCGACGCAGTTTCGTGTCGCCGTCCGCTATCTGGTCGATCTGAGCGTTGAGATACTCCGTCAACGCCCGGGTGGCTGAGGAGCGCATAGGACACTGCATTCCCGAAGATGCGCCGGGGTCAAACATCGGTCCGCCGAGCGAGCGGAAACATCTACAGCCAGGTGTCCTGCGTGGTCGCGGTGAGGAACGCTTCCAGGTCGTCGCGCCATTGCGCGGGCGTCGTCTTGTCCGGTTCTATGCCGGTGTATTCGCCGCGATAGAACAGCAGCGGCCGCGGCTTGATCTTCGGCGCCTCGGAAACAAACTCAGCGAGCGAGTTGACGGCGCCGAACACCACGAAGTGATCCCCGCCGTCGTGCACCGACGCCACGGTGCAGTCGATGTGGGCCAGCGACCCGTCGATGATCGGCGAACCCAGTTCTGAAGGGCGCCAGTCGATGCCCGCGAA
The DNA here is from genome assembly GCF_019247615.1 of Mycobacterium sp. Classification (GTDB taxonomy): domain Bacteria; phylum Actinomycetota; class Actinomycetes; order Mycobacteriales; family Mycobacteriaceae; genus Mycobacterium. The sequence continues at coordinate 182 of NZ_JAFBAT010000142.1, read as the reverse complement.
CTTGTCGGGTTCCTTCGACCCGAATCGGGCCGACACGTCCTTCTGCTTCTCGGTCAGGACATTGACGCAGAACCGGCCGCTGGCCTGGATCGCCTGGAACGACCGCGAGACCTTCGTCGGGCAGAACAGCACGAGGGGCGGCTCCAGCGACAGCGCAGCGAAAGACTGACAGGCAAAGCCGA
>NZ_JAFBAT010000116.1 GCF_019247615.1 Mycobacterium sp. | reverse complement strand
CGGTGACGAGGCGGGCCGGGGAGGCCCGCGGAGGAACCGGGCAAGGCATGTGCAGTCCGACCCAATTCGACGAAGCGCCCGGCTGAAGGGCGCAGCCGAAAGGATGAGGAAGCAAGGATGACGTTTGTCGACAGGTTTCGCGGCGCCGTGGCTCGTATGCCGCGCCGGCTCGTGGTGGGGGCCGTCGGTGCGGCCCTGCTGTCGGGTCTGATCGGTGCCGTGGGGGGCCCGGCGACCGCTGGCGCGTTCTCGCGCCCGGGTCTTCCGGTGGAGTACCTGCAGGTGCCCTCGGCCGGGATGGGCCACGACATCAAGGTTCAGTTCCAAAGCGGTGGTGCCAACGCGCCCGCGCTGTACCTGCTCGACGGCATGCGGGCCCAGGACGACTTCAACGGCTGGGACATCAACACCCCGGCGTTCGAGTGGTACCTCCAGTCGGGCCTCGCGGTGGTCATGCCGGTCGGCGGCCAGTCCAGCTTCTACTCCGACTGGTACAAGCCCGCCTGCGGTAAGGCCGGCTGCACCACCTACAAGTGGGAAACCTTCCTGACCAGCGAGCTGCCCGCCTACCTGCAGGCCAACAAGCAGGTCAAGCCGACCGGCAGCGCGGCCGTCGGTCTGTCGATGGCCGGCTCGTCGGCCCTAATCCTGGCCGCCTTCCACCCGAACCAGTTCGTCTACGCCGGCTCCCTGTCGGCGCTGCTGGACCCGTCGCAGGGGATGGGGCCGTCGCTGATCGGCCTGGCGATGGGTGACGCCGGTGGTTACAAGAAGGACGACATGTGGGGGCCGACGAGCGACCCCGCCTGGCAGCGCAACGACCCGACCCTGCAGGTCGGCAAGCTGGTCGCCAACAACACCCGCATCTGGATCTACTGCGGTAACGGCAAGCCGTCAGACCTCGGTGGCGACAACCTGCCGGCGAAGTTCCTGGAGGGCTTTGTCCGGAGCAGCAACTTGAAGTTCCAGGACGCCTACAACGCGGCCGGTGGCCACAACGCGGTGTTCAACTTCGACGCCAACGGCACGCACGACTGGCCGTACTGGGGCGCACAGCTCAACGCCATGAAGCCTGACCTGCAGGCGGCGCTGGGCGCGACGCCGGGCGCCGGTCCGGCCACCGCGGCGGCTGCTACCAACGCGGGCAGCACGCAGGGCCACTGACCCCTGGCACTGCGACTGACGGCGGCGATCCTCGGATCGCCGCCCGTCGGCGTTTCACCCCCGGGGTGCCGTGTGGTCCATTTCACTACCCTGTCCGCCGCCCGCCATTCGGCGCTGGTTAATGTGCACACAGCGACTAGACGATGGAGGGTGGACATGAGGCTGGGGCTGTCGGCGCTTCTGCGGGTGTTCTGCGTTGCCGCACTGTCGGTCGGGTTGGGCGTCCTCGGGTTGGGGACAACGGGGGCGACGGGCAAGGCCAGGGCGGCCGGCTACGAAAGCCTGATGGTTCCGTCCGCGGCGATGGGACGCGACATTCCGGTGGCCTTTCTGGCCGGCGGTCCGCACGCCGTTTTCCTGTTGGATCCCTTTGACGCGGCCCCGGACGTCAGCAACTGGGTCACCGCGGGCAATGCGATGAACACGCTGGCCGGCAAAGGTATCTCCGTGGTGGCGCCCGCGGGCGGTGCCTACAGCATGTACACCAACTGGGAGAACGACGGCAGCAAGCAGTGGGACACCTTCCTGTACAGCGAGCTGCCCAACTGGTTGGCCGCCAACAAGGGCCTGGCCCCCTGCTGCCACGCGGCGGTCGGCGCCTCCCAGGGCGGCTACGCCGCGATGGCGCTGGCCACCTTCCATCCCGACCGGTTCAGCTTCGCCGGCTCGCTGTCCGGGTTCCTCTACCCGTCGAACACCACGACGAATGGTTCGATCCTCGCCGGCCTGCAGCAATTCGGCGGCGTCGACGGCAATGGGATGTGGGGCGCCCCGCAACTGGGCCGGTGGAAGTGGCACGACCCCTACGTGCACGCGGCGCTGCTGGCGCAGAACAACACCCGCGTGTGGGTGTGGAGCCCGACCACCGCCGACGCCAGCGATCCCGCGGCGATGATCGGCCAGGCCGGCGAGGCGATGGGCAATAGCCGGATGTTCTACCAGCAGTACCGCAGCGTCGGCGGGCACAACGGCCACTTCGACTTCCCTGGCGGCGGAGACAACGGCTGGGGCCCGTGGTCGGGGCAGTTGGGTGCCATGTCGGGCGACATCGCCGGGGCGATCCGCTAGTCAGGCGCATCGCGCGAAGCCCGGTGCCCCAGCGCGGCCGGTACCGTGTACGGAGTGCAGCAGAGGGCGGGAAGTCCGCTTGGAGTGAATCTGGCTGCGCGTCATCCCACTGTGCCAGCAGGAGAACATGACCACGAGCGCGCGGCGTCGTAAGCGCCACCGGATCCTGGCCCTGGTCGCCGCCTTCGCGGTGGCCGGTGTCGTGCTGTTGGTGATTGCGGCCGTCGTGGTGCTGCTGCGCAGCCCCGAGTCGCCGCCCAGCGCCGTGCCGCCCGGCGTCCTGCCGCCGCCCTCGACGACCACGCATCCGCACAAGCCGCGGCCGGCCTCTCAGGACGCGTCCTGTCCCGACGTACTGCTGGTCAACGTCCCGGGCACCTGGGAGTCCGCGCCGCAGGACGATCCGGCCAACCCGATGCAGTTTCCGAATGCCTTGCTGCACAGGGTGACCGGGGAGATCGCTCAGCAGTTTCCCGCCTCCCGCGTGCGGACGTACACCACCCCTTACACGGCTCAGTTCCACAATCCGATGAGCGGCGACCGGCAGATGTCGTACAACGAAAGCCGGGCCGAAGGCACCCGCGCGACGGTCCAGGCAATGACGGACATGTCGAACAAGTGCCCGCTGACCAGCTACGTGCTCATGGGCTTCTCCCAGGGGGCCGTGATCGCCGGCGATATCGCCAGCGATATCGGCAACGGGCGCGGACCGGTCGACGACGACCTGGTGCTCGGTGTGACATTGATCGCCGACGGCCGCCGCCAGCAGGGCGTGGGCAATGACATCGGCCCCGACCCGCCGGGCGAGGGCGCGGAGATCACGTTGGCCGAGGTGCCGGTGCTATCCGGGCTCGGCTTGACGATGACGGGTGCGCGCCCGGGCGGTTTCGGCGCGCTCAACAGCAAGACCAACGAGATCTGCGCGCCCGGCGACCTCATCTGCGCCGCCCCGACCGAGGCATTCAGCGTGGCCAACCTGCCGACCACGCTGAACACCCTCGCGGGCAATGGCGGCCAGCCCATCCACGCGCTCTACGCGACCACCCAGTTCTGGAACTTGGACGGGGCCCCGGCGACCGATTGGACGTTGAACTGGGCCCACGGGCTGATCGCGAACGCGCCGCACCCCCCACACGGGTGACTGCGGGGGCGACGCAGCGGCGCCAGCGAGCAGCGCGCCGCCGGACATGTCCGCTGCCTAGCCGCTCACTGGGCGTGATCGGCGGTACCTTGTGATTTGGTCTGCCGTGCGCCGCCCCGTACATTAAGAGAAAAGTAAGAGCATTGTGGTTGTGACCCGTTTGGGTCGAAGCTGGCATCCAATCGACGCCCGCGTGAGCACGCGCCGTGACGGGGGCTGGCCCGCGCGCAGATATAACGTCGGAGAAGCCGACCTAATTGTGTTGTGACAGGAGAGAGCGGCATGGCGTACCACAACCCGTTCATCGTGAATGGGAAGATCCGGTTCCCCGACAACCTCAACCTGGCTCGTCACGTCGAGCGGTGGGCATCGGTGCGTCAGAACAGGCTCGTCTACCGGTTCCTGGATTTCTCCACGGAACGCGACGGCGTCGCGCGGGATCTCTCCTGGCGCGACTTCAGCACGCGCAACCGTGCCGTCGGCGCCCGCCTGCAGCAGGTCACCCAGCCCGGCGATCGGGTCGCGATCCTGTGCCCGCAGAGCTTGGAATACCTGACTGCCTTCTTCGGCAGCATTTACGCCGGCCGGATCGCGGTGCCGTTGTTCGACCCGGCCGAGCCGGGTCACGTGGGGCGACTGCATGCGGTGCTGGACGACTGCACGCCGTCGACGGTGCTGACGACCAGCGACTCCGCCGAAGGCGTCCGGAAATTCTTCCGCAACCGCCCCGCCAAGGAGCGCCCACGCGTCATTGCGGTCGACGCGGTGCCCGACGAGGTCGGCTCTACCTGGCAGGAACCGACGTCGAACCGCGAGACTATCGCTTACCTGCAGTACACGTCCGGCTCCACCCGGACGCCGACCGGGGTGGAGATCAGCCACCTGAACCTGCCCACCAACGTGGTCCAGGTGCTCGACGCCCTCTCCATGGGGGGCCGCGAGGATGCCCGCGGCGTGAGCTGGCTCCCGTTCTTCCATGACATGGGCCTGATCACGGTCATGTTGGCCTCGGTGTTCGGCCACAACTTCACCTTCATGACGCCGGCCGCGTTCGTCCGCCGACCCAGCCGGTGGATCCGCGCTATGGCGCGCCAGGGCGAAGACGACACCGGAGAGGTCTTCTCGGCGGCGCCCAACTTCGCCTTCGAGCACGCCGCGGTGCGCGGTGCGCCCAGGGAGGGCGAGCCGCCGCTGGACCTCAGCCACGTCGGCGCCGTCCTCAACGGCAGTGAGCCGGTGTCCCCGGTGTCCATGCGCAAGTTCTACGAGGCGTTTGCGCCGTACGGGTTGCGGGAGTCGGCGATCAAGCCGTCCTACGGCCTGGCCGAAGCGACGCTGTTCGTGTCCACGACCCCGATGGACGAGGCGCCGCTGGTCCTCCACGTTGATCGGGACGCGCTCAACGAGCACCGGTTCGTGGAAGTGGCGAAGGACGACCCGAAGGCCGTCGCCCAGGTCTCCGCCGGGGTGGTCGGGGTGGACGAGCGGGCGGTGATCGTCGACGCCGACACGGCCACCGAACTGCCCGACGGGCAGATCGGCGAGATCTGGCTGCACGGCAACAACATCGGCCTGGGGTACTGGAACAAGGAACAAGAAACCCAGGAAACGTTCCGCAACATCCTCAAGTCGCGCACTAACCCGTCGCACGCCGAGGGTGCCGCCGATGACGCGATGTGGGCCCGCACTGGCGACTACGGCACGTTCTTCAAGGGCAACCTCTACATCACGGGCCGCATCAAGGACCTCGTCATCATCGACGGGCGGAATCATTACCCGCAAGACATCGAGCACTCGGCGCAGGAAGCCAACAAGGCCCTGCGCACCGGCTACGTGGCGGCGTTCTCCGTTCCGGCCAACCAGCTGCCCAACGAGGTGTTCGACAACCCGCACACCGGGCTCAAGCACGACCCCGAGGACACCTCCGAACAGCTCGTCATCGTCGCCGAGCGTGCCGCCGGCACGCATAAGCTCGACTACCAGCCCATCGCCGACGACATCCGGGCCGCCATCGCCGTGCGGCACGGCGTGACGGTCCGCGACCTGCTGCTGGTCCAGGCGGGCCTGATCCCGCGCACCTCGAGCGGCAAGATCGGCCGCCGCGCATGCCGTGCCGCCTACCTGGACGGCAGCCTGCGCGGCGGCATCGGCTCACCGACCGCATTCGCCACCTAACCAATCCAGATCAATCGGGATCAATCGACTCACCATGCCTGACACAGAATCCGAACCTTCGGACCACGCCGCAACGCCCGAGAACACGCCCGCCAAGCAGACCGACATGCGCGCCGGCGACGATGCAGAGCGAAGCGATGGGGAGGAGCGGCGCACATTGACGGTCCCCGAGATGCGCCAGTGGCTGCGCAATTACGTGGCCAAGTGCACCGGGCAGTCACCCGACTCCATCGACGAGTCGGTCCCGATGGTCGAGCTGGGCTTGTCGTCGCGGGATGCCGTGGCGATGGCCGCCGACATCGAGGACATGACCGGCGTGACGCTGTCCGTCGCGGTCGCCTTCCAGCACCCGACCATCGAGTCGCTGGCGACCCGGATCGTCGAGGGTGAACCGGAGGTCGCCGATGACGGCCTCGACGTCGCCGACTGGACACGCAAAGGCCCGGCCGAGCGCGTCGACATCGCGATCGTCGGCCTGGCCACGCGGTTCCCCGGTGACATGAACACCCCAGAAGAAACCTGGCAGGCGCTGCTCGAGGGCCGCGACGCCATCACCGACCTGCCGGAGGGCCGCTGGGAGGAATTCCTGGAAGAGCCGCGCCTGGCCGAGCGGATGGCGGAGGCGCGCACCCGCGGCGGCTACCTGAAGGACATCAAGGGCTTCGACTCCGAGTTCTTCGCGGTGGCCAAGACCGAGGCCGACAACATCGACCCGCAGCAGCGGATGGCGCTGGAGCTGACCTGGGAGGCGCTCGAGCACGCCCGCATCCCGGCGTCCAGCCTGCGCGGGCAGGCCGTCGGGGTATACGTCGGCGTCTCGAACAACGACTACGCCATGATGGCCGTGGCCGACCCGACGACCGCCCATCCGTACGCGATCACCGGCACCGCCACCTCGATCATCGCCAACCGGGTGTCCTACTTCTACGACTTCCGCGGGCCGTCCATCGCGGTCGACACCGCGTGCTCGAGTTCGTTGGTGGCGATCCACCAGGCCGTCCAGGCCCTGCGCAATGGTGAATGCGACGCGGCGGTGGCCGGGGGCGTCAACGCGCTGATCACGCCCGCCGTGACGCTGGGTTTCGACGAGATCGGCGCGGTGCTATCTCCCGACGGCCGGATCAAATCATTTTCGTCGGACGCCGACGGCTACACCCGCTCCGAGGGCGCCGGCATGCTGGTGCTCAAGCGGGTCGACGATGCCCGCCGCGACGGCGACCAGATCCTGGCCGTGATCGCGGGCAGCGCCGTCAACCACGACGGCCGGTCGAATGGTCTGATCGCGCCCAACCAGGACGCGCAGGCCGACGTGCTGCGCCGGGCCTACCAGGATGCCGGCATCGATCCGCGCACCGTCGACTACATCGAGGCGCACGGCACCGGGACGGTTCTCGGTGACCCGATCGAGGCCGAGGCGCTGGGCCGCGTCGTCGGTCGGGGCCGCCCCGCGGACCGGCCGGCGCTGCTGGGCGCGGTGAAAACCAATGTGGGCCACCTGGAGTCGGCCGCGGGCGCGGCCAGCATGGCCAAGGTGGTGTTGGCCCTGCAGCACGACAAGCTGCCGCCATCGATCAACTTCGCCGGGCCCAGCCCGTACATCGACTGGGACGCGACGCACCTGAAGGTCGTCGACACGGCCACCGACTGGCCGCGGTACGGCGGCTATGCGCTGGCGGGGGTGTCGAGCTTCGGGTTCGGCGGCGCCAACGCGCACGTGGTGGTCCGCGAGGTTCTGCCCCGGGATGTGGTGGAACGCGATGTTCTTGAAAGAGAGGAGCGTGAGCAAGAACCGGCGCCGGTCGCCGAAGCGCCCGCCACGGAGGCGCCGGCGCTCGAGGGCCACTCGCTGCGGTTCGACGATTTCGGCAACATCATCCCCGACGCAGCCGCGGGTGATGAGCCCGAGTACGAGCTGCCCGGCGTGACCGAGGAGGCGCTGCGCCTCAAAGAGGCCGCGCTGCAAGAGCTCGCCGCGCAGGAGGAGGCCGAAGGTCCTGTCAAGCCGCTGATCCCGCTGGCGGTGTCGGCGTTTTTGACCTCACGCAAGAAGGCCGCGGCCGCCGAGCTCGCGGACTGGATGGAAAGCCCCGAAGGGCAGGCGTCGTCGCTGGAGTCGATCGGGCGGGCGCTGTCGCGGCGCAACCACGGTCGCTCACGTGCGGTGGTACTCGCCCACGACCACGACGAGGCCATCAAGGGCCTGCGCGCAATCGCCGAGGGCAAGCAACGGCCCAACGTGTTCAGCGCCGACGGGCCGGTGACCAACGGGCCGGTGTGGGTGATGGCCGGATTCGGCGCGCAGCACCGCAAGATGGCCAAGAGCCTGTACCTGCGCAACGAGGTCTTCGCCGAGTGGATCGAGAGGGTCGACGCGCTGGTCCAGGACGAGCGCGGCTACTCGGTGCTCGAGCTCATCCTCGACGACTCACACGAGTACGGCATCGAGACCAGCAACGTCACCATCTTCGCCATCCAGATCGCGCTGGGCGAGTTGCTCAAGCATCACGGCGCCAAGCCGGCCGCGGTGATCGGCCAGTCGCTGGGCGAACCGGCGTCTGCCTACTTCTCCGGCGGGCTCTCGCTGCGCGACGCGGCCCGGGTGATCTGCTCGCGTTCGCACCTGATGGGCGAGGGCGAGGCGATGCTGTTCGGCGAGTACATCCGGTTCATGGCGATCGTCGAGTACTCGGCCGACGAACTGAAGACCGTGTTCGGCGACTTCCCCGGCCTGGAGGTGTGCGTCTACGCCGCGCCCAGCCAGACGGTGATCGGCGGTCCGCCCGAGCAGGTCGACGCGATCGTTGCCAGGGCGGAGGCCGAGGGTAAGTTCGCCCGCAAGCTGCAGACCAAGGGCGCCGGTCACACGTCACAGATGGATCCGCTGCTCGGCGAGTTCGCCGCGGAGCTGCAGGGCATCAAGCCGCTGACGCCCGGCATCGGGATCTTCTCGACAGTGCACGAGGGCACCTACGTCAAGCCCGGTGGCGACCCGATTCACGATGTGGACTACTGGATCAAGGGCATGCGCCATTCGGTGTACTTCACCCACGGCGTCCGCAATGCCGTGGACAGCGGGTACACCACATTCCTGGAGCTGGCGCCCAACCCGGTCGCGCTGATGCAGGTCGGGCTGACCACGGCGGCCGCGGGGCTGCATGACGCCCAGCTGATCGCGACGCTGGCCCGCAAGCAGGACGAGGTCGAGTCCATGGTCTCGGCCATGGCGCAGCTCTACGTCTACGGCCACGACCTGGACATCCGGACACTGTTCACCCGCGCATCCGGGGCCGTAGGCCCTGAAGACTTTGCGAACATCCCGCCCACGCGGTTCAAGCGCAAAGAGCACTGGCTGAACGTGAACTTCTCCCACGGCACCAGCTCGGTGGTCATGCCGGGGGCGCATGTCGCGCTGCCCGACGGGCGGCACGTCTGGGAGTACAACCCGCGGGGTCTGACGGACTTGCCGGGCCTGGTGAAAGCCGCCGCGGCGGAGGTCATCCCGGACGCGCAGCTGACCGCCTCGGAGCAGCGGGCGGTTCCGGTTGAGGGGTCGCACCTGGTGACGACGCTGACCCGGCATCCCGGCGGCGCGTCGGTGCAGGTCCACGCCCGCGTCGGCGAATCCTTCACACTCGTGTACGACGCGCTGGTCACCCGGGCGGGCGCGCAGTCGGTGCTGCCGGCGGCCGTCGGTGCGGGAACGGCGATCGCCGCGGAGGCAGCGCCGGTCGGGCCCGCTGCGCAGCACGAGGCTTCGACGGAAACGGACGGCGCGGAGACGCTCACCGACAGCCTGACCAACCGGTACTTCCCGGCCAGTATGGGCAAATGGTCGCCGGAGTCGGGCGAGACGGTCGCCGAGCGACTGGGCCTGATCGTCGGGTCGGCCATGGGCTACGAGCCCGAGGACCTGCCCTGGGAAGTCCCGCTCATCGAGCTCGGGCTTGACTCGCTGATGGCGGTGCGGATCAAGAACCGCGTCGAATACGACTTCGACCTGCCGCCGATTCAGCTGACCGCGGTGCGCGACGCCAACCTCTACGCCATCGAGAAGCTGATCGAGTACGCGGTCGAGCACCGCGACGAGGTGCAGCAGCTGCACGAGCACCAGAAGACGCTGACGCCCGAGGAGATCGCCAAGGAGCAGGCTCAGCTGCTCAGCGGTGCGACGCCGGCCTCCGCCGCCGCGCCCGCACCGGACCCCCAGGCCGAGCCCGAGACCCAGCCGCCGGGGTCGGACGCGGCGATCCCGCCGCCGCCGACGGATCCGTCCGGCCCGAGGGGCGCGCAGACCAACGGCGCGAAGCCGGATCTGGCGGGGGCGTTGAGCCAGGAGGCGGTGGCCAAGGCGCTGCATTCCGATGTGCCGCCCCGTGATGCGGCCGAGCGGGTCACCTTCGCCACCTGGGCGATCGTCACCGGCAAGTCGGCGGGCGGCATCTTCAACCCGCTGCCCAAGCTCGACGAGGACACCGCGGCCAAGATGGCGCAGCGTCTCTCGGAGCGCGCCGAGGGCACCATCACGGCCGAGGACGTCCTGACGTCGGACACCATCGAGGCGCTGGCCGAGAAGGTGCGTCAGTACCTGGAGGCCGGGCAGGTCGACGGCTTCGTCCGCACGTTGCGGGCGCGCGCCGAGGGCAGCGCCAAGCCGCCGGTGTTCGTGTTCCATCCGGCCGGCGGGTCGACCGTGGTCTATGAGCCGCTGCTCAAGCGGCTGCCGCCGGACACGCCGATGTACGGCTTCGAGCGCGTGGAGGGCACCGTCCAGGAGCGGGCCGCCCAGTACGTGCCGAAGTTGCTGGAGATGAACGCGGGCAAGCCGTTCCTCCTGGCCGGGTGGTCGCTGGGCGGTGCGCTGGCGTACGCGTGCGCGATCGGTCTCAAGCAGGCGGGCGAAGACGTGCGGTTCGTCGGGATGATCGACACGGTGCGCGCGGGCGAGGAGATCCCCCAGACCCAGGAGGAGACCCGCAAGCGCTGGGACCGGTACGCGAAGTTCGCCGAGCGGACCTTCAACGTCGAGATCCCCGCGATCCCGTATGAGGAGCTTGAGAAGCTCGACGACGAGGGCCAGGTCAAGTTCGTGTTGGACGTCGTGCAGCAAAGCGGTGTGCAGATCCCCGGCGGCATCGTCGAGCACCAGCGGACGTCCTACCTGGACAACCGGGCGCTCGAGACCGTCGAGATCGAGCCCTACGACGGGCACGTCACGCTCTACATGGCCGACCGCTACCACGACGACGTCATCGAGTTCGAGCCGCGCTACGCGATCCGCCAGCCGGACGGCGGTTGGGGCGAGTTCGTGGCGGACCTGGAGGTGGTTCCCATCGGTGGCGAGCACATCCAGGCCATCGACGAGCCGATCATCGGGAAGGTGGGCGCACACCTGACCGACGTGCTGAATAAGGTGGAGGCGCAAACCAGTCGGACCAGTGAGGTAGGCAAGTAGTGACGGAGACCGTGCCTGCGCCCATCCAGCACACCACCGCCGAGAAACTCGCCGAGCTGCACCGACGGCTGGAGCTGGCCAAGGAGCCCGGCGGCGAGAAGGCCGCCGCCAAGCGCGACAAGAAGGGCATTCCCAGCGCGCGCTCGCGCGTCCACGCGCTGGTCGACCCGGGCACCTTCCTGGAGGTCGGGGCGCTGGCCAAGACGCCCAACGACCCGAACGCGCTCTACGGCGACGGGTGCATCACCGGCCATGCCCTGATCGACGGCCGGCCGGTCGGGGTGTTCTCCCACGACCAGACGGTGTTCCAGGGCACCGTCGGCGAGATGTTCGGGCGCAAGGTCGCGCGGCTGATGGAGTGGTGCGCGATGGTCGGGTGCCCGATCATCGGCATCCAGGACTCGGGTGGTGCCCGGATCCAGGACGCGGTCACGTCGCTCGCGTGGTACGCCGAGCTGGGCCGCCGGCACGAGGCGCTCTCCGGGCTGGTGCCGCAGATCTCCCTCATCTTCGGCAAATGCGCGGGCGGGGCGGTGTATTCGCCGATCCAGGACGACCTCCTGGTCTCGGTGCGCGACCAGGGCTACTTCTTCGTCACCGGGCCCGACGTGATTCGGGAAGTCACCGGCGAGGAGGTCACGCTCGACGAGCTCGGTGGCTCGGACGCCCAGGCCCGCTACGGAAACATTCATCAGGTGGTGGACTCGGAGGCGGAGGCGTTCCAGTATGTCCGCGACTACCTGTCGTTTCTGCCGTCCAACTGCTTCGACAAGCCGCCGATCATCAACCCCGGGATGGAGCCGGAGATCACCCCGACGGACCTCGAGCTCGACGCCATCGTGCCCGACTCCGACAACGCGGCCTACGACATGCACGAGATCCTGCTGCGCATCTTCGACGACGGCGACTTCCTCGAAGTCGCCGCGCAGCACGGGCCCGCCATCATCACCGGATACGCGCGCATCGACGGCCACCCCGTGGGAGTGATCGCCAACCAGCCCATGCACATGTCGGGCGCGATCGACAACGAGGCGTCCGACAAGGCGGCGCGGTTCATCCGGTTCAACGACGCGTTCAACATCCCGCTGGTCTTCGTGGTGGACACGCCCGGGTTCCTGCCGGGTGCCGAGGAGGAGAAGAGGGGAATCATCAAGCGCGGCGGCCGATTCCTCTACTCCGTGGTGGAGGCCGACGTGCCGAAGGTGACGATCACGGTGCGCAAATCCTACGGCGGCGCGTACGCCGTGATGGGTTCCCGGCAGCTGACCGCCGACTTCAACTTCGCCTGGCCGACCGCGCGCATCGCGGTGATCGGCGCCGAGGGCGCCGCGCAGCTGCTGATGAAGCGCTTTCCCGACCCGACGACGCCCGAGGCGCAGGCGATAAAGAGAGACTTCATCGAGGGCTACAACCTCAACATGGCGATCCCGTGGACCGCCGCCGAGCGCGGCTTCATCGACGCGGTCATCGACCCGCACCAGACCCGGCTGCTGCTCCGCAAGTCGATGCATCTGTTACGGGACAAGCAACTGTGGTTCCGCGTCGCACGCAAGCACGGGCTGATCCCCGTCTAGGGGCGTAGCGCACCGTCGGCGAGCTCGTCGAAGCGCTCGAGCGCCTCGTCGGTGTCGGCATCGATACCGCGCAGCGGCCCGCGGTCGGCCAGATAGCGCTGCGCGTAGAGGCGCGCGACGAGTGACTTGCGTTCGTCCCCAAACGTTTCGCGCTCCCACGCGGCCTGCTCGCTGAGCAACGCGCCCGCGTACACGTCGCCCATGAACTGCGCCAGCGGGAAGAGCCGCGCCTCGGCCACGCCGGGATCGAGCTTGGTCCACGCGGTGATCGCGGCGTCGAGATCATCGATGCGCCTCGCGACCAGCCCGGCCGTTCCGTCATCGGCGGAGACCGACACCGCATCGTGCAGCCGCGCCAGTAGCGTCTCGTGTGCGCGCGCCCGTTCGATGCCGCGCCGCACATCCAGGCACAGGATGTTGTCGGGGCCCTCCCAGATCGTGTTCACCTGAGCGTCGCGCAACAGCCGGGCCACCGGCCACGTCTCGATATACCCGTTGCCGCCATGGATTTCGATCGCGTCCGACGCCGCGGTGATGCCGAGCCGGCACACTTTCAGCTTGGTGACGGGTACTGCGATGCGTTGCCGCACACCGCAGGGCTGGCGATGATTGGTGGCGCCGGTGCCGTCGAAAACCAGCGCAAGCGATGCCTCGACGTCCACGATCATCTCGGCGAGCTTGCGCCGCATCAGCGGCTTGTCGATCAGGGGGCCGCCGAACGCGTGTCGCTGCCGGGCATAACACAGCGACTCGACGAGGGCACGGCGCGCATTGCCGAGAGCAAACAGCGCGATGCCGAGCCGGGCGGCATTGGTGAGCTCCATCATGCGGCCGAGTCCCTTGCCGTCGGACGGGCCGGCTTGACCCTCGGAGCCGCTCGGCTTCTCCGAAAGCAAGAACGCCTCAGCGTCGACGAACTCGACCTCCCCGGAGGCCACCGAGCGGGTACCCAGCTTGTCCTTCAGCCGGCGCACCCGCACCCCGTTGCGCGAACCGTCGCGGCGGGTGCGCAGCACGAGGAAGTTGGCGACCCCACGTGTCGAGTCGGGCGCGCCCTCGGGTTTGGCCAAGACCACGAACGCCTCGCCCGCGCAGTTGGACGCAAACCACTTGAACCCGTTGAGAAGCCACACATCGCCGTCGTCGCCGCCCGCGCGGTGGGCGGTCGTCTCGAGCGCTCCCAGGTCGGAGCCGCCGGTCCGTTCGGTCAGCAACTGAGCCGTCTCCCCTGCCCACTCCCCCGAGGCGAACTTGGCCAGCACATGCTCGCGAACGTCGTCCGGTGCGTAGGCCGCTACCAGCGACTGAACCATGCCGCCGCCCGTGCCGAGGGCGCAACCCATCCCGATATCGGCCTGGTTCAAAAGGTAGTTGGACGCGAACAGCGCCAGCGACGAGCTGACGTCGGCGGCGCGCGCGTCGGCGCGCAGGGCCTGCTGCGCTTCCAGGACCGCGCGCTTGGACTGGGTGAACGAGGCCGGCATGACGACCCGGCTGACGTCGTGACCCCAGCGGTCGTAGCGCTCCAGCCGGGGCGGGTTGCGGTCGGTCTCCTCGGCCCAGCGCGCCACCGGGCCGCCCATCAGCTCACCGATCCCGATCAGATGGCGTTCGGCAAGCGCAAGCTCGTCGGGCCGCAGGTAGTAGGCCATCATGCGCCGCAGCGTGGGATCGGTGAGGTACCAATTCAGTCCCACGGCTCCGCGGTAGTTGCCGGTCTGATAGCGCTGGGACTTCTCCGGTGTAGAAAAGGGCAACCTGCGCGGCCTCTCGAAGGCCTCCTGCCCGTATTGCGGGCCGTGCGCGCTCATGCTCGCGACGGTATTACACCTGCGGTCCGGCGACGAAAACCAGGCTGAAATTACCGATCTGGATATCATCGCCACCGGCCAGAACCGCCGCGTCGACGGGCTCGCCATTGAGCAGGGTCTTGTTCAGGCCCGCCAGGTCGACGACACGAAATCTGACACGCCCGCCGGAGATCCGGGCCGGCCTCCGCGGTTCGCGAACTCCGCCCGCTCGGCGCGGGAAACCAGCCGACATAGGTCAGGTACAGCCCGGTCAGGGCGAAAACGGCACACAGCGAAACCCACCACGCTTGCGCGCCGATCATGTCGCGCGCAACGGAAGCGAACGCCTGCGGGAAGGACAAGAGCAACAACCCCCGCAGCGTGGTCAACCACCCCAGCGCGGACACGATGATCGCCG
>NZ_JAFBAT010000110.1 GCF_019247615.1 Mycobacterium sp. | reverse complement strand
TCGATCGCCTCGGCGGTGGTGTTCCCCAGCACCGTCGCGATGTGCGAGCACACCAGGTCCAGCAGCACGGCGTGCTGCTCGGCTTCCGGCAGTCCGTGCAGGCGGTGGGCGAGCGCCGATTTCGATTTCGCCGCCGCCAGCGAGTCGTCCACGCGGCGTCGGGCAGGCGCGCTGACCAGATCGGCCAACAACGACGGCACGGCGACCGCGTGGGCGCGCAACGCTGCGAGATCGACGCGCGCGGGCGCCAAAACCGGTTCGTCCACGATCAACGCCGTGTCGAACAGCTCCATCGCCTCGGCCGACGACAACGCCAGGATGCCGCCGCGCCCCAACCGGGCGAGGTCGGCGGCGCCCAGCCCGCCGGTCATGGCGCTGGCCTGATCCCACAGCCCCCAGGCCAGGGAGATCGCCGGCAGCCCGTGCGCACGCCGATGCGCGGCCAACCCGTCCAGGAACGAGTTGGCCGCCGCATAGTTGCCCTGCCCCGTCGAGCCCGCCAGCCCGGCCATCGAGGAGAACATCACGAACGCCGACAGATCCAGATCGCGGGTCAGTTCGTGCAGGTTCCACGCCGCGTCGACCTTGGCCCGCAACACCGCGTCGACACGCTCCGGCGTCAGCGACGTCACCATCGCGTCGTCGAGCACGCCGGCGGCGTGGATGACGCCCGAGAGCGGCCACTGCGCCGGGATTGCGGCGATCACCCGCGCGAGCTCCGCACGCTCCGCGGCATCGCACGCGACCACCTGCACCCGGGCCCCCGCCCCCGTCAACTCGGCTACCAACTCTGCAGCCCCCGGCGCATCCGGGCCGCGGCGGCTCAGCAGCACCAACTCCCGGACGTGCTGGTTCAGCACGAGATGACGGGCCAGTGTCGAACCGGCCATGCCGGTCCCTCCGGTGATCAGCACCGTGCCCGCGGCCAGTCCGGCCCCGGGCGCGGAAGGCAGCGTCATGACCACCTTTCCGATGTGCCGGGCCTGACTGAGGTACCGCAGCGCGGCGGGCGCGCGCCGCACGTCGAACGTCGTCACCGGCAACGGTTTTAGCACCCCGGCGTCGAACAACCCGGCGAGCTCGAGCATCCACTGGTGCATCCGCGGCCGGCCGGGCTCGAAGAGGTCGAACGCGCGATAACGCACACCCGGGTATTCCTGGGCGACCGCACCGGGATCGCGAATGTCCGTCTTACCCATTTCCAAGAACACGCCGCCGGGGGCGACCAACCGGAGCGAGGCATCGACGAACTCGCCGGCCAACGAGTCCAGCACGATATCCATCCCTGCCGTGCCGGTCCTGCCGGTGACCGCCCGGAACTTGTCCTCGAATGCCAGGCTGCGTGAGTCCGCGATGTGGTCGTAGTCAAAACCCATGGCCCGCAAGGTGTCCCACTTGCCGCGGCTGGCGGTCGCGAACACCTCCAGGCCCAAGTGCCGGGCCAGCTGCACGGCCGCCATCCCCACGCCGCCGGCGGCGGCATGCACCAGCACGCGCTGCCCCGGCTTGGCATCGGCCAGGTGGATGAAGGCCATGTAGGCGGTGGTGAAAACCGCCGAGACGGCGGCGGCTTCCGCATATGACCACTCGGCCGGCTTCGGCAGGAGCAGCCGCACATCGCCGGCGACCAGTGTGCCGCTGCCGTCGGGGAAGAATCCGTACACGGAGTCACCGACCGCGAATTCGGCGACACCAGGCCCGACTTCGACCACCACGCCGGCGCCTTCGCCGCCGAGCAGAGCCTCGTGGGTGAACATGCCCAGCGTAATCATGACGTCGCGGAAGTTGGCGGCGATCGCGTGCAAAGCCACCCGAACCTGCCCCGGTTCCAGCGGCGCGTCGGCGTTGGGCACGGGCTCCAGGCGGAGGTTCTCGAAGGTGCCCGCGCTGCTGAGGCCCAGCCGCCAGGCGCCCTCGGCGGGCGGCACCAAGATGCCGTCGACGGCAAGACTGCCACGCACCCGCGCCGCGTAAGGCGTCCCGCCGCGCAACAACAGTTGGGGTTCACCGGTACGCAGGACGGTGGCTATGACGTCATCGTCAAGGGGTGCATCGTGATCCACCAGCACGATCCGTCCGGGGTGCTCGGTCTGCGCCGAACGCACCAGACCCCACACGGCCGCCCCGGCCAGATCGGTGACGTCCTCTCCGGCCATCCCGACCGCACCCTGGGTGGTCACGATTAGTGCGCCGGAGTCGTGCTCGGTTACCCAGGTTTGCACCTCAGCAAGGACCCCGTGCGTGCCCTGGTAGGTCGCGGTCACGGGATCCTGCTCAGCTGCCTGGGTTTTGGAGGACTCGAAAAGCCGATACTGCGGAGCGGGCTCATCACCGGCAGCCACGGTCACCGGCGACCAGTTCACCTCGAACAGCCGGTCCGGGCCCGCGCCCGACATCGCCGCGCTTAGCTGCCGCTCGCTGACCGGCCGAGCCACCATCGCACGCACCGACAGCACGGGCAGACCCAGCCCGTCGGCGAGTTCGACAGAGACCGCCTTCGAGGCTGACGGAGTTCCCCCCGTTGCCGCCGGCGCGATGCGGGCGCGCACCGCCGACGCGCCCGCGGCGTGCAACGAGACACCCTGCCAGGAGAAGGGCAGCACCACTTCGCCGCTCTGGCCGGCAATTTGGGAGCCGGTCACCAGCGCGTGCAGCGCGGCATCGAGCAACGCCGGGTGCACCCCGAACCCGCCGGCGCCGCCGGCCGCATCCGGAAGTCGGACCTCCGCGAACACCTCGTCGCCGCGGATCCAGGTCGCCATTAGTCCCCGAAACGCCGGGCCGTAGCCGTATCCACGGGCCGCCAACTGTTCGTAGCAGTCGGTCGCGTCGGCCGCGACCGCGCCCGCCGGTGGCCAGACCGACAGGTCGGCGCACGGCTCGATCGATCCCGAGCTCAACGCGCCCTCGGCGTGGCACAACCATCCGGAGCCGGCGTCGCGGCGCGAGAAGATCGACACGCCGCGGCGGCCGTCCTCCTCGGCGGCTCCCACCACCACCTGCACGGCAACCGAGCCGGATCCAGAACCCTTGGGCGGCAACGTTAATGGGGCCTGAAGCGTCAGTTCGTCGAGCGTCGGGCAGCCGACCTCGTCGCCGGCACGGATCGCCAACTCGACGAACCCGGAGCCGGGGAATACCGCCACACCGGACACGGCATGATCGGTCAGCCAACCCTGCACAGCGGGCGCTAACCGCCCGGTCAGCACAACCCCGCCCGCGGCGGGCAGCTCAACGACCGCACTCAGCAACGGATGCTCGGTCGCTGCCAGACCCAAGCCGGCGGCGTCGGCGGCGACGCCCTCCCCGGACAGCCAGAACCGGCGCCGGTCGAAGGCATAGGTCGGCAGTTCCACGAAGCCGGCTCCGTCCAGCACACCGCGCCAATCAACACTCACTCCGGCGACGAACGCGGTGGCGGCGGACATCAAGAACCTGCCGAGCCCGCCGTCATCGCGGCCCAGCGTGGGCACCACGATTGCCATCGGGCCGTCGCCGCGACCGCACGCGTTCGCCGTGTCTTCGATGCCGGCGATCAATGCGGGATGTGGACTGCATTCGATGAACGTGCGGTAACCGTGCTCACCCGCGCTGCGAACGGCCTGGTCGAACTGCACCGTCTGCCGGATGTTGCGGTACCAATAGTCGGCGTCCAAACCGGCTGTGTCCAAACGGCTTCCCGTCACCGTGGAGAAGAAGGCGGTCCGCGATGAGCGGGGCTCGATGACTCCGAGGGCCGTCGCGAGCTCGTCCCGTATCGCCTCCACCTCGACGGAATGCGAGGCATAGTCCACGTCGATGCGCCGAGTCCGCAGATCCAGGTCAGCGCAGAAGCCGACGAGTTCCTGCAGCGCCGCGACATCACCCGACACCACAACGGCGGACCGGCCGTTGACGGCGGCGATGCTGACTCGATTGCCATAGGGCGCCAACAGTTCCCGGGCCCGCTCGGTGCTGCACGCGATGGACAGCATGCCGCCGGGGCCGGCCAGCGACCTCAGCAACTTGCTGCGCAGCGTGACCACCTTGGCGGCGTCCCGCAAAGACAGCGCACCGGCGACATACGCCGCGGCGATTTCTCCCTGCGAGTGGCCGATCACCGCGTCAGGATCCACGCCGACCGACTTCCACAGTTCGGCCAGCGACACCATCACCGCGAACAGCACCGGCTGCACCACATCGACGCGATCCAGCCCAGGGGCGGCGGGGGCCCCCCGCAGGACATCGGTCAGCGACCAGTCCACGAATTCGGCGAAGGCTTCCGCGCATGCCTCGATGTGCTGCGCGAATACCGGTGCGGCATCAAGCAATTCAACGCCCATGTCGAGCCACTGGGAGCCTTGCCCGGGAAACACGAAGACCGTCTTGCCCGCCGGTGCGGCGGTGCCTCGGATGACCGACACGGGCGCGTCGGCCGCGAGCTCATCGAGGCCGGCCAGCAAACGACCCCGGTCACCGCCCACCACCACCGCCCGATGCTCGAATGCCGACCGGCGCGCCAGCGACCAGCCGACATCGGCCGGATCGAGGTCGGGATGGGCGCGCACGTGCTCGGCTAGCCGCGCCGCCTGAGCGGCCAGCGCCCGCGCCGACTTGGCAGAGATCACCCACGGCACCGCCGCTGGCGTCGGGCCGTCCACGCGCGGCTGCGGCTCGGGCGCGGCCTCGATGATCACATGCGCGTTGGTGCCGCTGATCCCGAACGACGAAATCCCCGCCCGGCGCACGTGACCATCGGCCGGCTCCGCCGTCCAGGGTCGTGCCTCCGTCAGCAAGGACACCCCGCCGGCCGACCAGTCCACGTGCGGACTGGGCTGGTCGACGTGCAGGGTCGCCGGCAACATCCTGTGCCGCATCGCCTGCACCATCTTGATCACGCCGGCGACGCCGGCGGCGGCCTGCGTGTGCCCCATGTTCGACTTGACCGAACCAAGCCACAGGGGCTGGTCGCGCTCTTGGCCGTACGTCGCCAGCAACGCCTGCGCCTCGATCGGATCACCCAAGGTGGTCCCAGTGCCGTGGCCTTCGACCACATCCACGTCGGCGGCCGACAGTCCGGCATTGGCCAGGGCGGCGCGCACCACCCGCTGCTGTGACGGACCATTGGGCGCGGTCAAACCGTTGGAGGCGCCGTCCTGGTTGACCGCCGAACCGCGCAGCACCGCCAGCACCGGATGACCGAGCCGCCGGGCATCCGACAACCGCTCGACGGCCAGCATGGCCCCGCCCTCGGACCAGCCGACCCCATCGGCGGCACCGGCGTAGGCCTTGCAGCGCCCGTCCGGCGCCAGGCCGCGGTGCCGGCTGAACTCCACGAAGACGGTCGGCGTGGCGTTGACCGTCGCGCCACCGGCCAGCGCCAGGTCGCATTCGCCTGAACGTAGCGACTGCACCGCCATGTGCAACGCCACCAACGATGATGAGCACGCGGTGTCCACCGACACCGCCGGGCCCTCCAGGCCCAGCACATAGGACACCCGCCCCGAGGCGACGCTGGACGTCATGCCGGTCAGCCGATACCCCTCGATCTCCTCGGCCAGCATGCCGTAGCCCTGCACGATCAGCCCGGCGAACACTCCGGTGGCGCTGCCGCGCAGACCGATCGGATCGATACCGGCCCACTCCAGCGCCTCCCACGACAGTTCCAGCAACATCCGATGCTGCGGATCCATCGCCAGGGCCTCGGTGGGCGCTATTCCGAAAAAGGCGGCATCGAAGTCCGCGACGCCGTCGACGAAGCCGCCGGTTCGGGTGTACGTCTTGTGGCGCGCGTCCGGATCGGGATCGAACAGGCCGGCCAGGTCCCACCCGCGGTCGGTCGGAAATTCGGACATCACGTCCCGGCCGTCGGCCACCATCTGCCAGAGCCCGTCGGGGGTATCGATCCCGCCCGGGAAACGGCATGACATGCCGACGATGGCGATCGGCTCGCTCGACCGCTCCAGCAACGCACGGTTGGTGCGCTTCAGGCGTTCCACCTGGACCAGCGCCTTACGCAGCGCTTCGGTCGCGTGCTGGAGTTGATCCATCACTACCCTCGCCTAATCCTCACCTGGCACGTGGCCGCCTTGACCGCCGGATGCGGCCTCATCGAGCGCGCCAAGGCGGAGTGACGGAAGTTGCTGCACGAAGCCGTCTCCTCGACGGTCTCGCGTCCTCGTCGACCGCCGGCCACCACCGCCGTGCTGCTGTCCGACCCGAGAATGTCGCTCGTGAGTATGGCCAACTGCGGCAAATTTTCAAAACATCCGGTGCGCACTGCAACCAGAGGACGACCCGCACCGACTTGCAGACCCGACTACGCGTGGCACGCCCATGGCGCGACTGTACTCGGGTAAACATCGGCGGTAGTCGGGCCGGTTACACGCCGGCTCGGCGCCAGCCGTCGGCGGCCCGGGCGGCCCGGATCAGCACATCGCACAGTTCGCGCAGTTCGGCCGCCCCGGCACCCTCGTCGAGCGCAGTGGCGACATCCTCCGCCGCACATCGCACCTGGTAAACGCGGTCGGAAAGGTCGGCCGCGTCGTCCGCCGACAGCACCACCACGTCCGTCGGCAAACCCGGCGCGGACCCCCTTGGGCTGCGGTTGAACGAAGCCCGCTGTTCGTAGGCGCGCTGCCGGCACGAGCGCCGGCAGTACTGCCGGCGACGGCCCATCCCGGCGTGCGTCACGTCTCTACCACACCACCGGCAGGGCTGAGGGTGGGCACGGCGCGTCACGCCTGCCGACTTTAGTCGGCCGCCTTCGGTGAACTCGGTATCATGGAACATCACGGCAGGTCGCGTCGCCCATGCCGCGTGTCGGCCCGGGAACTACGCGGACCGGCATAACGTTTGCCAAACGGACAGAATTCACGTCAAGCCAGTCCACAGCACCTGAAGGAGTAGCGCACATGGCCGATCGCGTCCTGAGAGGCAGTCGCCTTGGAGCCGTGAGCTACGAGACCGACCGCAACCATGACTTGGCCCCCCGGCAAATTGCGCGGTACCGCACCGAGAACGGTGAGGAGTTCGAGGTCCCCTTCGCGGATGACGCCGACATCCCCGGCACCTGGCTGTGCCGCAACGGCATGGAAGGCACCCTGATCGAGGGCGATCTGCCGGAGCCGAAAAAGGTCAAACCGCCGCGCACGCACTGGGACATGCTGCTGGAGCGCCGCACCGTCGAAGAGCTCGACGAGCTGTTGAAGGAGCGCCTCGAGTTGATCAGGTCGCGTCGTCGGGGCTGATCAGTCAGGTGGGGTTGTCGGCGCGCGTGGCGCGAACACGCGCGCCCTTGGCTCGACGCCCCTCGATGCCCCATTGCGCGACTTTGACCAGCGCCTCGCGGATGTTGGATCCGCTCATTTTGGAAACGCCGAGCTCACGTTCGGTGAAGGTGATCGGGACCTCGGCGACGACGAACCCGTGGTCCAGTGCCCGGCGGGTCAAGTCGATCTGAAAGCAGTAGCCCTTGGATTCCACCCCGTCGAGACCGATCGCCTCGAGCACTTCTCGGCGGTAGGCGCGGTAGCCGGCAGTGATGTCGTGAATGTCGATGTCAAGCGCCAGCCGCGCATACGTGTTGGCCGTCCATGACAGGGCCCAGCGGCGCCGCGGCCAGTTTCGGACCGCGCCCCCGTCGACGTAGCGGGAACCGATGACCAGATCGGCTCCGGCGTCGACCGCGTCGAGCAGGCGGTGCAGCTGTTCGGGTGCGTGACTGCCGTCGGCGTCCATTTCGACGAGCACCGAGTAGTCCCGCTGCAGTCCCCAGGCGAAGCCCGCGAGGTACGCCGCGCCGAGCCCGTCCTTCACGGTTCGGTGCATCACGTGAGTTCGACCGGGATCGGCGGCCGCCAGCTCGTCGGCCAGCTCCCCGGTGCCGTCGGGGCTGCTGTCATCGACGATGAGCAGATGCGCCTCCGGGCACGCGTCCTTCAGTCGCCGGTGGATAACCGGCAGGTTCTCCCGCTCGTTGAAGGTGGGGATGATCACCAGGACCCGCTGGCCGGGACCGGTGCCCGGAACCTGGGGCGCCTGTTGGCCGATGCTCATGTAGCTCCTCTGTGTCGCCCGAGATAACGCGGCGGTCGTCCGCCTCGGTGGAGGGCAGTGTAATCACCGCTCTCTTCGGGCGCATCGCGGTCGGCGCCCTCGTCGGGGGGCGCGGCGTGGCGGCCCTCGGGTTCATCCGCCGCTGTATCGGTGTCTTCCGATTTCTCTGGTGGCGTGGACCGCCGGCGAATCGGATGCGCGAACCACCGCGCGGACCGACCATGCGCGAACCAATCATTCTGCCGTATCCCGGCCACAATGGCGGCCCCGGCCGTCGCGACCAGGATCCATTGCACGATGGGACCCCACCGGGTTGCCGGTGTCTGCGTCGTCTTCAGTCGCACCTGCATGTCCAGGTAGGCGGGCTCGAAGAAGCCCGTGCTGGCCAACACTTGGCCGTCGGGTGCGATCATCGCGCTGATCCCGACCGTTCCGGCGACCACGACGTATCGGTCGTGCTCCACGGCACGTTCTTTGGCGAAGGCCAGGTGCTGGCTGCTCATGACCGCGTCGACCGCGGAGTTGTTGGTCGGCACGGCAAGCACCTGGGCTCCGTTGCGGACCGATTGGCGCGCAGCTCTGTCGAAAAGCACTTCCCAGCAGGTGGCCACCCCGACCGGAATACCGGCCGCATGCACCACACCGGTGCTCTTACCGGGGACCATGTGACCGACCCACTTGGTGTACTCCGACACGTCCCGGAAGAACCACCGCATGGGCAGGTACTCCCCGAAGGGCACGATGATCTGCTTGTTGTGCCGATCGGCCGGGCCGGTGCCCGGATTCCAGACAATAACCGTGTTGGTGTATTCCCCGCCGGGCGGCTGACCGGGGACGCCGAGCGTCGTACCCACCAGGATCGGCGCACCGATCGCCGCCGCGGCCGCCGAGATGTCGCGACCTGCGTCGGCGTTGACCAGAGGATCGACGTCCGACGAGCTCTCCGGCCACACGACGAACTGTGGCTGCTGGGCGCGGCCGGCGCGCACGTCCTCGGCCAGCCGCATCGTCTCCCGGATGTGGTTGTCCAGCAGGGCCCGGCGTTGGAGATTGAAATTCAACCCGAGTTGCGGCACGTTGCCCTGCACGGCCGCGACGGTGGCCGTCGGTTCGTTGCCCGCGCCCATTCCCGAGTGCCGGACCTGCGGCCAGATGACGATCGCGCCGAACAGCACCAGGCAGATCAAGATGCCGGGCAGCACCACGGCCGGCGGAGCGTCCCCGCGGGTGCCCCGCCGGTCTTGCCGGCCGGAGATGTGCCACCACAACCAGATCTGCTGCGCGATGGCGGCTGCGCCACACCCGAGCAGCACGACGGCCGCCGACAGCAGCGGAACGCCGCCGAGCCGGACCAATGGGAGCAGGGGGCCGTCAGTCTGCCCGAAGGCCACCACTCCCCACGGGAATCCGCCGAAGGGGACGGTGCACTTCAACCACTCCTGCGCGGCCCAGAGGGCCGCGAACCAGAGCGGCCAACCGGGCAGCGTGCGCACCACCACGGCCAGCAGCCCGAAAAGGGCCGGAAATGCGGCGCAGGCGGTTACCAGTGCCAGCAGGGCCGGCGCACCGACGAGCGTGCCGATCAGCTGCAACAGCGGCAGGTAGAACGCCAGCCCGAACAAAAATCCGTAACCCATACCGCCGGCCGGTGTCGTCGCGGGGTGCGTCAGCACCCAGGCCAGCAGCCCTGCGGCGACGACGGCGGCCCACCACCAGTCCACGTCCGGGAAGCTGGCGAACATCAGCAGGCCGCCCACGACGGCGAGTGTCAAACGCGGCAGGCGTGGCACCATCGCAGCCCGGACCGCCGGGAGGCGTGCGCTGCCCGCGGCGCCCAGCCCGGCCAGCGCCCGGCGCAGCGGCGACGGCCGAAGATCGTCGGGCCCCGGAAGGGCGGTCGATGTGGATACCCGTTGCGGCTCGACGCCTACTTCGGTCGGGTCTTCGTCGCGGTCGGAGTCTGCTTCGTCGCTTATTGGGTCTTCGTCACTTATCGGGTCGCGGCGGCTGGCGAGGTCCTCGGCCGCCGCGCCGGCGCCGGGAACCCCCTCAGAGCGCTCGCGCCCACCGAACGGTCGACGACTAGCCATGGATGACAGCGCCTCGATGGACCGTTTGCCGGCAACGCGGCAACGCGTCGGCCGGACCCAGACGCGGCAACGCCGGTATGCGGGAACGCGGATCTGTCGACCAGCGCTGGACCGCGTCGCGAGGTGCGCGGACGTCCAGTGGCCCGGCGTCCCACACGGCGTAGGACGCCGGCGCGCCGGGCACCAGGGTGCCCGTCAAACCGTCGCGAACACCGCCGGCACGCCAGCCGCCGCGCGTCGCTGCAGCGAACGCCGCCCGCGGCGAGAGGGCGCTGCCCGAGGTCCGGTGATTGACCGCGGCCCGCACGCTCCGCCACGGGTCGAGGCTCGTTACCGGGGCGTCGGAACCCAGCGCGAGAGGCACGCCTTGGGATGCTAACAGCGAAAGCGGGTTGAGTTGACCGGCCCTTTCGCGACCAAGTCGCAGCGCGTACATGCCGTCAGGGCCGCCCCACAGCGCATCGAAGTTGGGCTGCACGCTGGCGATGACGCCCCACGAGCCCAGCTTGGCGGCCTGCGCGGCGGTGATCATCTCCAGATGCTCGAGGCGGTGACCGCAGCGGGCGACGGCGGCCACCCCGAGGTCGGCGACGACTCGTTCGAATGCGGCGACCACCGCCGAGACCGCGGCTTCGCCGATGACGTGGAATCCCGCGGGCACCGCCGCGGCGGAGCAGGCCCGCACGTGCGTTTCGACGACCTCGGCATCCAGGTAGCAGGTGCCCAGGCAGTCGGGGGCGTCGGCGTACGGCGCGTGCAGCCACGCCGTGCGCGATCCGAGTGCTCCATCGACGAACAGATCGCCGGCCAGCCCGCGGGCGCCGGTTTCCACCAGCAACGCGCGCGCCTGGGCGGGCGTGGTCACCGCCTCCCCCCAGTAGCCGATCACCTCGACGCCGTGAACGCCCTCCCCACGCTCACCGAGGGCGCGCAGGCGATGCCAGTCGTCGAGGCCGCCGATCTCGGGGCCGGCGCATTCGTGCACCGCGACAATCCCGGCCGCGGCGGCGGCACGCAGTGCCGCCGTCCGGGCTTCGGCCAGTTGTTCGTCGGTCAGCAGGTCGCGAGCGACGGCGCGGACCGCGTGGTGAGCCTCACCCACCAGGGGCCGGTCGGGGCTGTACCCGCCCGCGGCCGGTAAGTCCGCTACCAGGCGTCGCAGCCCGGTGGATGCCAGACCGGAGTGGACGTCGACGCGGGCAAGGTAGGCGGGCCGGTCGCCGAGTACTGCGTCCAGCTCGCCGGTGCTAGGCGGGCTGTTTTCCGGCCAGAATGATTCGTCCCAGCCATGCCCCCACACCGCCAGCCCGGGGTGGGCGGCCGCATAGTCGGCGACCAACTGCATGCAGTGGGCCAGCGAGGTGGCCGGACGCAAGTCCAGCCCGGTGAGCGTCAGGCCGGTCGCGGTCAGGTGGATGTGGCTGTCCACGAATCCGGGCGCCACGAAGCCGCCGTCCAAATCTTCGACGTCGGCGTCGGGGAACTGGCCACGTCCGACGTCGTCGCTGCCTAACCACGCCACGACGTCACCGCGGATCGCTATGGCGGTGGCATCGGGATGACTGGGACTGTGTACTCGCGCGTTGACCAGCAGCCTGGTGGGAACGGTCACGAGCTCAAACTACGTGCGGCGCCGAGCGGCGGTCAGTCCCAGGCCGGATCACCCGGGAAGCCACCACGCCTCTGGGTCGGATAGGCCGGCGTCTCGAAGTCCTTGACGTCGATGACCTCGCCGTCGATGTAGCCGCGGCCCTCGTCGTCCGGATATCGCCGGCGGAAGTCCCTAAGGGCTGATGAATAGGTCACCACCGGGACGCGCCGCAAACGGCGGGCTCCCATCGCGGCCACCCCGGGCCCGGCGATGGACCGTATCGGCGGAACCAGCAGCAACAATCCCAATGCCGTGGTGACCGGCCCGGGAATCAGAACCAGAACCAAAGCCAGCGTGACCACCGCGCCGTCGTTGACTGCGCCGCGGGCGTCGGTCAGGCGTGACCGCAGCCGGCCGGCTTGTCGAATCCCAATTTGTCGAATGAGGTGTCCACCCGCCATCGGAGCCAACAGGCCCCACCCGAGCAGGAAGCTGCCCGCCAAGACCAGCAGGGTCCAGCCCCACCCGATCGTCAGCGCCAGCGTGAAGATGGCCGCCAGTTCGACGAGGGCGTAGACGAGAAACAGCCGTCGCACCATGACAGGCCAACGTCTCCGCCCGCCCTCGAGTTCCGTGTCATGGCTGCAGTTAGATGACGATATGACGACGATCGAGATCGACACCCCCAATGGACCGATCGATGCGCTGCTTGACCTTCCACAGGGCGAAGGCCCGTGGCCGGGCGTGGTGGTGATTCATGACGCTTTCGGCTACAGCCGCGACAAGCAGGCGACCAACGAGCGCATCGCCCACGCGGGATATGTGGCGCTGACCCCCAACCTGTATGCGCGGGGCGGCCGGGCTCGCTGCATCACACGCGTCATGCGTGAGCTGCTCACGCAGCGGGGCCGCGCCCTCGACGACATTCTGGCCGCCCGCGATCACCTCCAGGCGCGGCCGGAGTGCTCGGGCCGGATCGGCGTCGCAGGTTTCTGCATGGGCGGCCAATTCGCTCTGGTGATGTCGCCCAAGGGTTTTGGCGCCTCCGCGCCCTTCTACGGCACTCCCCTGCCCCGCAACCTCAGCGAAACGCTAGAGGGGGCATGCCCGATCGTTGCCAGTTTCGGCGGCAGCGACCCGCTGGGCAGGGGGGCGCCGGAGAAATTTCGGGAAGTGGCGGCGGCCAAGCAACTGACGACCGACATCAAGGTGTACCCCGGCGTCGGGCATAGCTTCGCGAACACCCTGCCGGCGCAACCGCTTCTGCGCATCACAGGTTTCGGATACGACCGGGCCGCGACCGAGGACGCTTGGAGCCGCGTCTTCGCGTTCTTCGGTGAACATCTGGGAGCCGCAGCAGCGACGTAGTTTTCGGCCGGATGGCGACTCACTTCATCTTCTGGGACAACACGCGAGCGAAGGTGTGCGTATCGCCCGGCCAGCGTGCCGACACGTAGCTGCCGTCATCGACGACGAACGCCGGCCGCGAGTCGCTCTCCGTGTCGCGCACCATTCCCGAGGATTTGCGCCACCAATGCGGTGCACCGCGTGCGACGTCGCGGAAATCCGCCGGATCTTCAAGGGCGCGAGTGACTTCCGCCTGCACGGACATATAACCGACGACCTGGCCCGGCTCCTCGGTATACGTGCGGTAGTAATCGGGATCCCAGAAGCGGGTGATCCGCGTCAGCCGCCAGGCCAGGCGTTCCATCGCCCACGTCAACGCCGTGGTCTTGCGCCCGTAAAGCACCGATCGACCCGTGGCGGGATCAACACTGCGAGCGGCCAGCAACACGCCATGACAGATCGCGGCGACGATGGCGTCACGCGCAAAGGCGTCCACGACGAGCCGCTGCAAAACCTCGCTGTCGAGGTAGTTACGCATGCCGCGGGCACGGTGCCCGCCGGCCAACAGTAACGCGTCGATGTCATCGAGGCTGGCCTGTGCCCAGGTGGTCGGATGCCGGAATTCCTCCGACCGCAACATGTTCCGATACGCACTGCGGCCATCCCGATTGGCCCGCAGCGTCAGGCCCAGCAGCGGGATGGCTCGAAGCACCGGAAGTGCCGACCAGATGTCCAATCCGCGACCGGTCACCATGATGTCGTCGGCGACCCCCGGCGTGCCGCTTTCGGTGGCGAATACGACCCGGTGGCCGTGTTGGGTCAAGACGCGCCAGCTCACCGCGACCTCGGTCGGGTCGAAGTCATGGTCCGGGATCGGGATGAGCACGGTCCCCATCACTTGCCCCTTTGTTGCCCTTGATTGCCCCTTGATTGCCCAAGTCGCCGGCGGGCGGCTAGGTTGTAGCCAGCCTGAGCTCGAGACCGACGTTGTTTTCCATGCCGCCGCGCAGCTTGCTGAACACGTTGAAGACCTTGCCCACGATGCCGTACCGCCTGCCGATGGCATCGTAAACGGCGCCGGTCTGTGACTTGTCCAGGATCGCCGCGGTACCCTCGACTGCTTCACTGGTCGCGCGACCGCGCATGGTGCAAGTGGCCAGCGTCACCCGCGCGGTATGGCGGATCCGCTTGACCTTCCACGAGTTTCCCTCGGTGATCACCAACAGCCGGTCGCCGTCCGCGGCGGCCCAGACCGGCACCGGCTTGGGCCGGCCGTCCCTGGTGAAGGTGGTCAGTAAAATGTATTGCGCTTTGGCGAGTTCGGCAAAGGTCGGCGTCACGCTGTCAAACCTACCGCCGCCCGGATTCGGCGTTGACATTCGCGTCAGTCAATTGCGACTGTCATCAGGCGTTGGACGACGAGGCGGTGTTCGCTTGACACCTCTGCGGCAACGACCGGAGGGAGACGTCGATGGACTTGGGTTTCGCCGGAGCAACGGCCGTCGTCACGGGCGGCAGCAAGGGCATGGGGCGGGCCATCGCCGAAACCCTTGCGGCCGAAGGAGCCAGCGTGGCGGTGATGGCCCGAAACCGTGGCCCGCTCGATGCCACCGTGGAATCCCTGCGCGCGATGGGCGCTCCAGATGCCGTGGGAATCAGCGTGGATATGGCTGATGCCGGGTCCATCGCGGCCGGCTTCGCCGCGGTGGCCGAGCGCTGGGGGCGGCTCAACTGCCTGATCCACACCATCGGGTGCCCCGGAACAATCGTGACCGCCAGCTTCACCGAAGCACTCAAAGACGTCCTCGCCACCGATGGCCTGGACGCCACCGATCCGGTCGATGTGATGACCTGGATCGACAACAACTTTCACCAGCCCTGCGACCTCGGCCGCGCGGGGTTTCCGGAAGAGGTCGCTTCCATCACGGCCTATCTCGCGTCGCGGCGTAACGGTTACGTCACCGGTGCCACAGTCAACGTGGACGGCGGATCGGACTTCGTTTGACTTCGAATCAGTCTGGAGAGCACGCGGTTCGTCCGCCGCAGCGGATCCGGGGACCGTTGCGCCACGGACATGATGACCGCGCCCTCGACGGCCGCGACCGCGGTGGTGGCCAGATCGACCGCCGCCGATCGCGCGAGACCGGCGTCGCGGAGGAGTCGGCTCAACATCTCCTCCCAAGTGCTGAAAGCCGCTGCGGCGGCGTCCGCGGCCGCGGGCACCTCGGAGCGGCCCAACGTCGCGGCAACGATCGGGCAGCCCGCTGTGTAATCACTCTCGGCCAGCATCGCTTCCCACATCCGGGTGAACGCCGCCAGCGTTTGCGCTGGGTCGGCGGCTTCCACGCAGCTCTGGATCGCGGCGGTGAGCTCCGCGCTCGCCGCGTCGACCGCCGCCTCAACGAGTTCGGGCTTGCCGCCGGGAAAGTTCACATAGAGCGTTCGCCGCGCCAGGCCCGCCTGCTCGAGCAATGCCGACACGCTCGCGCCCGTGACCCCGACGCGACGAATGAGCGCAATCGCGCTGGTAATCAAGCGCTCCCGTGCCGCCATCGATGTCCTGCCTTCCTCCGCGCTTGCGGTATACCGATCATTCTACTATGTTGGATTTCGACCGTAGACCGATCGATCTACTCCCGCGGAGGCATGACCATGGCAAGCCATACGGGTGCGCCCACCAGCGACCGGGATGCTGCCGTGCGGAAATTCCGGCGGGAGCGCTTCATCGGTCGCCATCTCGCTAATCCCCTGGTGGCCTTGCTCGGTCGGCTCGGGATCCGGACGACGTTCGCCACGGAGCTCGAAACGACCGGACGAAAATCCGGGGTGAGCCGACGTGTCCCGGTTTCCGCCAACTTCGACGAGGCGGGCGCGTGGGTGATTTCCCAGCATGGGCGCCGCTCGGGATGGGCCGTCAACATCACGGCCGACCCCAAAGTGCGCATCCGGCAAGGGAACAGGTGGCGCGCCGGCGTCGCCCGGTTCGAACCCGATGACGACCCCGCGAAGCGGGCCCGCACATTCGCGACATCGCGGTTGCTGACCCCGCTCGTCGTGGCGACATTCCGCGCGCTGCAGTCCGATCCGATCAGCGTCCGGATTGACTTCACGGATTGAAACGGTTTGGCACCGACGCCCCTGTCGGCGCGTGTCCAGTGTCTGGCAGGCCGCACGTTCGGCGCCAAGTGAGCGCCCGGCCGCGCTCGCGGCGGCCCCACTATCCCTCCAGGTCGCCCTCGGTTTCCAGCAAGGCCTGGCGCAGCTCGCCGAGCGTGTCGGCGCGCGGGTCCAGCCACATGCCCCGATGGGCCGCCTCCAGCAGTCGTTCGGCTATGCCGTGCAACGCCCAAGGATTCGATTCGGCCATGAACTTGCGGTTCTCCGGATCCAGGACATAGCGCTCTGTCAGTTGCTCATACATCCAGTCGGCCATCACTCCGGCGGTGGCGTCGTAGCCGAATAGGTAGTCGACGGTGGCCGCCATCTCGAATGCGCCCTTGTAGCCGTGCCGGCGCATGGCCGCCATCCAGCGCGGGTTGACCACGCGCGCGCGGAACACGCGCGTGGTCTCCTCGGACAAGCTGCGGGTGCGGATGGCGTCCGGCCTGGTGTTGTCGCCGATATAGGCGGCCGGCGCTTGCCCGGTCAGGGCCCGCACCGTGGCGACCATGCCGCCGTGGTACTGAAAGTAGTCGTCGGAGTCGGCGATGTCGTGTTCGCGGGTGTCGGTGTTCTTGGCGGCCACGGCGATGCGTCGATATTGCCGGTTCATGTCGTCGATCGCTTCCCGACCGTCGAGGTCGCGGCCGTAGGCGAATCCGCCCCAGGCGGTGTACACCTGGGCAAGGTCGGCGTCATCGCGCCAGTTGCGGCTGTCGATCAGCTGCAGCAGCCCGGCGCCGTAGGTTCCCGGTTTGGACCCGAAAATCCTGGTGGTGGCGCGTCGTTGATCGCCGTGCTGCCTCAGGTCCGCCCCAACGTGCGCCCGCACGTAGTTGTCGTCGTCGGACTCCTCGAGTTCGGCGACCAACCGCACCGCGTCGTCGAGCATGGTCACGACATGGGGGAAGGCGTCGCGGAAGAATCCGGAGATCCGCACGGTGACATCGATACGCGGGCGCCCCAACTCCGAAAGCGGAATGGGCGTCAACCCGACGACTCGCCGCGACGCGTCGTCCCATACGGGCCGAACTCCCAGCAGGGCAAGGACTTCCGCGATGTCATCGCCGGCTGTGCGCATGGCGGAAGTGCCCCACACCGAGAGCCCAACCGACTGCGGCCACCGTCCGTTGTCGGTGCGGTACCGGGTCAGTAGCGAGTCCGCCAGTGCGACACCGGCTTCCCACGCGAGCCGGGACGGCACGGCTTTGGGGTCGACGGAGTAGAAGTTGCGCCCGGTCGGCAGCACGTTGACCAGGCCGCGCAGCGGCGATCCCGACGGCCCGGCGGCAATGAACCGGCCGTCCAGCGCCTTCAATATCTGGTCGATCTCGGACGCGGTGCCCGCAAGCCGCGGCACCACTTCGGTGGCCGCGAACCGCAGCACGTCCGCAACGTCTGGGCTGTCGGTGAGACGCCGGACTGCGTCGGGGTCCCAGCCGGCGGCCTGCAGTGCCGTGAGGAGCTCTCGCGCCGCGATCTCTGCCCGATCGACCGAGCCCCGGTCGTCGGTCCCGTCCTCGGCCAGACCCAATGCCTGCCGCAAGCCCGGAAGCACGTGCTCGCCGCCGAACAGTTGACGGGCGCGCAGAATGGCCAGCACGAGGTCGAGTTCGGCTTCGCCCGTGGGCCGTTGACCGAGGATGTGCAGCCCGTCGCGGATCTGGACGTCCTTGATCTCGCAAAGCCACCCGTCGACGTGCAGGATCATGTCATCGAACGCGTCCTCCGCGGGTCGTTCGGCCAGGCCCAGGTCGTGGTCCATCTTCGCGGCCCGGATCAGCGTCCAGATCTGCTGGCGGATGGCGGGCAGCTTGCCTGGGTCCAGCGCGGCGACGGTGGCGTGCTCGTCGAGCAGCTGCTCCAAACGCGCTATGTCGCCGTAGGTTTCGGCGCGGGCCATCGGTGGGATGAGATGGTCGACGAGCACCGCATGCGCGCGCCGTTTGGCCTGAGTGCCCTCGCCGGGGTCGTTGACCAGGAACGGGTAGATCATCGGCAGGTTGCCCAGCGCGGCGTCGGAACCGCAGGCCGCCGACATGCCCAACGTCTTGCCCGGCAGCCACTCCAGGTTGCCGTGCTTGCCCAGGTGCACGATCGCGTGAGCCCCGAACCCGGATTCCAGCCAGCGATAGGCGGCCAGGTAGTGATGGCTGGGCGGCAGGTCGGGGTCGTGGTAGATGGCGACCGGGTTTTCGCCGAAGCCGCGGGGCGGCTGCACCATCAGCACCAGGTTGGCGGCTTGCATTGCGGCGATCACGATCTCGCCGTCGGGGTCGGCGGTGCGGTCGACGAACAGCTCGCCGGGTGGCGGACCCCAGTGCGCCTCGACGGACTGCGTGAGCTCGACGGGCAGCGTTGCGAACCAGTCGCGGTAGTCCTTGGCGGAGACCCGGATCGGGTTGCCGGCCAGTTGGCCGTCGGTGAGCCAGTCGGGGTCTTGGCCGCCGCGCTCGATCAGCGCGTGGATCAAGGCGTCTCCGTCGTTGGACTCGACCCCGGGCAGATCGCCCAACTGATAGCCGCGTCGGCGCATCGCCCGCAATAGCGCCACTGCGCTGGCCGGGGTGTCCAGGCCGACCGCGTTGCCGATGCGCGCGTGTTTGGTGGGATAGGCCGAAAACACCAGGGCCACCCGCTTGTCGGCCGGGGCCACATGCCGCAGCCGGGCGTGGCGGATCGCCAGTCCGGCCACGCGCGCGCAGCGCTCCGGGTCGGCGACGTAGGAGATCAGCCCGTCGTCGTCAATCTCTTTGAACGAGAACGGAACCGTGATGATGCGGCCGTCGAACTCGGGAACGGCGACCTGGCTGGCCACATCGAGGGGGCTGAGGCCGTCGTCGTTGTCGCGCCATTGGTTCCGGGATGTGGTCAGGCACAGACCCTGCAGGATCGGGATGTCCAGGGCCGCAAGGTGTTCGACATTCCAGCTGTCGTCGGCACCACCGGCCGCCGCCTCCGCCGCCCTCAGTCCCCCGGCGGCCAGCACCGTTACCACCATGGCGTCGGCGTCGCCGAGCCGTTGCAGCAGTTCGGGTTCGGCGGCGCGCAGCGACGCGCAATAGACGGGCAGCGGCCGGCCGCCGGCGTCTTCGATGGCCCGGCACAGCGACTCGATGTAGGCGGTATTGCCGGCGAGCTGCTGGGCGCGGTAGTACAGCACCGCGATCGTCGGGCCGCCGCTGACCTTGGCCTGCGGTCGGTCCAGCTCGCCCCAGGTCGGTGTCACGACCGGCGGTGCGAAGCCGAATCCGGTCATCAGCACCGTGTCCGACAGGAACGCATGCAACTGGCGCAGGTTCTCCACGCCGCCATGGGCCAGGTAGACATGGGCCTGCACAGCGATGCCGGCCGCAAGGGTGGACAGGCCCGTCAACTCGGCGTCGGCGGCCTGTTCGCCGCTGACCAACACCGTCGGGACGCCGCTGGCGATCACCGCGTCGATGCCGCCCTGCCAGGCCCGATACCCGCCCAGGATCCGGACGACCACGATGGACGCACTGTCCGGCAGCAAGGCCAGCAGGTCCGTCAGCTCTGAATCAGTTTGGGGGTCGGACAAGCGCGACGGGTTGGCGTACCGATAGTTCTTCCCGCTGGCACGGGCACTGATCAGGTCCGTGTCGGACGTCGACAGCAGCAGGATGGTCGGCTCAGACACCCGTTATTCGTACCGCAGCGTCGCCGCGATGCGGGCGGCGACCTCACTGGCCACCTCGAGCGCCCGACCGCCCTGCGCGGGCTCGTACCGATCGGCGATGGTGTCGTAGTCGGCGCCGGCGATCGACCCGTGATCGGCCTCGAGTTCCACCAGTTCGACGGGCCAACCCACCTGTTGGAGGTCCGCGGCGAACGCCTTGCTGGCCTCCAAAGGCACCGCATCGTCGGCCACGCCGTGCAGCAGCGTGAACGGCGCACCGACGCGGTCGGCGGAAAGCATCTCGGTGGGCGGTCGACCGGAGATCGGGTCCGGGACCATAAAGGCGCCGGCCAGGCACACCGTGTGCGCGAGCGACAGGTCGAAGTGCGCGGCATCAAGCGTCAGGCCGGCCGCCGCGCAGCCACCCAGCGACCAACCGACGAGCACCATGTCGTCGGCGCCGCCGGCGAGGTCGCGGGCGAAGTCGAGCGATCGCAGCAGGTCGGCTCGCCCGCCGTCGTCGGAATGGGAATTCCAATCCGGCGCCACCACCGCCGCACCACGCTCGGCGAGCATGGCGGCGAGAGGGCCAACCGCGGCACGCGCGTCGGTCTGCATGCCGTGCCACAGCAAGACCATGGGTTGCGTTGGATCGCCGAAGATATCGGCCATGCGCCCCGGCGCGTACTCCACCGTCCTCACGGGGACGAGTGTGCCCCGGCCGACGCGAATCCAACCCCGGGTCGGTGCCGATCGTGTACTCAGCGCGAAAATCGGCGCCGAATCTCGCCCTGAATGCACGTTCGGCGCTGACTCGCTGGGCTGCCGCTACGCCGGTTGATTCCGCGTAGCGTCATGTGAGCCAATGGCGTGGACGGGCACGATTTCCGCAGCGCTGCGGTAAATAATTGACCACGACAGGATGGAGCAGAAATGGACGGATCGCGGTTGAAGGGCGGCATGCGACGTGCCGTTGCCGTAGCCGGTGCGGGAGTCGGTGTCGCGCTGCTGACCTCCGGTGTGGCGAGTGCCGCCTACCCGGCCCAGTTGAGGAGTCGATTGGGCAATTGGTGTCTCGACGGCCCGAATGGGAAGGAAACTCCGGTGATGATCAACCCTTGCAATGGGTCGAAATCCCAACTGTGGATCTTCAATGATGCAGGTCAGCTCGAGAATTTTTCCTTTCCCAGGCAGTGCGCGAGCATCGGTAGCCCAGCAGATACCACCCCGGTGATCCTCACGCCCTGCCATATCAATCCCAACAACGCGCGCTGGAGCACCCAGCCCAATGGGCAGGTGAACAGCGGCCTCGGGCCATGCCTCGATGTCAACGGCGGCGTGGCAAACCCCGGAATTCCGGTGATCGCCTACCACTGCATCGCCGATGTGGCCGACCAGCAGTGGGATAGCGTTCAATAACGCTGACCGACATACGGTGAACCATGCCCCGAGCCCGCGACAAGGACGCCTGTCCAGGGGCCCTGCAGCTGCACCCGGCCGCGGACGGTCCGCTCGCGCGGGTGCGGCTGCCGGGCGGCATGATCACCGCCGCACAGTTGTCGGCACTGTCCGGCGTCTCGAGCGAGTTCGGCTCGGGGATCCTTGAGCTGACGTCGCGCGGCAACGTGCAGTTGCGCGGGCTGACGAATGTGACCGCGGCCGCCGACGCCGTCGCGCGGGCCGGGCTGTTGCCGTCGCCGACGCACGAGCGGGTCCGCAACATCGTGGCCTCACCGCTGTCCGGCCGAGTGAGCGGACACGCCGACGTTCGCGAGTGGGTGCGCGAACTGGACGCGGCGATCTGCGCCGAGCCGGGTCTGGCAGAGTTGGGAGGCCGATTCTGGTTCAGCATCGACGACGGTCGGGCCGACGTGTCGGGGCTGGGTGCCGATGTCGGCGTGCATGTGCGCGACGACGGTGTCGCGCTGGTGTTGGCGGGCCGGGAAACCGGCATTCGGTTGACGGCGGGCGAGGTGGCCCGTTCGCTCGTGGCCCTCGCGTTGCGGTTCCTCGAAATACGCGAAACAGCTTGGCGTGTCACAGAATTGGCCGACATTGCGACGTTGTGTCCCGGGGCAGCGCCCGGTCCGGCCTTTCCGGCGATCAGCAAGCCACCAGTGGGCTGGATCGTCCAGGACGACGGTCGCGTGGCTCTGGGCGCCGCGGTGCCGCTCGGCGTGCTGCCCGCACGGGTCGCGGAGTATCTTGCCGCAACCGAGGCCCCGCTGGTCATCACGCCGTGGCGGTCCATCCTGCTGTGCGATCTCAGCGAAGAGGTGGCGGACGTCGCGCTGCGCGTGCTGGCGCCGTTGGGTTTGGTTTTCGACGAGAACTCCCCCTGGCTGGACGTCAGCGCGTGCACCGGCAGCCCGGGGTGCGCACACTCGGCTGCCGACGTTCGGGCCGATGCCGCGCTGGCGCTGGACCCCGACCTTCGGGTGCATCGTCATTTCGTCGGCTGCGAGCGCGGGTGCGGCAGTCCGCCGATCGGTCAGGTCCTGGTCGCGAGCGGGCAGGGATATCGGCTGCTGCGTGACCAGCCCTTAAGGTGAGCGAGTGCTCGACTACATCCGCGACGCGGCCGAGATTTACCGCCAGTCGTTCGCGGTCATCCGGGCCGAAGCCGACCTGGCGCGATTCCCGGACGACATCGCACGCGTCGTCGTCCGGTTGATCCACACCTGCGGGCAGGTCGACGTGGCCCAGCACGTCGCCTACACCGACGACGTCGTCGCGCGGGCCGGAGCTGCTTTGGACAGTGGCGCCCCGGTGTTGTGCGATTCGTCGATGGTGGCCGCCGGGATCACCACCGCTCGGTTGCCCGCCCGCAACGAGATCGTGTCGCTGGTGGCCGATCCGCGCGCGACCGAACGGGCGGCACGCCGCCGCACCACCCGTTCGGCGGCCGCCGTGGAGCTGTGGTCCGACCGGCTTCCCGGCGCGGTCGTGGCGATCGGCAACGCGCCCACCGCGCTGTTCCGGCTGCTGGAATTGATCGACGAAGGGGTTGCACCGCCGGCCGCGGTAGTCGGTGGGCCGGTCGGATTCGTGGGGTCGGCGCAGTCCAAGCAGGAGCTCATCGAGCGCCCTCGGGGAATGGCCTACCTGGTGGTACGCGGCCGGCGCGGCGGCAGCGCCATGGCCGCGGCGGCCGTCAATGCGATCGCGAGCGCCACCGAATGACCAAGCGCGGCAACCTCTTCGGAGTCGGATTAGGGCCCGGCGATCCGGAATTGGTGACCGTCAAGGCCGCCCGCGTGATCGGTGAAGCCGACGTGGTTGCCTATCACAGCGCGCGGCACGGACGCAGCATCGCCCGCGGAATCGCCGAACCGTATCTGCGGCCCGGTCAGCTCGAGGAGCACCTGATCTACCCGGTGACGACCGAGGCGACCGACCATCCCGGCGGGTACTCCGGTGCGCTCGACGACTTCTACGCCGACGCCACCCGGCGCATCGCGGCGCACCTCGATGCGGGCCGCGACGTGGCGCTGCTCGCCGAGGGCGACCCGCTGTTTTACAGCTCGTACATGCACTTGCACACCCGCCTGACGGAGCGGTTCAACGCCGTCATCGTGCCCGGTGTCACCTCGGTGAGCGCCGCCTCGGCGGCCATCGCGACGCCGCTCGTGGCCGGCGAGGAAGTGCTCTCGGTGCTGCCTGGCACGTTGCCGGTCGCCGAGCTGACGCGGCGCCTCGCAGACGCCGACGCCGCGGTGGTCCTCAAACTGGGCCGCTCCTATCACGCTGTGCGCGAAGCGCTTTCGGCATCAGGACAACTTGACGACGCCTACTACGTCGAGCGTGCCAGCACCTCCGGTCAGCGCATCCTGCCCGCAGCGGAAGTCGATGAGGCCAGCGTGCCGTACTTTTCCCTGGCCATGCTGCCCGGCTGCCGGCGACCGAAATTCCAGCGGGCTGGGACCGTCGCGGTGGTCGGCTTGGGACCCGGCGACGCCGACTGGATGACCCCGCAGACCCGGCGCGAGCTGGCCGCCGCGACCGATCTGATCGGCTACGCCGGCTACCTTGATCGCGTCCCGGTCCGCGACGGCCAGCGCCGCCACTCCAGCGACAACAGCGACGAACCCGCCCGGGCCCGGCTGGCGTGCGCGCTGGCCGAGGAGGGGCACGCCGTCGCGGTGGTGTCGTCGGGGGATCCGGGCGTGTTCGCGATGGCCACCGCCGTCCTGGAGGAGGCGAAACAATGGCCGGGAGTGCGCATCCGTGTGGTTCCGGCCATGACCGCAGCACAGGCCGTCGCCAGTAGGGTCGGCGCCCCGCTGGGCCATGACTACGCGGTGATTTCGCTGTCGGACCGGCTCAAACCGTGGGACGTGATCTCCGCGCGACTGGCCGCCGCGGCCGCCGCCGACCTGGTGCTGGCGATCTACAACCCCGCGTCGAAGGCGCGCACTTGGCAGGTCGGCGCGATGCGCGATCTGCTGCTGGGCCATCGCGAACCGGGCACACCGGTGGTCATCGGCCGCAGTGTTTCCGGGCCGGTCTCCGGGCCCGACGAAGACGTCCGCGTGGTACGGCTGGCCGATCTGGATCCCGCCCAGGTCGACATGCGGTGCCTGCTGATAGTCGGTTCGTCGCAAACCCAGTGGTACTCAGACGATTTTGGCGACCGGGTGTTTACTCCCCGGCGATATCCGGGCTGACGCGCGTCCGCGGCCACCTCCGCAGTCGTGGCAAGCCTTTGCGCGCGGACCCGCCATGCGCAACGATGCAGGGATGCGATGCGACGTTGCGCGTGAGGCGCTTTCTGCGCGACTGGACGGCGAGCGTCCCGAGGTGGCTGCCCAGCGCGTCGACGCCCATCTCGGATCGTGCCGCGGTTGCCGCGCCTGGCTGATCGGCGCTGCCGCGCAGACTCGCCGGCTGGCTTCGATTGAGGCCGGTCAGGGACCAGACCTTGTCGACAGGATCATGTCCAGCGTCGGCGAGCAGTCGCGTCATCACCGCTGGATGCGCCTGGTCCGGTCGCACTACCGCCGATGGGGCGTCATCGCCGTTGGTCTGTTCCAGGTGGGTATTGCGGCCGCCCAGATCAGCGGAATCGATTTCGGCATGGTGTCCCACACGCACGGGGCGATGTCCGGCGAGCACCTGATGCACGAGTCCACCGCGTGGTTGTTGGCGTTGGGGCTGGCGATGATCGCCGCCGGGATCTGGCCCCTCGCGGCGATCGGTGTCGCGGCGATTGTCGGCGTATATTCCGTGGCACTCGTGGGGTACGAGGTGGTTGACGTCGTCGAAGGCGAGGAGACCGCGGCGCGCATCGCCAGTCACGTACCTCTGCTGTTGGGCTTTGCGTTCGCGTTGCTGGTCACGCGGGAAAGATTGGGGTCGCGCAGCTCGCGCGGCTCCGACAGCGACGTCGACTTCCCCGCCTCGCCAACACATGCAGCCCGCGGTCGGCGACACCGCCATCTGCGGCCCATCAGCGGAATGACTTCGTCTACGACGACCCGTCGTAGATTAACCGGACCGGCGCAACTAAGGTGGTTGGTCATGACCGCGTCACCCGACGACGAGGCCGTCACCGCATTAGCCTTGGCAGCCGCACGCGGGAATGCTCGCGCACTCGAGGGGTTCATCA
>NZ_JAFBAT010000095.1 GCF_019247615.1 Mycobacterium sp. | reverse complement strand
GCAAGGGCGACACCGCCGACGGGGTATGGTCACGAATGAAGTTCGAGGGTGGGGTACATCGCGTGCAACGCGTCCCGGTCACGGAATCCCAGGGGCGCGTGCACACATCGGCGGCCGGCGTGCTGGTCTATCCCGATCCCGAGGAAGTGGGCGAGGTGCAGAGCGACGAGTCGGAACTTCGCATCGACGTGTACCGCTCGTCCGGCAAGGGCGGCCAGGGAGTGAATACGACCGA
Source organism: Mycobacterium sp. (assembly GCF_019247615.1). Taxonomy (GTDB): domain Bacteria; phylum Actinomycetota; class Actinomycetes; order Mycobacteriales; family Mycobacteriaceae; genus Mycobacterium. The sequence continues at coordinate 2,568 of NZ_JAFBAT010000095.1, read as the reverse complement.
CTCCGCGGTGCGGATCACGCATCTGCCGACCGGCATCGTCGTCACCTGTCAAAACGAACGGTCGCAGCTGCAGAACAAGACCCGCGCGCTGCAGGTCCTGGCGGCACGCCTGCAGGCAATGGCCGAGGAGCAGGCGCTGGCCGACGCGTCGGCCGACCGGGCCAGCCAGATTCGCACCGTGGACCGCAGCGAACGGATCCGCACCTACAACTTCCCGGAGAACCGCATCACCGACCACCGAATCGGGTTCAAGGCACACAATCTGGATCAGGTGCTCGACGGCGACCTGGACGCCTTGTTCGACGCACTGAGCGCCGCCGACAAGCAGTCCCGGCTGCAACAGGCATGACCTTGCGGCGCGCGATCGACTCTGCGGCAGCGCAACTCTCGGCGGCCGGGATCGACTCCGCCCGTTACGACGCCGAGGAGCTGGCGGCCCACCTGCTTGGCACCGAACGCGGCCGGCTCGCCTTGCTGGATTCGCCGGGCGACGAATTCTTCGGCCGGTACCGTGACATCGTTGCCGCGCGCTCCCACCGGGTGCCGCTGCAGCATCTCACCGGAACCGCGGCGTTCGGGCCGATCATGCTGCACGTCGGCCCCGGCGTGTTCATCCCGCGCCCGGAGACCGAGGCCATCTTGGCATGGGCCACCGCCCAGCCGCTTGCGGCGCGCTCGGTGATCGTCGATGTATGCACGGGGTCAGGCGCATTGGCCGTCGCGCTCGCCCGACACCGCCCCGCGGCTCGGGTCATCGGAGTAGACGACTCCGATGTGGCCCTCGAGTACGCGCGCCGCAACGCGGCGGCCACCGCCGTCGAGCTCGTTCGCGCGGACGTGACCGCAGCGGGCCTGCTGCCCGAGTTGGATGGGCGCGTCGACCTGGTGGTGGCCAACCCGCCCTACGTTCCCGATGACGTCGCCGTGGAAACCGAAGTCGCCCAGCATGATCCGCTCCACGCGGTGTTCGGGGGTCCGGACGGGATGGCGGTGATCGCCGCCGTCGTCGGCCTCGCCGGCCGGTGGCTGCGCTCTGGCGGCCTGTTCGCCGTCGAGCACGACGACACCACATCGTCACATACCATCGAATTATTCAGGGGCACAGGTCTTTTCGAAGACATTGCGGCTCGCCCAGATCTGGCCGGCCGACCCAGGTTCGTGACGGCCCGCCGAGCGGAGCGGCGACGATGACCGCGGTTTTCGACTGCGCGGACCCCGGCCAGCGGTCGGTCGGCATCGCCGCGGCCGTCGGGGCGCTCAAGGGCGGCCGACTCGTTGTCATGCCGACGGACACCGTGTACGGCATCGGCGCCGACGCTTTCGACGGCACGGCGGTGGCTGCCCTGCTGGCGGCGAAGGGGCGGGGCCGGGACATGCCGGTTGGCGTGCTGGTCGGCTCGTGGCACACCATCGAGGGCCTGGTCTACACGATGCCCGACGGCGCCCGCGAGCTGATCCGAGCATTCTGGCCGGGCGCGCTGAGTCTGGTGGTGAAGCAGGCGCCGTCGTTGCAGTGGGATCTCGGTGACGCCCGCGGCACCGTGATGCTGCGGATGCCGTTGCACCCGGTTGCCATCGAGCTGCTGCGTGAGGTCGGCCCCATGGCGGTTTCCAGCGCCAACGTCTCCGGGCGACCGCCTGCCGTGAACGCAGACGAGGCGCGCACCCAACTCGGCGACCTCGTCGACGTTTATCTCGATGCGGGCCCGTCGCAGCAGCAGGCCGCGTCCACGATCCTCGACCTGACGGGAAACACGCCGCGCATTCTGCGCGCGGGTCCGGTGAGCCTCGAGCGGATCGCGGAGGTACTCGGCGTGGAACCGGGAACGCTGATCGCGTAATCCCGAGTGCGGGGCGTCGCGCGGATTGTCGGGGACTCAGGTTGGTGCAGTAGGGTCTCGAGGTGTCTAGCGATCCGACAAACGTCGCCGGCGGTCTGCTCGCCTTGGCCGATCGCGGCGCCGGCGTACCCCTGCGCGAGCTGGCGTTGGTCGGGCTGACCGCAGCGATCGTCACGTACTTCGCCACCGGACCGGTTCGGGTGCTGGCCACCCGCCTGGGAGCGGTCGCCTATCCACGTGAACGCGACGTGCATGTGAAGCCGACCCCGAGGATGGGCGGGTTGGCGATGTTCATCGGGGTCGTCGCCGCCGTCTTCCTGGCGTCCCAGCTGCCGGCGCTGACCCGGGGATTCGTCTATTCCTCCGGAATGCCGGCCGTATTGGTGGCGGGTGCGGTGATCATGGGGATCGGTCTGATCGACGACCGCTGGGGGCTGGACGCTTTGACGAAGTTCGCCGGCCAGATCACGGCGGCCAGCGTGTTGGTCACCATGGGCGTTGCATGGAGCGTCCTGTACATACCGATCGGCGGCGTCGGCACCATCGTGCTTGATCAGGCGTCGTCGATCCTGCTGACGTTGGCGCTGACCGTGTCGATCGTCAACGCGATGAACTTCGTCGACGGGCTCGACGGGCTGGCGGCCGGGTTGGGACTCATCACGGCGATGGCGATCTGCATGTTCTCGGTCGGCCTGCTTCGCGACCACGGCGGTGACGTGCTGTTCTA
>NZ_JAFBAT010000009.1 GCF_019247615.1 Mycobacterium sp. | reverse complement strand
ATCGATCAGCAGGGCAACAAGGCCGCCCACCTACTGGTCTCGCAGATCAAGGCGGTGGCGCCGCAGGTAGCCTGCGACGTCATCGACCGCGCGATCCAAGTACACGGCGCTGCGGGCGTCAGCGAGGACACGGCGCTGGCCCGGTTGTACGCCTGGCATCGGGCGATGCGCATCTTCGACGGACCCGACGAGGTGCACATGCGATCTATCGCGCGCGCCGAAATCGGCCGCGAGAAGTCCCCTTTCGCTGCGGCGATCACCTGACATGGCCGCGGCTCTGCGAGAATTGCCCGGCGCGTGGAACTTTCGTGACGTAGCCGACGGCGCGTCCGCACTGCGGCCCGGTCGGCTGTTCCGCTCCAGCGAGCTGAGCCGACTCGACGAGGCCGGCCTCGCGGTTCTGCGTCAGCTGGGCATCACCGACGTTGCCGACCTGCGCGCGACCCGGGAGGTCGCCCGGCGCGGTCCCGGACGTGTTCCCGACGGCGTCCAGATCCACCTGCTGCCGGTTCCCGACCTCGCCGACGACGGCGGCGAAGCCGACGATGCGGCGCCACACGAATCGGCCTTCCGCCAGCTGCTGGCCGACGAAGCCGACGGGTCCGGTGAATCCGTCAACGAGGTTGCCGCCCGCTACATGATCGACGAATACCGGCAATTCCCCACCCGTAACGGGGCGCAGCGGGCACTGCGCCGCGTGATCACCCTCCTGGCCGCGGGTCGGCCGCTGCTCACGCATTGTTTCGCGGGCAAAGATCGCACCGGCTTCGTCGTAGCGACGGTCCTCGAGGCCGTCGGCGTTGATCGCGACACGATCGTCGACGATTTCCTGCGCAGCAATGAGGCCGTGCCACAGCTACGGTCCCGAATCTACGAGATGATCCAGCAGCGCTCGGATATTGAACTGACCCCGGAAGTAATGACCTTCACCAGTGCCCGGCTCTCCGATGAGGTGCTCGGTGTCCGGCCGGAATACCTTGCCGCGGCCCGTGAAACCATCGACGAGAAGTTCGGTTCGCTGGACGGGTATTTGCGTGACGCGGACGTCACCGATGCCGACCTCGACCGGCTGCGCAGCGAGCTACTGGTCTGAATCGCCTGTGGCGTAGCACCTTTCATCCGGCCAGCCGTGCCCGTCCCTTCTCGGCACGATGTGTCGGGTATTCCGTCGTGTCGATGGGCAATTTAGCTATTCCCCAGAAACGCCAGACAGGATCGCCGTATCGCTCTACGCTGGCAACAACAAATTTCGGTGCCGGCGGGTCGCCGTGTCCTCGGTTCGACCGAGAAATAGTTTTGTCGTCGTGTAGGAGGGGCCGATGACACACCTGGTCGCTGAGCCGCAGCTGCTGGCGGCGGCTGCCGCGGATGTCGAGCAGATCGGTTCCGCGATCAGCGCTGCCAGTGCGGCTGCGGCGGGCCCGACGTCGGGCTTGATTGCACCGGCCGCCGACGAGGTGTCGGCGGCCATCTCGACGCTCTTCGGCCAATACGGCCAGGAATACCACGCCGCCGTCGCGCAGGCCGCGGTCTTTCACAGCCGATTCACTCAGGCGCTGGCCGCCGCCGGCGGCGCCTACGCGGCAGCCGAGGCTTCGGCCGCGAACACGCTGAGCAAACTCGAGGCGGCCGCCCCGTCTGCGCTGGGCGGTTCTTCCACGCCTGCACCGACGTCCTCATCGGCACCGGCGGCCATCGATCCCACCGTCGCCATCGTCATGGGCGGCAGCGGAAACCCGATACCGAATACCAAATTCGTAAACGGCGTGCTCAACTGGGCCACAAAGGGTGGCTTCGTCTGGAGCGCAGTGCAGGCGCTGCCCACCCCCGAAGGGTTATCTCCGCTCACCGGCGTCAAGAGCCTGCCCCTCAATACCTCGGTGAGCCAAGGCATCCCGCTTCTGGATGCCGCGATCAAGCAGCAACTCGGGCTGGGAAACAGCGTCCTCGTCCAGGGCTACTCTCAGAGCGCCATCATCGCCTCGTTCGAGATGCGAAACCTCATGAACGGCGCGAACCCACCGACGGGCAGCCAGCTGTACTTCAATCTGCTGGGCGATCCCATGAATCCCAATGGCGGCCTGCTCGAGCGCTTCGTCGGTCTGGACCTTCCGACTCTGGGTATCAACTTCTACGGCGCGACGCCCGCGAACACGCCCTGGACCACCAACATCTACACGCTGGAATACGACGGGTTCGCCGACTTCCCGCGGTACCCGATCGATATCCTGTCGGACCTCAACGCCGTTGCGGGCATTGTCTACGTGCACCCCAACTATCCGAACATCAACCCACTGACCCTCCCGGCCGGCGACATCGTCAAGCTGCCCGTCTCACCGGATTACACCGGGCCCCTTGCCAATACGAGCTACTACATGGTTCTGACCCCCAACCTGCCGCTCCTGGAACCGCTGCGCGCCTTACCGGTGTTGGGCAATCCGCTGGCAGATCTGCTGCAACCCGATTTGCGGTATCTCGTCAACTGGGGCTACGGCGACCCGGCCTATGGCTATTCGACGGCGCCGGCGAACGTGCCCACGCCGTTCGGGCTGTTCCCGCCGATGAGTGCCACCACCGCCCTGGCCGGCGACCTCGTCATGGGTGTCCCGCAGGGAATCACCGCCGCGGCACGCGATGTCCTCGCCGAGGGGATGTCGGGGTTCTCCCTTGCGGGCCACTCGCTGTCGAACCTTTCCCTATCGGGCATTACGAACTCGCTGTCGCCCCTTTCGTCGCCCAGCACACTGTTCTCGCCGCCATCGATCAACGGCTTCATCGCGTCGCTGCAGGCGGCCCATAACAATGTATTCAACGCCATCAGCAAAGCCGGCGCAGACGCCTACGCGGTCCTGCTGCCCACCGCAGACATCGCCAACGCCGCGGTCACCGCCGTCCCGGCCTACGACGCCAGCCTCCTTGTCGACGGAATTTCTGAGGCCGGCGGTAATCCCCTGGGGCTGATCAATGCTGTCGGCTCTCCGATCGCCGCGACAACAGGGGTGCTCACCCTGCTGGGCGGTCTGGAGGTCCTGGTTCTCGCGGGCGGGGCAGCGGACGTCGCGAAGACGTTCACCGGCCTGGTGCCGTAACGCGTCGTAGCATCGGAAAGCGGTGCGCGCGGTGCTATCCGGCGCGTGTTAAACAATGCCGAAAATGCCCCGCACGCTCGGGCGATCGCTCTAAGCTATCCGTGCCGGTTCCAGCGACGCGCCGAGTCAGCGGATTCGCAGCGTTCGCCGGTGCCGCACCACCGAACCCGTACCGGAAGGAACGCCGATGACGAGCATGATCGCGCAGCCCCAAATCATTGCGACGGCCGCAGCGGACGCGTCTGCTATCGGTTCGGCACTGAACGAGGCCAAGGCGGCCGCGGCCGGCCCGACGACCAGTGTCGTGGCGGCGGCCGCGGACGAGGTGTCGGCAGTCACCGCGCAGCTGTTCGGTGGATTCGGTCAGCACTACCAGGGCCTCCTGTCGCAGGCGGCCGCATTTCACAACCAATTCGTCGAGACGCTGGCCTCCGCCGGCAACACCTACTCGCAGGCCGAAGGCGAGATCGCCGGCATGCTCGGGCTCGGCGGGGGCGCCGCGAGTCCGACATTCGGGGCGGCAACACCGGCCGCCGACCCGCCCGTCGTGGCCAACCTGATCATGACGGGTAGCGGCACCTCGAACCCGTCAACGACTTACATGAACGCGGTGTACAGCCGGTACTTGAGCGGTGTGTTCGGCGGCGGGGGACCTTTCACCGGGCCCCTTCGACCCGTGTCGACCAACGAGGGCTTGTACCCGGTCAGCGGTGTCAAGGACCTGGTACTCGACACCTCCGTGGCCCGCGGCATCACGGAGCTGAACAACGCAATCAACCTGGCGATTCCCCCCGGCGGCCCGGGCGCCGTTTCCGTGTTCGGCTACTCGCAGAGCGCGATCATCGCCTCGGACATCATGCCGAAACTGCTGGCCGAAGGTTATACGCCGGGCCAGGTGCACTTCGCGCTCGTCGGTGACGAGCTCAATCCCAACGGCGGCCTGCTTTCGCGTTTCCCCGGCCTGAACACTCCGAGTGTCGGGATCCAATGGGGCGGTGCGACGCCCAGCAACGACTTCCCGACCACGATTTGGACGGCCGAATACGATGGATTCGCCGACTTCCCGCGGTATCCGATCGATATTTTCTCCGACCTCAACGCCGTCCTGGGTATCGCATTCGTGCACGGCACCTACCCGACCCTGACGGCTTCACAGCTCGCTTCGTCCATCCTCCTGCCAGGGTCGGCATCCCTCGGCACGCCCAACAGCATGACGGACTACTACATCATTCCCACCCAAAACCTGCCGCTGCTCGATCCGGTCCGCGCCCTCCCCGTCATCGGCACTCCCGTCGCGGACCTGCTCCAGCCGGATCTGAGGTACCTCGTCAACTGGGGCTACGGCAACCCCAACTTCGGCTGGTCGACGAGCCCCGCCAATGTACCCACCCCATTCGGCTTCCTGCCGCCGCCGAGCGACACCACCGCGCTGGGGCCCCTCTTGGTCAGCGGCGCAGGGCAGGGGACCACCGCCTTCCTCAACGACCTGTCCCACCTGGGATCGACATCGGGTGGCGGCGGCGGGAGTCCATCCCTACCGAGCCTGACGGGCCTGCTCTCCGGGCTGGGATCCGGTGGCGGCACACCGACCGTGCCCGCCCTGCCGTCAATCTCCTCGATCATCTCGGGCATCCAGACGGCCAACACCAACGTCGTCAGCACCTTCACGAACGATCTCTCGACCGCATACGCGACGCTGCTTCCCACCGCGGACATCGGGGCCGCCATCGGGCTGTCCCTGCCGTCGTATGACGTCAACCTGTTCCTCGGCGGCGTCGGACAAGCGCTCAGTGGCAACCCGGTTGGCCTCCTCAATGCGATCGGTGAACCGATCGCGGCCGACATCGGGCTAACCACGGTCGCGGGCGGCATCGAGTT
>NZ_JAFBAT010000282.1 GCF_019247615.1 Mycobacterium sp. | reverse complement strand
CTTCGTCTACGACGACCCGTCGTAGATTAACCGGACCGGCGCAACTAAGGTGGTTGGTCATGACCGCGTCACCCGACGACGAGGCCGTCACCGCATTAGCCTTGGCAGCCGCACGCGGGAATGCTCGCGCACTCGAGGGGTTCATCAAAGCCACCCAGCACGACGTCTGGCGGTTCGTCACCTACCTGTCGGACGCGGGCACCGCCGACGACCTAACGCAGGAAACCTACCTGCGCGCGATCGGCGCCATCGAGCGATTCTCCGGTCGCTCCAGCGCCCGCACGTGGCTGCTGGCCATCGCGCGACGCGTCGTCGCCGATCACATCCGCCACGCACAGTCGCGGCCCCGCACCGCCGTCGGCGCCGACCCCGACCAAATCGAGGGCGGAGACCGCAACTCCCGGGGATTCGAAGATCTGGTCGAGGTGACTACCATGATCGCCGGCCTCACCACCGAGCAACGCGAGGCCCTCTTGCTCACTCAGCTTCTCGGGCTGCCCTACGCCGACGCCGCGGCGGTGTGCGGCTGCCCCGTGGGCACCATCCGGTCCCGCGTCGCCCGCGCCCGCGATGCGCTGCTGGCCGGATTGGAGCGCGACGACCTGACCGGTTAGCGCAGTCCAGCAACCCATTCGGCCGCATCTTCGACGGTGGTGACGCTGGTAAGCCCGACGGGTAGTCGCGGTCGCCGGACCATCACCACCGGAATCGCCAGCGCAGCAGCGGCATCCAGCTTCGCCCGCGTCATGCCGCCCCCGCTGTTCTTGGTGACCAGGGCGTCGATGCGGTGCTCACGCAACAGCGCCAGTTCGTCGTCGTAGCGGTAGGGGCCGCGCGAAAGCAGCAGCCGGTGGCGGCGCGGCAGCGCGGCATCATCCGGTGCGGTGACGGCGCGAATCAAGAACCACGCGTCGATGTCGGCAAAGGCGCGCACGCTCGAGCGCCCGGTAGTGAGAAAGACGCGCGAATAGCCCTGGCGCGCAATGGCGTCCGCCGCATGGGTGTCGGAAGCGACCACAAGGGCGTTGCCCGGTTGCCATGCCGGGCGGACCAATACCAAATGGGGCATTCGCAAGTCGGCGCACGCCTCGGCGGCGTGCGCCGTCATGGTCGTGGCGAACGGGTGGGTGGCGTCGACGACCGCGTCTATGTGTTCCTCCACCAGCCAGCGACGTAACCCATCGACACCGCCGAACCCGCCGATGCGGACCGCGCCGACCGGCAGCGCCGGGGCCGGCACCCGGCCCGCCAGGGAGCTGATGATTTCGACTTGCGGGAAAAGGGCTTTCGCCAGCGCGCGCGCCTCGGCGGTGCCTCCGAGCAGCAGCACCCGCATCAGTGGAAGCCACGAGCCCGGCGCGCCGCCGAGTATAGGTAACTGTCGGTGAAGCCCTCCGCGGCGAGCACATCGCCGACGACGATCACCGCGGTTTTGGTGATATCGGCTTTGCGCATCTGTGCGGCGATGTCCCCGAGCGTGCCGCGCAGCACCGTCTGCTGCGGCCAGCTTGCGAAAGCGACCACTGCAGCAGGTGTTTCGGGGCGGTAGCCGCCCTCCGTCAGCTGGGGGACGATGGCGTCGATTTGCGCGGCGGCCAGGTGCAGAACCATGGTGGCGCCCGATCGGGCGAGGCTGGCCAAATCTTCACCCGGCGGCATCGGCGTCGACAGCGTGGCTATTCGGGTCAGGGTCACCGTCTGCGCCACACCCGGAATGGTGAGTTCCCGCTTGAGGGCGGCGGCGGCCGCGGCGAAAGCCGGCACTCCGGGGATGATCTCGTAGTCCACACCGAGCGCGTCAAGTCGACGGCACTGTTCGGCCAGCGCGCTGTATAACGACGGGTCACCGGAGTGCAGCCTCGCCACATCGTGGCCGGCGGCATCCGCGTCGGTCAGTTCGGCGATGATCTGATCCAGCGTTAAGGGGCCGGTGTCAATGATTTTCGCGTCGGGGCGGCACAGCTCCAGCAGGTCGTCGGGCATGATCGAGCCCGCATAGAGGCAGATTACGCATTTTTCGAGCAGCCGTTGCCCGCGGATTGTAATCAGGTCCGCGGCGCCGGGGCCCGCGCCGATGAAGTACACCGTCACCTTGTCACCGCCCATTGGGTGACCGGCATCTGCGGGCGCCAACCGGTAAAGCCGCCGAGCGGTTCTCCCCTGTAGTGTTGGAAGCGTCGGAGTTGGCCACCGAGTCGTGAATATGCTTGTGCGATAAGGGCTTCTGATTCCGCGGTGACGGCATTGACGACCAACCGTCCACCCGAGGGCAGGTTGTCGAGGCACGCGTCCAGCAGGCCAGGTTGAGTCAGGCCCCCGCCGATGAAGATCGCCGCCGGCGCTGGTGGGCCGTCGAACGCGGCCGGAGCCTCGCCGTGGACGTCGATGCTGACGCCGAAGGTCTCGGCGTTGAATACGATGTTGACCCGACGCGCCTCGTCGCGTTCGAAAGCCACCGCGCTGCAACCACGCCAACTCAGGCACCACTCCACGCTGATGCTGCCCGCGCCCGCGCCGACATCCCATAGCCGCTCCCCCGGCCGCGGGGCCAGTGCCGCCAGGGTCACCGACCGGATTCCGCGCTTGGTGATCTGTCCGTCGTGGACGAACGCGTCGTCGGGCAACGGTGATATCCGATCGTCGGGCAGATAGCGGACGGCGATCAGGTTCAGGTTGTCGACGTCGTGCGGCGCGTCGTCGGCCCATTGGCGCGCGGTGGCGTCGCGGCGGCATTCGGTTGAGCCGCCGAGCCTTTCGAGCACGGTGAACTCGGAGTCGCCGCGCCCGTGCGCGCTGAGGACTGCCGCCAGCGCATAGGGCGTGGCTCTGTCCTTCGACAGCACGATCGCCCGCCCGCCGCGGCGCACCGCCGTGTGCGGCTGCGCGGTGACCAGGCTAATCACTTCGGTGTCCTGGACGTTCCAGCCCATGCGAGCGCAGGCCAGCGTCACCGAGGACACGTGCGGAAGGACTTTGACGTTCGCGGGACCGTGCAACCGGATCAGTGTGCCGCCGATGCCGTGCATGAGCGGGTCGCCGCTGGCGACCACGTGGATATCGTCGCTGTGGCAGTCGAGCAACGTTTGCAGCGCGGGCAGCATCGGTGACGGCCACTCCCGGCGCGGCGCGGCCACCGACCGGTCGAGCAGGTCAAGTTGACGCTTCGACCCGTAAATCACTGTTGCCCTTCGCAATTCCGAGCGCGACGTCTCGGCAAGCCCCGCCATGCCGTCGGCGCCAATACCGACAACGACGATCATGTGCGCCGCTCTCCCCCGCAAGCGGGTGGTGCCCCCACCGCATCGCTGCGCTCTGCATCGTCGCCGGCGCGGATCATCGCGGCATCCTGCGCCAGACGGATTGCGGTAGCAGCCGCATCGCGAAGAACACGGGCCGCAGCGTCGACGGAATCCAGACGGTCCGCCGACCCTTGGCCAGCGCACGCGCGGTGGCCGCGGCCACCTGCTGCGGGGTGCTGGACAGCGGCGCGGGCGTCATGCCCTGGGTCATGCGTCCGACGACGAAGCCCGGTCGCGCGATCAGGAGCTTGACGCCGGTGCCGTGCAGGGCGTCGGCCAGCCCGCTGGCGAAGCCGTCGAGGCCGGCCTTGGCCGAGCCGTAAACGTAGTTGGCGCGGCGCACCCGAACCCCGGCGACCGAGGAGAACACCACCAGCGAGCCGCGACCGGCCGCGCGCATGGCGGTAGCCAGGTGGGTGAGCATGCTGACCTGCGCGACGTAGTCGGTGTGCACGATGGCGATCGCGTGCGCGGCGTCGGTCTCGGCGCGGGCCTGGTCGCCGAGGATGCCGAAGGCCAGTACCGCGACGCGGATGGACCCGTGATCGGAAACGATCTCGTCGATCAGCGCGCCGTGCGAACCCAGGTCGTCCGCGTCGAATTCCTTGGTGTGCACCGCCGTGGCGCCGGCGGCTTTGAGCGCCGCAACTTGGTCGTCGAGCTGATCGGCTCTGCGTGCCGCCAGCACCACCGTCGCCCCGGGGGCAAGGCGCCTCGCCAGTTCGAGGCCGATCTCACTGCGCCCGCCCAAGATCAGTACCGGACCCGTGCCCGTGTCGTCCACGGCTGCGATTATCACCTGCGCTAGCGTGGGCATTGATGGCGAATACCACTACTCGGCTCACCGACGACGCGTTGGCATTCCTGTCCGAACGTCATCTGGCGATGCTGACGACGCTGCGGGCCGACAATTCACCCCATGTGGTGGCGGTGGGATTCACCTTCGATCCCAAGACGCATATCGCACGGGTCATCACCACCGGCGGCTCTCAGAAGGCGGTCAACGCCGACCGCGCCGGGGTGGCCGTCCTGAGCCAGGTGGACGGCGCGCGCTGGCTGTCGCTGGAGGGCCGGTCCAAGGTAAACAGCGATGCCGATGCCGTGCGTGACGCAGAGTTGCGCTATGCGCAGCGCTACCGAACCCCGCGGCCGAATCCGCGGCGAGTGGTCATTGAGGTGCATGTCGAGCGGGTGCTGGGGTCGTCGGGTCTGCTGGACCGAGCCGAGTAGCGAGCATGTGTCATAAATTTCGTCATTACTCTTCTTATCCGGGCGCCAGAAGGGTAAATAATGGCTTTCCGTCGGGAGCGAGGAACGAACCCTTTATGGCATCGACGGACACATCTATGTAGTGCGAAAATTCGACCAGTCTGTCGTCACTTCCGATTGCGACCATCGAGCCCGCACGATCCATCAGGGCGTCTTGCTCACGCCCCGCGAAAGTGACTTCAGTGAGAGTGTAGCCCTCCTCTAATTCATCGCGTGCAAACGGTTTTTTCACCCGTCTGAAGCCGTGATGCTTTCGAACCGATCCTCCAAAATAACCGTAGAGGTGCTTCTCTAGGAGCTTCATAGTCAGCGTAGCGAAGTGAAACATCTCTGCACCCATCCGGTCAGATGATGTCATGACGCAATAGCCATCAAGAATGCCGATAAAGTAACGTACCTCCCCGCCTTTGTTCCAAATAACTGTGCGCCCATCAGCGGTTTCTGATCCTTGATTAAGATCCATTCCGGCCAGCCGAATCCAGGCCTGAAGATCGGTCGAGAGATCCACGTTGATTGTCATTGAGTTAAAATCCATCCAATTAGGTCGTCTACCTTGCGGACGGCACCCCGCGTATCAAAGATGCGTACCTGGAGCGATCCACCGCGTTGCCCAAGCCCGGGCGCGACCTCTGACACTTCAATGCTCCATTTTTCGGGCAGATCACTAATGGTATAAGCATTATAGGGGTCGCGCAGCGAATTGACGTGCAATGCCCGCTCTTCCCAAGATGCGGGTTCCCCGTTCTCCATCACCGCCAGATACGTACCTTCGTCGTCTCCGATGCGATCCAGACGGGCGCCGTAATCTCGAATAAACGCCTGTAATTCCGAATACGCTACACGTGTGAGGGGTCCTGCGCCAGAATTGCCCGGGAAATTGTACCAATGCTCACCATCCGGACCCAATTTGTTGAAACGCTGGGCGTATTCGGTCGGAGAATACGCATGACCGTGTGGGTCGCGTCCGAATGGCGCTTCTGGATCTTTCATCAGGTCCCTCACCTCCTGGCTGACGTGGCTCATATCTGTGGGGTCGTAGGGGTAATCCCAGTGATCATCGAGTGGTTTCCCGTAATCCGGATCGACCGGCTCATCGCCCAACCGATGCCATCCCGCACCGGAGGGGTCGTCGGAATGCACGGGACCTCGCCGCTCGCTCCCGCCTGGGATATCGCCATGGCCGAGCCCCGCCTGACCGTTCCCATCGTGCATGGGTTTGTTTTTGGGCTCGCCGGGAGATCCATTACCGGGGCCACGGGCGCCGTCGCCGTCATGGGATGAAGCATCCGGCCGTTCTCGCGGCGGGCTACCGTCACCATTCCCATGCCAGCCGCGACCCGGCGTTGGCAGTTCCGTAGGACGACCCCCCGTAGGAACTGAATGCGGCACCCCCGACGTAACGGACGGAGCGGGCTGCGGTGAGTGCGCGGCCACAGCTGGAGGTTGCGCCGCCGGAGCTGCGCCAGGCGATACCGGCACCCCCGCCGACGTATGCTCACCGAGTTGCTGAGGAGTCGACATCACGCGCTCCCCCATCCGCGCCGGCGCAGAAGTAAGCGGCGCCCCGCCCGGTACCGACACCGGCTCGTGCGTTCTACCGGCCGGCAACGACGTCGGTGCCGGTGCCGGATCGTGCATCGGCCCGCCTGCTGGCGCACCCCGGCTGTCCCCTGCCGACTCGCAGGGCCTCGGTTCGGGCCCTATCGCTGGCCCGTGGGGTGCACCCGCCGCCGTGTCCGGTGGGCGCGGCGCCGACTCCACCGGTGGATCCATTGGCTTGCCGCCGGGCAATGCGACCGGCGTGCCGCCCGCCGCGGGATCGATCTTGGGCACATCCGCGCTAATGCTTTCGAGGTTCTTGGTCAGATCACCGCCGGTCTTGGCGATATCACCCAATCCGACGCGGACGCCGGCGACAGCCGCGACCCCGTCGGCCGCTATACCGCCGGCACGCTCCGCCTGGGCGGACGCATCCGCGGCAGCCTCGGCGCCACGTGCAGCGGCCCCTGCGCCATCGGCGGCCGCACCGGCTTCCCCAGCCCCTGGAATAAACAGCGTCCCGATGTCGAAGATGTTCTCCCCCAACCCCAACCCGGGCCGGGCCGTACTCCAATCATCCAGGTGCAGCAAGCCTTTGAGCATCTGCTTGTCGGCTTCCAAGGCCCCCTGCGGATTGATGAAGTGATAGAGCAGACCGGTCTTCATCATGCCGGTCCACAAAGCCGATGCACCCTTGGGATCGATGAGGAACCAACCAGGGTCCAGATCAACGATGCCTTGCGCCGTGCCCACGGCACCCTTGAGCAGACCCTCGTCCAAGTTGACCAAAAAATCGAGATGCATCGACACCGCGTTGCCAACATCGTTGCCTAAGAACTTCGTCAGCTGGCCGCGCATGAATTTCTCGAATTTGACAACCAGCCCGTCACCCAACTGCATCGCCATTTTCAGCCCTTGTTCGCGGGCCCGGGCTTCGCGCCCCAAGGTGTGCAGCACCCCATTGACGTCGTTGGCAATCTTCTTGATCTCATCGATCGCGTCGCCTTCGAAAACCAAGATCACATCGTGCACCGGGTTGGCCAGCGATCCCAGCCGGTGAACCAGGTCCCGGATCGAATTCTGGGACTGGCTCACCTCATCGGCGAATCCGTCCAGGCTGCTCGCCAGCTTCCCGCACTGCTCGCCGATGTTCGCGATGCAATCGCCGATCTGTGACAAGGCCTCATCGATCTTCCCGCCTTCGGGGATCTGCTGGCCATCGAAGAGCGCCTTGGACGCGCTGAGCGCACCCCGCATTCCGCTGGCCGCAGCAGCGAAGCCGCGCCAACGTCCCGCGGCCGTGTGCATTCCCGCCGCGTCGCCGTCGGGCCACGTACCGTCGACGAACGACTCCACCACTTCCCAGAGCAGCGGTGGGGGCTGTCCGGCACCAAGCGTCCCCGGAGGACCCGGGGCGGGGAGCTTCACCGGCTCGGCTGGCGCCTCCAGCACACCGGCCCCGCCTCCCAAGGTCGAGGCCGCTTCGGCCCTCGAATAGTTGCATGCGCCTTGCTGTATCAGCGCTCCGCAGTGCCGGCATGCGTTGATGGCGGCGGTCGCTGCTTTGAGCAACGACCCCGCCGCATCCTGGTATGCCAGTCCGAAGACCTCACCGGCCATGTCATGGCCGGTGTTGACCGCAAAACCAGCCGTCAAGACGCTCAGATTCGCAGCCAGACCATCCCCGGCGGCCACCACGGCGCTGCCCGCGGCGAACAACGCCTGTGGATCAACG
This sequence comes from Mycobacterium sp., assembly GCF_019247615.1. Taxonomy (GTDB): domain Bacteria; phylum Actinomycetota; class Actinomycetes; order Mycobacteriales; family Mycobacteriaceae; genus Mycobacterium. The sequence goes on along the minus strand of NZ_JAFBAT010000282.1, from coordinate 5,372 downwards.
GCCAAGGGAACCACGCGCCAGATTCTCGCCCAGGAGGCCGCGCGTCGCTAATCACCCAGGTCGCACAGCCGGGTCAGCAAGCTCGGCGCCGGTCGCACCGATGCTGCAGCTAACCCGTGATCGCAACTGTGAGCCGCTGCGTTTGGAAGGCGTCCCCCACCGCCGCAGAATGCCAGACCATTCCCGCAGCGGTACTGGGTCAGCCGAACAGTCCGGTTTGGGGTAGCGGGTAGTTCAGTCCCGGATCGAGTACGGGACTGAACGGGTAGCGACCCATGGGGTAGTAGGAGCCAGGCAGCAGATGGAGGTCCACCAGCGCGCCCTCGGAGCCTTGGACCACGCCGCGCAGTAGGTCGGCGCCGATGACGGGCCAATTGGGAAACTCAAGCAACGACGCGCGGGTGGGAATGTTGGCGTACTCGCCTGAGCCGTATCCCATATCGATGAGCACGCGCAAATCCGGCTGAATCAAGTCGGCTATCGCGGCGCCGTATGGCTGCGGGAGGTCGTAACGGTTCAGCAGCGGCAAGTTCTGATTCAGGATGATGTAGTAGGTCGTTTTCCCGGTGTAGCCAGGCGATGTCGGCAGTGGCTGTGCAGCGTGCGTCTCGAGCGAATAGTCCACGTAGTCATGCCGGCCCAGGTCGAATCCGGCTATAGCATTGGCGTCGGCGACGACGTTCAGCGGGTAGCGGGGAAAGTCAGCGACGCCGTCGTACTGGTTGGTGTAGATCGCGGTCTGGTAGGGGGAATCAGGTGGCGTTGCGCCGTTGAACCGCACGCCGAGGCCGGGAATGGTTGGGCCGGTGAACCGTGCGAACACCCCGCCGTCGGGGTTGCCCGGATCGCCGGTCAAGATGAATTTGACCTGGCCGGTGCCGGGTGATCCGTCGGCCATCAGCCATCGGATCTCGTCGGTGGTGACGAGCGAGCCCTGCGACGTGCCCCAGACGTTGACCGTGTGCCCTAGGCCGACTTGGGTCAGGATTGCGCTGTTGAGGTTTTGGGTGCCCACGGCGGCGGACTGGTCCAGCGTCAAACTCCCCAATCGCGGGGTGAACGGCCAGAACTCTTCCGGGGTGTACAGGGCGTATGGGCTGGGCGTGCCGGGAAAGTAGACCCTGCCGATCTTGTTGAGCGTCGCGGACGAGACGGTGGTGTACCCCGTGCCGCTCACCACCAGCGTGATCGGGTCTGCGGTGCTGGGGATTGGTGTTACTGAACTGGTCTTCACCGTCGTCGAATAGGGTTGCTCGGCAACGGTTATGCCGCCCCGCAGCGAGTTCGCGTTATCCGCTTCGGTGGTTTGGTAATACGACACCGATGACGCGAGGGTCGCGACGAACCGGCTATGGAACGCCTCGGCTCGGGCGGCGAGCGACTGGTACGTCTGGCCGTGTTCATTCAGAACTGAGGCGACGGCCGCTGATACTTCGTCGGCGCCGACAGCTGGAATGGCGGTCGTGGGTGCGTCGGCGACTGCGTTTCCATCACTGATCGACACCCCGAGGCGACTCAGGCCTTGGGCTGCTCGGGACAATACTTCAGGATTCCACGCGAGCATCTATGTATGGGCGAACCGGATGAACCCAACTGCAAACAGCCATTTTCGGAGATCGTACGCTGAGTCGGAGCCGCGTTCTAGCATGCTTAGCGATGCCTAGCGACCTGCGCGGCGGCTGATGCCGACCTCAACCAGCGTGTCCCCGGGACGGTCATCCGCGCCCGCAGGTGACCGGGCCCGCAACTTGGTCACCGCGACGCAACCCGATGCGGTGGCGCCCGGCCGGCACCTCCACGGTCGAGCCCACCGGCTGCCCATCCAGCTGGACCAGCACACCGGCGGGCAGCCCGCCCAGCGTGATTCGGGCGGCCACATCGGTGGCCACCGTGATCGTCGACGACGGCAGCGCGGCCAGACCGGCGCGCGCCACGTCGACCGCGATACCGGCGACGCCGGCGAGGCGCAGCGTCAGATACGGCAGCGGGCCGACGGGCGGCCCCACCTCCCAGTCCAGCTCGCTGTATAGCCCGGGGGTCGGGCGGAAGTTGGGGACGACGCCGCGATGATGCCGGACGGTGTGTGTCGGGTCCGGCCGCGCATACGACCGCGCGTCGACCTCGGCCACAGCGCCGCGCCGCGCCGCCACCGCGGGATCTGCGGTCAGCTCCGACAGCCACCACACCTGATGCGGCCCGATGCCCAGGTCAGGGCGCACCAATTGCGGATACCACGCGAACGTGATGTGTCCCGGATCGGCTTGGCGCAGACCGGCTCCCGTGTGGGCGATCGGATCCTCGAACTTGTCCTGGAGCACCCAGGCGATGTGATCCTCGAGCGGATACACGGTGAACCGGTGCCGGTAGCCGAGCCGGTCGAATTCGAGCACCTGCTCAGCAACCGATGCGAAGGGGACCAGCTCGTCTACCAGCCCGTGGGCGATGACATACGGCAGCCAGCGGGCGTTCACCACCAGCTTCCAGGTATCGCCTTCTCGGGCACACGGCGAACCAGGGTCGAGGTCGGCCGGAATATCGACGTCGGGCAGCAGCCGCACGCCGCACGCCGGCGGTCCGGCGAGGACCACCGCCTGTGAAAACACCTGCGGATAGCTCAGTCCCAGCTTGTAGGCCGCATACCCACCCATCGAATAACCCGAAATCACCGTGCGATTCGGGTCAGTGCCGAGCTGTTCGGCCACCCGCGCCCACACTTCCCAGACATCGAGTTCGCCCGTGTCGAAATACCAAGTCGACGGACCACGGGCCAACGGCGTGACCACCACCGAGCCGCGACCTTCGCACACTTCGTGCAGGAGGTTCGGATCGATCGCGGCGAACTGACTCTGCCCGAGGGACAGCGAGTGCAACAGCAAAGTGAGCGGCAACGTTTGACCGGGCGCATACGTGGACGGCAGGCAGATCGAATACGGCTGCACCCGGCCGAGGAACTGCGCTTTAGTGCTCAGAATGTCGTAGGAGGCCCAACCCTGTTCCAGGCCCTGCCCCAGCTCGATCGAAGACACGTACCACCGGGTCGACGGCCCGGTGATCACCGGTTCGGGGGTGGTTTCGCGGGCGGCGAGCGCGGCCCAGGGCACGGTCACCGCGAACTCGGACACGTCACCGCGGCTCAGCGCCGCGGCCTGGGCCGCGTCGGACCAGAAGTTCAGGTGCGGCGCCTCCTGCTCGCTGGTGCGAAAGGCGACGTTGTAAACGTTGGGCTGCCCGGGCAGTGCGCCGTGATCGGCGGGCACGTCGGCGAACCCGTCACCCGTGGTGTTGGCCAATCCCGCGACAAGCCGCACAGTCCAGCTTCGGGTCGGTTCCACCAGCGACCGCGGTACCTGCGCCACAAACGACCGCGACGCCATATCAACGCTGTGCTCGACCGGCGTCGCAACCCCTGTGGTCAGGTCGATCAATGCGGCCTCTCGGCCGGAAATCAGCAAGGCCGTGTCGATTCCGCGCGAGCGCACGCCGGCCCCGGCGGGCCACTTGTCGGCCGCCGTGCGCGCGGGGTCGGTGTCGAAGGCGAACAACCCGATGGGCACCGACGCGTGCAGCAGCGTGTTCCAGTCGATGCGCCAGCACGTGTGGGTCTCGGTGAGCCCGATGGCGACGCGGAATACGTCAGCGCCGTTGCCGGCGGCGGGGCCGTCGGGGTAGACGTAGGTGCCGCGCGGGGGCGCCTGGATTTTCAGGTCGCCGATCGGAATGCCCGTCGCGCCGTGGTCGTCGTACAGGAAGTCGGTCCAGAACAGGGCGCCACCGGCCAGACGAGCTGTGCCGCAGGTGCGCGGAAAGTGCTCGCCGAACGGCCATTTCGACGGCGCCGGCAGCGCGGGCTCGGGACGCCGCGCCGCCGGTGGCACACCCTCGGGCATCCCGTCGACCACGATGAGTTCGGCCGGCGGCGCGGGCGCCGATGCCGGCGCGCTCGGGCGCAGCACCGCATCGGCGATATGCGTTGCTATGCGAATCGGAAGCAGCGTGAGATCCAGGAGTGACACCTCGCCCAACCTACGCGGCGGCGGTGACACGTTCGTCAGGACAGGGGCACCGTGATCAGTTCGTGCGGACGGTTGTTGACGGCCATTCCGCCGTCCTCGGTCACGATGACGATGTCCTCGATGCGAGCGCCCCACCGACCGGGGAAATAGATGCCGGGTTCGATCGAAAACGCCATGCCCGCGGTCAACGGCAACTCATTGCCGGCGACGATGTACGGCTCCTCGTGGACGGACAACCCGATACCGTGCCCCGTGCGGTGCACGAAAAACTCCGCAAGCCCGGCCGCGGCGAGCACGTCACGGGCCGCCGCGTCGACCTGCTGGGCCGTGACACCCGGGCGCACCGCGTCCAAGGCCGCCCGCTGGGCTCGTTGCAGCACCGAATACCGTTGCGCTACATCGGTTTCCGGCTCACCAATGCTGTACGTTCGCGTCGAATCGGAGTGGTAGCCGGGCTCGTATGCGCCGCCGACGTCGACGACGACTATGTCGCCGACTCGTAGCTCTCGATCCGAGTGACTGTGATGGGGGTCGGCGGCGTGCGGGCCCGAACCAACGATGACGAACGCAACTTCCGAATGCCCTTCGGCGACAATCGCTTCGGCGATATCGGCGGCAACGTTGGCCTCGGTTCGGCCCGGGCGCAGGAACTCGGGCACCCGGGCATGCACCCTGTCGATGGCCGCACCGGCCTTTCGCAGTGCGTCGATCTCGCATTCCTCCTTGACCATCCGCAGGTTGCGCAGCACGTCGGTGGCAAGCGTCGGCAGCACGCCAAGCTGCCCCGCGAGTGGCAACAGGTGCAGCGCGGGCATGGAATCCGTGACGGCGGTCGCGGCCGGGCCGCCGCCCAAGGCACCCCCGACCAACCGGTACGGGTCTTCGCCGTCGACCCAATCCCGCACCGCCAGGCCGAGTTCCCCGATGGCCGAGTCCTTGAGCGAGGCCAGCTCCAGGCGCGGCACCACGACCGTCGGGTCACCCGAGGCCGGCAATACCAGCGCTGTGAGCCGCTCGAAGGTCTGGGCTCGGGAGCCCAGGAGGTATCGCAGGTCGTAGCCGGGCGTGATCACCAGGCCGGCGAGGCCGGCGTCCGCCGCAGCCGCGGCCGCCGCGGCAAGCCGACGCGCATACACTGCCGCGTCGAATCGGTGAGAATGCATGCGAACGAGGCTAACCCGGTTCGCCGACCGTCGAGTTGTGGTGGTCAAGTTGCGACATGGGCGACAACAAGTCGACGTTCGGCGGCGTGAGACCATAGCCGCCATGCCCCGACCACTACTGCTGCTCGACGGCGCCAGCATGTGGTTCCGCTCGTATTTCGGGGTGCCGTCGTCGATCACCGCGCCCGACGGCAGG
>NZ_JAFBAT010000243.1 GCF_019247615.1 Mycobacterium sp. | reverse complement strand
TCGCGCAGCCAGGCGACCGTGTCGGCGCCGTCGGCAGCCTCATTGATCATCGGCTCGAACTCCCCGCCGGAGCCGAACGTTCCCCGGACGCTTTGCAGCACGACGTGGTACCCGCGGGCGGCGTAGAGCCTGGCGAACGCCAGCGAGAACGGGAACGCGCGTCCGTACGGTCCGCGGACCAGCAAGGTGCCGGCCGGGCTCGAGGTGATCGGTGCGTAGTGGTCGGCCACCAGGTCGATGCCGTCGCGCATCGGCACCCCGACGCGATCCACCGTGTAGCCGGTGGTTGCCGGTGGCAGGCCCAGCAGGCGGCCCACGGCGTTGCCGCCGAGTTGTCGAAGGGCCGCCAGCAAGTCCGGCGCGGGTCCGGTCGCGGTGGTGCGCACGCTCCCAGGTTAGGTTTTCGGCGGGTTTCCCCAGCGACCGGCAGCGCTCAGAACTTGTAGTAGGGCGCCAGATCGTTGGCCCGCTGCAGGTTGGTGGCCATGCAGTCCACCTCCGGGTTCGAGTAGATCGTCGAGAAGTACAGGGCCTGCTGGATCACCCCGTAGCTGGTCTTGAACGCCACCATGCAGGAGTAATACCAGTAGCTGTTGTGATAGGTCGGCTTCATCACCCAGTACTGCGCGGCGCGGTGACCCTGGATCGTGGTCTCGACGGCGTCGGCGGGCAGGCTGTCCTGGTAGGTGCGCCAGACGATGGGCTCGACGGCCACCTGGTAGTTGCCGGCGTCGAAGTGGCAGCGCAGCCCGTCCTCGTGTTCGGGCGGTGTGAACGCCAACCCGAGGCGCGCGATGACGTCGAACGGGATGTCCTCGCAGGCGTCGAAGGGGCGCGGGTCTGTGGTGGCCACGATCGGGCTCTTCATGGTGGTTTCCATCGGCTGACCGGTCGCCCTCAGTTCAACGGCCCCGCCCGTGGTAGCCGGGCCCGCAGCGCCGTCGGCGCCCATGATGCCCACGGTGCCCCCCGCGACCGCCGCCACCAGCGCGGCCAGCGCTCCGATCCGACGCATACCGGCGAACATGACACCCCCTGCTGCCTCGGCGGTCCCTTGCGGGGAGTGTACAAGTCACGTGCGCGGCGTCACAGCGAACGGTGAACTTGTTCTCATCGGGCGATCACGTACCGTGCCCTAACCGGCGTTTTCCGCCGATTCACTACTCTGGGTAGTCGTGGCCTGGCAAGAATCCGGGAAAGAGCCCAGACCGGGGCAGGAATCCGCAAACGGCGCGCAACCGACACTGTGGGCGGTTTCCGACCTGCACACCGGGCATCTCGGCAACAGGCCGGTCACCGAATCGCTGCACCCGTCCTCGCCGGACGATTGGCTGATCGTCGCCGGCGACGTCGCCGAACGCACCGACGAGATCCGTTGGGCGCTTGACGTGCTGCGGCGCCGATTCGCCAAGGTGATCTGGGTCCCGGGCAACCATGAACTGTGGACCACCAATCGCGATCCGAGGCAGATCTTCGGCCGGGCGCGCTACGAGTACCTGGTCGACATGTGCGACGAGATGGGCGTGGTCACGCCCGAGCATCCGTTCCCGGTGTGGACCGAACGCGGAGGCCCGGCGACGATCGTGCCGATGTTCCTGCTCTACGACTACAGCTTCTTGCCCGACGGGGCGGCGAGCAAAGCCGAGGGCCTGGCGATCGCCCGGCAGCGCAATGTGGTGGCCACAGATGAATTTCTGCTCTCACCCGAGCCGTACCCCACGCGCGAGGCCTGGTGCCGCGATCGGCTGGCCGCCACCCGCGCCCGCCTGGAAGAGCTGGACTGGATGACGCCGACCGTGCTGGTGAACCATTTTCCGCTGGTGCGCGAGCCCTGCGACGCGTTGTTCTACCCCGAGTTCTCGCTGTGGTGCGGAACCACCAAGACCGCCGACTGGCACACGCGCTACAACGCGGTCTGCTCGGTGTACGGGCACCTGCACATCCCGCGCACCACGTGGTACGACGACGTGCGCTTCGAGGAAGTATCGGTCGGCTACCCGCGGGAGTGGCGGCGCCGCAAGCCCTACGCCTGGCTGCGGCAGGTGCTGCCGGACCCCCAGTACGCGCCCGGCTATCTCAACGACTTCGGCGGTCACTTCGTGATCACCCCCGAGATGCGACGGCAGGCCACCCAGTTCCGGGAACGATTGCGGCAGCGGCAGAACCGATGACGCGGCGCACGTTGGTGTCGTCGGTGCTGCCCGACACCGTATCCGAGGACCTGGCGTACGCGGAGGTGTATTCCGACCCCCCCGGCCTGAGCCCCTTGCCGGAAGAGGAGCCGCTGATCGCCAAGTCGGTCGCCAAGCGGCGCAACGAGTTCATCACCGTCCGTCACTGCGCCCGGATCGCGCTGAACGAGCTCGGCGTGCCGCCGGCGCCGATCCTCAAGGGCGACAAGGGAGAACCGTGCTGGCCCGACGGCGTGGTGGGCAGCCTCACGCACTGCACGGGTTACCGTGGCGCGGTGGTGGGACGGACCGGGCCGGTGCGGTCGGTGGGCATCGACGCCGAACCGCACGACGTGCTGCCGGACGGCGTGCTGGACGCGATCACGCTCGAAGAGGAGCGCCACGAGCTCGCCGTGTTGCCGCAGGGCCTACATTGGGACCGAATCCTGTTCTGCGCCAAGGAGGCAACCTATAAGGCCTGGTTTCCCCTGACCAAGCGGTGGCTGGGTTTCGAGGACGCCCATGTCGTGTTCGACCTCGACCCGCCCGACGGGATCACCACGGGAGTGTTCGTCTCGAAGATCCTGATCGACGGGGAGGCGCTGTCCGGTCCGCCGCTGACGGCGCTGCGGGGCCGCTGGTCGGTGGAGCGCGGGCTGGTTCTGACCGCGATCGTCCTGTGAGCGATCCGGGCATCCCGGGCATCCTCGTCGTCGACAAGCCGGCCGGAATGACCAGTCACGACGTCGTGGGGCGCTGCCGGCGCATCTTTGCCACCCGCAGGGTCGGGCACGCCGGAACGCTGGACCCCATGGCCACCGGCGTCCTGGTGATCGGCGTCGAGCGCGCCACCAAGATCCTCGGACTGCTGACGACGAGTTCCAAGTCGTATGCCGCCACCATCCGCCTGGGCCAGGCCACGTCCACCGACGACGCGGAAGGTGAAGTGGTGCAAACCGTTTCGGCCGAGCATGTGAGCGACGAGGCGATCGCGGCCGCGATCGCCGACATGCGCGGCGAGATCCAGCAGGTGCCTTCGGCGGTCAGCGCGATCAAGGTGGGTGGCCGTCGCGCCTATCGGCTGATCCGCGAGGGTGCGGCCGTCGAGCTGGCGGCCCGTCCGGTGCGCATCGACCGTTTCGAGGTGCTGGCCGCGCACCATGGCGGCGAAACCGTCGATGTCGAGGTGGAGGTCGACTGCTCGTCGGGAACCTACGTCCGGGCGTTGGCCCGCGATCTGGGCCGCGTGCTGGGCGTCGGCGGGCATCTGACGGCTTTGCGGCGCACCCGCGTCGGGCGCTTCGGGCTGGAAATGGCGTGCCCGCTCGACGAACTGGCCGACTCGCCCCGGCTGAGCTTGACCCTGGATCAGGCGTGCCTGCTGATGTTTCCGCGCCGCGACCTGTCCGCCGAAGAGGCGGAAGCCACCGGCCATGGTCGTCCCCTGCGGCCGGGCGGCATCGACGGGATCTACGCCGCCACCGCAGCCGACGGTCGGGTGATCGCGCTGCTGCGCGACGCGGGCCAGCGGACCAAGTCGGTGGTGGTGCTCCGGCCTGCCACGCTGTAGGGCGGGAGGCGCCGGCGCGTCAGAGCCGGCCGAGCAGTTCGGCCTTCTTCGCGGCGAACTCCTCGTCGGAGAGGATGCCCCGCTGATGCAGGTCGGCCAGGGATTCGATGGCCGCCACGATGGCCGCGGAATCACCGGCCGCGCCGGACGCGGGCGCTGCCGTCGGCGCCTCGGCCGCGAAGTGCGGCGTCGGGTGGGACTGGTACTGCGACTGGAACTGCGGCGGAGCCGCTGCCGTGGGGGCCTGCCCCGCCTGTTGCGTGCCGAGGTCACGCAGCGTCGATACGCCGAAGGTGCCCAACTGGCTGGTGAAGTTCACCGAGCCGTAGCCGCCACCCTGCTGTTGTTGCACGCCGCTGATGTGGTGCTCGCCCGTGTCGAAAACCCGGGTAACTCCGTCGATCTGGATTGCCAGCCGCCGAGTGGCCGGGAAGAAGGCGTAGCGCACATTGTTCTGACCGCCCGAGGCGCTCGGGACGCCGAGCTCGGCCGGCCACCAGTTCGACGAGGGAGGAAACACGGGAGTGGTCGCGAGAAGTTGCACCAGCTCGTTGCAGAGCGCGTCGACGCGTGCCTTGAGCGCGTTGTCGAACATGTCGCCGACCATCGTCATCCCGCCCCGCATCCATTGTCCGGTCCCGCCGAGCTCCGGGATGGCGAACTGGGCCATCGTGCCGCCGCCGGCGCGCAGGGAGAACAGCATTGCCAGCACCGCCTCTCGGGACAGCCCGTGGCGCTGTGCGATTTCGGTGATGGCTTGGTCGGCTTCGGGAGTGACCGTTGCCTTCATGATCGTGAGTCTTTCGTCGTCGGTGTCGGTTCGAGCCTACGCAGTCACGCCTGAACGGGCATCCGGCGGATAGCGCTCACGCGGGGTTCCTGCCGACGAGCCGCGCGGTTAAGCTGCCGACTAGACGGGTGTCAAAAAACCCAAGGGTCGAAAGGTGCGCGCATGTCCAACAAGGGGTCCAACAGGGTCTACGTCGTCGGCGTCGGCATGACGAAGTTTGAAAAGCCGGGCCGCCGAGAGGGCTGGGATTACCCGGACATGGCTCGCGAGTCGGGAACGAACGCGCTGCAAGACGCCGGCATCGACTATCGCGAGGTGGAGCAGGGGTTCGTCGGCTACGTCGCCGGTGACTCGACCTCCGGGCAGCGGGCGCTCTACGAGCTGGGCATGACCGGGATTCCCATCGTCAACGTCAACAACAACTGCTCTACCGGTTCGACGGCGCTGTTCTTGGCGGCACAAGCCGTCCGCGGCGGGATCGTGGACTGCGCCGTCGCGCTCGGCTTCGAGAAGATGCAGCCCGGCGCCTTGAGTGGCGGCGCCCAGGACCGCGAATCGCCGATGGGCAGGCACGTCAAGGCCATGGCCGAGATCGACGAGTTCGCGATGCCCGTCGCACCGTGGATGTTCGGCGCGGCGGGCCGCGAACACATGCGCCAGTACGGCACCACCGCAGAGCATTTCGCCAAGATCGGCTACAAGAACCACAAGCACTCCGTCAACAATCCGTTCGCGCAGTTCCAGGAGTCCTACACGCTCGACGACATCCTGGCGTCGCGGATGATCTCCGACCCGCTGACCAAGCTGCAGTGCTCGCCGACGTCGGACGGTTCGGGGGCGGCGATCGTGGCCTCGGAGTCCTTCGTCGACAGCCACGGCCTGGCCGGCCAGGCCGTGGAGATCGTCGGCCAGGCGATGACCACCGACTTCGCGTCGACCTTTGACGGCAGCGCCAAGAATCTCATCGGCTACGACATGAATGTCCAGGCGGCGCAACGGGTTTACGACCAATCCGGGTTGGGTCCCGAGGACTTCCAGGTGATCGAGCTGCACGACTGCTTCTCGGCCAATGAGCTGCTGCTCTACGAGGCGCTCGGACTGTGCGGCCCCGGCGAGGCGCCCAAGCTCGTCGACAACGGCGACACCACCTACGGCGGGCGCTGGGTGGTCAACCCATCCGGCGGCCTGATCTCCAAGGGTCACCCGCTGGGCGCGACGGGGTTGGCGCAGTGCGCCGAGCTGACCTGGCAGCTGCGGGGCACCGCGGACAAGCGTCAGGTCGACAACGTGTCCGCGGCTCTGCAGCACAACATCGGGCTGGGGGGCGCGGCGGTCGTCACCGCCTACCAGCGCGCCGAACGCTGAACCCCACTGACATGATCGAATGGTCCGACACCGATCTGATGGTTCGGGATGCCGTTCGTCAGTTCATCGGCAAGGAAATCCGGCCCCATCTGGACGAACTGGAAAGCGGTCAGCTGTCGCCGTATCCGATTGCCCGCAAGCTCTTCAGCCAGTTCGGCCTGGACGCCATGGCCGCCGAGGCCGTCAAGTCGATGCTGGAGCGCGAGCGGAGCGGGCAGTCTGAAAAGAGCGGGGCCGCAGGCGGTTTCGGATCGGGCGGCCAGGCATCGATGATGGCCGTGCTGGTCTCCGAATTGGCCGGCGTCAGCATCGGACTGCTGAGCACCGCGTCCGTCAGCATCGGCCTGGGCGCGGCCACGATCATGAGCCGCGGCACGCTGGCCCAGAAGGAACGCTGGCTGCCCGACCTGATGACGCTGAAAAAGATTGCGGCGTGGGCCATTACGGAGCCCGACTCCGGCTCGGATGCCTTCGGCGGCATGAAGACCCATGTCAAACGCGATGGCCCGGACTACATTCTCAACGGGCAGAAGACATTCATCACCAACGGGCCCTACGCCGACGTGCTGGTGGTGTACGCCAAATTGGATGACGGGGATGCCTCCCCGGACAAGAAGGTGGACCGGCGCAACCGGCCCGTGCTGATCTTCGTGCTGGACGCGGGGATGCCGGGGCTCACGCAGGGCAAGCCGTTCAAGAAGATGGGCATGATGTCCTCGCCGACCGGCGAGTTGTTCTTCGACAATGTGCGGCTGACGCCGGACCGCCTGCTCGGCGAGAACGAACGGCACGCCGATGGCGACGGCCGCGACAGCGCCCGCGCCAACTTCGCCGCCGAACGGATCGGGATCGCGATGATGGCGCTGGGCATCATCAACGAATGCCACCGGCTGTGCGTGGATTACGCCAAGACGCGAACGCTCTGGGGCAAGAACATCGGGCAATTCCAGCTGATCCAGCTCAAGCTGGCAAAAATGGAGATCGCCCGAATGAATGTGCAGAACATGGTGTTCCACACCATCGAGCGGCAGCGGGCCGGAAAACCGTTGACGCTGGCCGAGGCATCGGCGATCAAGCTGTACTCGTCGGAGGCGGCAACCGACGTCGCGATGGAGGCCGTGCAGCTTTTCGGCGGAAACGGCTACATGGCCGAATACCGGGTGGAGCAGCTCGCCCGGGACGCCAAGTCGCTGATGATCTATGCGGGCAGCAACGAGGTGCAGGTGACCCACATCGCCAAAGGCCTGTTGGCCGACTAGGCCACCACCCAGATCGCACGGGCCGCCGGACTGCCCAGATCGACCGTGCTCCGCGAGCCGTCATCCGATTCGATCGCAACCGAGATCATGCCGGCGAATTCGCGGCGGGTCAGGACCCGCAGCCGGGAGTCGAGGATGATCCCGACGTCGGCGAAATAGCGCAGCATCTGCGGATCGGCATCGGAGATTCGGGCCACCGTCCCGGTATCCCCGTCGCCGCACGCCCACAGCTGTCGGGCCGGCGGCGTGGGCACGCGCCCGTCCGAGGCGGGGATCGGGTCGCCGTGCGGGTCGCGCCGCGGATACCCCAGCTTGGCGTCGATACGGGCCACCAGGCGATCCGATACCGCGTGCTCGAGCACCTCGGCCTCGTCGTGCACCTCGTCCCAGCCGTAGCCGAGCTCGTTGACCAGAAAGGTCTCGAGCAGCCGGTGCCGGCGCACCACGTCGAGCGCCGCACGCCGCCCCGCCTCGGTCAGCGTCACCGCCCCGTACTTCTCGTGGTCGACCAGGCCCTGCTCGGCGAGTTTGCGAATCGACTCCGAGGCCGTGCTGGCCGAAACCCCGATCCGGTCGGCCAGCATTTTGGTGCTGACCTTCGCGGGCCCCCCCTCCGAAGACCATTCCTGGGCATTCCAGATGACCTTCAGATAGTCCTGGCCGACCGCGGTGATACCGCCAGGCCCGTCGTCAGCCCTCACAAGCAGAAGTTTAGGGCCACGAGGGCCCCGGTGAGGATGTCTCGCTGGGATGGCGCGCCATCCCCCGCTTCGGGGCCGTAGGCTTGCGGTCGTGCAGCGGTGGCGCGGCCAGGACGAGATTCCCACGGACTGGGGCAGATGCGTCCTCACGATCGGGGTGTTCGACGGGGTGCATCGCGGCCACGCCGAGCTGATCGCCCATGCGGTGAAGGCCGGGCGCGCGCGCAATGTGCCGGCCGTGCTGATGACGTTCGACCCGCACCCGATGGAAGTGGTCTATCCAGGCAGTCACCCGGCCCAGCTGACGACGCTCACCCGTCGCGCCGAGCTCGTCGAGGACCTCGGTATCGACGTCTTCCTCGTCATGCCGTTCACGACGGATTTCATGAAACTCACGCCGGAGCGCTACATCCACGAGCTGCTGGTGGAAAACCTGCACGTGGTGGAGGTCGTGGTGGGCGAGAACTTCACCTTTGGCAAGAAGGCGGCCGGCAACGTCGACACCCTGCGGCGCGCTGGCGAGCGATTCGGGTTCGCGGTGGAGTCCATGTCACTGCTGTCGGAGCACCACAGCAACGAGACCGTGACGTTCTCCTCCACGTACATCCGGGCCTGCGTGGACGCCGGCGACATGGTCGCGGCGACCGAGGCGCTGGGCCGCCCGCACCGCGTCGAGGGCGTGGTGGTCCGCGGTTGCGGTCGCGGCGCCGAGCTGGGCTTTCCGACGGCCAACGTGGCTCCGCCGATGTACTCGGCCATCCCGGCCGACGGCGTGTACGCGGCCTGGTTCACGGTCCTCGGGCACGGACCGGTCACCGGCACGGTGGTGCCGGGCGAGCGCTACCAGGCGGCGGTGTCCGTCGGCACCAACCCCACCTTCTCCGGACGCACCCGCACCGTCGAGGCGTTCGTCCTCGACACTGCGGCCGACCTGTACGGACAGCATGTGGCGCTCGACTTCGTCGCGCGCATCCGCGGTCAGCGCAAGTTCGACTCCGTGAAAGACCTCGTCGCCGCGATGGGTGAGGACACCGACAGGGCGCGTGCCCTGCTCACGGACTGCTAAACTGCCGGTCGACATCGGCGCGTGCTGCGGTTCGCGGTGGCCGCGTCCTGACACTGATGATCGCGGACCGAATGATGGAGAGAGTTTCGTGGCGCTTACGGCCGAGCAGAAAAAAGAAATTCTGGGTCAGTACGGCTTGCATGACACCGACACCGGATCCCCCGAGGCGCAGATCGCTCTGCTGACCAAGCGGATCGCGGACCTGACCGAGCACCTCAAGGTGCACAAGCACGACCACCACTCGCGGCGGGGGCTGCTGCTGCTGGTGGGCCGCCGGCGGCGGCTGATCAAATACATCTCCCAGATCGACGTCGAGCGTTACCGCTCGCTCATCGAGCGCCTGGGCCTGCGTCGCTGACTCCGGCAAATCCCGAGTGCCCGCTGGCCGGCGAACTCGGCCCGTGTAGAGTGGGAGCGTTCTGGGCCGGTTTCGGCCCGAGCAAACGGTGCGGTAGGCGCAGATCCGCGCGTGCCGTTCCAGCGTGTCAGCGCGCACGTCACCAGGGAGCAGCCCGGGTCTGCATCGGGCGGTCCTCGGTAGTGGCTGCCGGGCTCTCCGGATCTGGGGCAGGTCGGCCGCTTCGATCGATGGCCGTAGCCGCATTCAGACTCCTTATCTCACAGGGAAGCTCTCGGGTTACTCCCGCCGAACGACGCGAAAGCCGACTAATTGCAGAGAGGCCGCACGGACGAAATGTCTGTAGAGGAAATTGACCAGGGCGTGTTCGAGGCGACCGCCATCATCGACAATGGGAGCTTCGGCACCCGCACCGTCCGTTTCGAGACCGGCAGGTTGGCCCTGCAGGCCGCCGGGGCCGTGGTCGCCTACCTGGACGACGAAAACATGCTGCTGTCGGCGACCACCGCCAGCAAGAGTCCGAAGGAGCATTTCGACTTCTTCCCGCTGACGGTCGACGTCGAGGAGCGAATGTATGCCGCCGGCCGCATCCCCGGTTCGTTCTTCCGCCGCGAGGGCCGGCCTTCCACCGACGCCATCCTGACCTGCCGGCTCATCGACCGCCCGCTGCGCCCATCGTTCGTTGACGGCCTGCGCAACGAGATCCAGGTCGTGGTCACGATCCTGAGCTTGGACCCCAACGACCTATACGACGTGCTCGCGATCAACGCCGCCTCGGCCTCCACCCAGCTGGGCGGCCTCCCGTTCTCCGGCCCGATCGGCGGTGTCCGGGTGGCGCTCATCGACGGCACCTGGGTCGCGTTCCCCACCGTCGACCAGATCGAGCGGGCCGTTTTCGACATGGTGGTGGCCGGCCGGAAGGTCGAAGGCGTGGATGGGCCCGATGTCGCGATCATGATGGTCGAGGCCGAGGCCACCGAGAACGTCATCCAACTGGTCGAGGGCGGTGCTCAGGCGCCGACGGAAGCCGTTGTGGCGCAAGGTTTGGAGGCTGCCAAGCCGTTCATCGCCGCGCTGTGTACCGCGCAGGAGGAGCTGGCCGGGGCCACTGGAAAGTCCAGCAAGCCGGTCGCCGACTACCCGACCTTCCCGGACTATGAGGAGGACGTCTACTACTCGGTCGCCTCGGTGGCCACCGACGAACTCGCCAAGGCGTTGACCATCAGCGGCAAGGCCGAGCGCGACGCGCGCACCGACCAACTGAAGGCCGAGGTGCTGGCGCGCCTGGCCGACACCTACGAGGGCCGCGAAAAAGAGGTTTCCGCAGCGTTCCGTTCGCTGACCAAGAAGCTGGTCCGCCAGCGCATCCTCACCGACCACTTCCGCATCGACGGCCGGGGAATCACCGACATTCGGGCCCTGTCGGCCGAGGTCGCCGTGGTTCCGCGGGCACACGGAAGTGCACTGTTCGAACGCGGCGAGACGCAGATCCTCGGAGTGACCACGCTCGACATGGTCAAGATGGCCCAGCAGATCGACTCGCTGGGACCGGAGACCACCAAGCGGTACATGCACCACTACAACTTCCCGCCCTTCTCCACCGGCGAGACCGGCCGCGTCGGCTCGCCGAAGCGGCGCGAGATCGGGCACGGCGCGCTGGCCGAGCGGGCCCTGATCCCCGTGCTGCCGAGCGTCGAGGAGTTCCCGTACGCCATCCGCCAGGTGTCCGAGGCCTTGGGCTCCAACGGGTCGACGTCGATGGGCTCGGTCTGCGCGTCCACGCTGGCGCTGCTCAACGCGGGGGTACCGCTGAAGGCGCCGGTGGCCGGGATCGCCATGGGGCTGGTTTCCGACGATGTAGAAGTCGATGGCAAAACCGAGCGTCGGTTCGTCACGTTGACCGACATCCTGGGCGCCGAAGATGCGTTCGGCGACATGGACTTCAAGTGCGCGGGCACCAAGGACTTCGTCACCGCCCTGCAGCTGGACACCAAGCTCGACGGGATCCCCTCCCAGGTGCTCGCGGGCGCGCTCGAGCAGGCCAAGGACGCCCGGCTGACCATTTTGGAAGTCATGGCGGATGCGATCGACAAACCCGACGAGATGAGCCCCTATGCGCCGCGGGTGACCACGATCAAGGTTCCGGTGGACAAGATCGGCGAGGTCATCGGCCCCAAGGGCAAGGTCATCAACGCCATCACCGAGGAGACGGGCGCGCAGATCTCGATCGAGGACGACGGCACCGTGTTCGTGGGCGCCACGGACGGCCCGTCGGCGCAGGCCGCGATCGACCGGATCAACGCCATCGCCAACCCGCAGCTGCCGACGGTGGGCGAACGGTTCCTCGGAACCGTGGTCAAGACAACGGATTTCGGCGCTTTCGTGTCGCTGTTGCCGGGGCGTGACGGGTTGGTGCACATCTCCAAGCTCGGCAAGGGCAAGCGCATCGCGAAGGTCGAGGACGTCGTGCACGTCGGCGACAAGCTGCGGGTGGAAATCGCCGACATCGACAAGCGGGGGAAGATCTCCCTGGTGTTGGTGGCCGAAGAAAACGCAGCCGACGCGGCGGATGCAGCGGACTCGGCAGGCAGCGCCGCCCCGGCTCCCGCTTCGGCCGATGCCGCTAGCTGATTCCAGAAGGCCGCCACCCGATCCCATGGCGGCCCTGCGCCGGGGGGCGCAGGTTGCCGAGGTGAACACCGAGCACAAGGCCGTCCGGCGCACCACCCTGCCGGGCGGACTGCGGGTGGTCACCGAGTACCTGCCCGCGGTGCGCTCCGCATCGGTCGGGGTCTGGGTCGGTGTCGGGTCGCGCGATGAGGGCACCACCGTGGCGGGGGCGGCGCACTTCCTCGAGCATCTGTTGTTCAAGTCGACCCCGACCCGCACGGCCGTCGACATCGCGCAGGCCATGGACGCCGTCGGCGGGGAGCTGAACGCGTTCACCGCCAAGGAGCACACCTGCTACTACGCGCACGTGCTGGACAGTGATCTGGAGCTGGCCGTCGACCTGGTCGCCGACGTGGTGCTCAACGGTCGGTGCGCCGCCGAGGACGTCGAGCTGGAGCGCGACGTCGTCCTCGAGGAGATTGCGATGCGCGACGACGACCCCGAGGACGCGCTGGGTGACGTGTTCTTGGCGGCGCTGTTCGGCGACCACCCGGTGGGCCGCCCGGTGATCGGCACCGCGGAGTCGGTATCGGCGATGACCCGTGCCCAGCTCCACTCCTTTCATGTTCGGCGCTACACCCCCGAACGCATGGTCGTCGCGGTGGCCGGCAACGTGGACCACGACGAGGTGCTCGCGCTGGTGCGCGACCACTTCGGGTCGCGTCTGGTTCGCGGACGCCAGCCGATAGCTCCTCGCAAGGGCGCGGGGCGGGTCGGCGGCCAGCCGGGGCTGGTGCTGGTGAACCGGGATGCCGAGCAGACTCACGTGTCGCTGGGCGTCCGCACCCCGGGACGTGGCTGGGAGCACCGCTGGGCGCTTTCGGTGCTGCACACCGTGCTCGGCGGCGGTTTGAGTTCCAGGTTGTTCCAGGAGGTCCGGGAGTTGCGCGGGCTGGCCTATTCCGTGTACTCGACGCTGGACATGTTCGCCGACAGCGGCGCGCTGTCGGTGTACGCGGCGTGCCTGCCCGAGCGTTTTTCCGACGTCATGGCCGTCACCGGCGACGTGCTCGAGGCGGTGGCCCGCGACGGCATCACCGAGGAGGAATGCCGCATCGCCAAGGGCTCGCTGCGCGGCGGCCTGGTGCTGGGACTGGAGGATTCCGGCTCCCGGATGAGCCGCATCGGCCGCAGCGAATTGAACTACGGCAAACACCGCAGCATCGAGCACAGCTTGCGGCAGATCGACGAGGTGACCGTCGAGGAGGTCAACGCGGTGGCCCACCGGCTGCTGAGCAAGCGCTACGGCGCCGCGGTCCTGGGCCCGTATGCATCGAAACGATCGCTGAAACGATCACTGCCCCAACAACTTCGGGCGATGGTAGATTAGCTCGGATGGTACTGGGCTTTTGGGACATCGCGGTGCCCATCGTGGGTGCCCCGATGGCTGGCGGCCCGGGCACCCCGGAGTTGGCCGCGGCGGTTTCCAATGCGGGTGGCCTCGGCTTCATACCCGCGGGATACCTCAGTGCGGAGCGGTTCGCCGACGACATCGCGGCGGCCCGCGCGCTGACGACCGGCCCGCTGGGCGTCAACCTGCTTGTGCCGCAACCGAGTGTCGCCGACTGGGCGGCGTTGGACTACTACGCCAACGAGCTCGAGGGAGTCGCCGAGCACTACCAGGTCGAGGTCGGCACACCGGAGTATGGAGACGACGACAACTGGGAACGCAAGCTCGAGGTGGTGGCCGATATCCGCCCGGAGCTGGTGTCCTTCACCTTCGGCGTGCCCTCGCCCGATGTCATACGACGGCTCAGCGCGCTGGGCCTGTTGGTGATGGTAACTGTGACATCGGCATACGAGGCCGGGGTTGCCGTCGCCGCGGGAGCGGACAGCCTGGTGGTGCAGGGCCCTGACGCCGGCGGCCACCGCGGCACGTTCGCGCCGGACATGGAGCCCGGCACCGAGTCGCTGCACCAGCTGATCGATCGAATCCATCGGGCGCACCGTGATGTCCCCATCATCGCGGCGGGTGGGCTGGGTACCGCCGCGGACGTCGCCGGCGTGCTGCGCAGGGGAGCCGTGGCCGCCCAGGTGGGGACCGCGCTGCTGCTGTCCGACGAAGCCGGAACCAACAAGGCGCAGCGCACGGCCATGAAGAACCCGCTGCACGGCAGGACCATCGTCTCGCGTGCCTTCTCCGGCCGGTACGGGCGCGGCCTGGAGAACACGTTCACTCGTCTGCTGAACGACGTTGCCCCGCTGGGCTATCCGGAGGTGCACCAGATGACGCTGCCGATTCGGGAGGCCGCTGCCGACTGGGAGGACCCGAACGGGATGGCCCTGTGGGCAGGGACGTCCTTCCAGGCGGCCCGTTCGGCGCCGGTGGCCGACATCGTCGCCGATCTCGCCGGCTGATCGTCAGGCCAGTACGCGCGACGGATCGGTGAACGGCAACTCCAGGCCGTCGGCCACCCGCTCGGACAGCAGCATGCCCTCATGCGTCGAAAGCCCTTTGGCCAGAGCGCAATCCGACCGGCAGGCCGCTCGCCATCCCTGTTCGGCGAGTCTGATCACATACGGCATCGTCGCGTTGGTCAGTGCGACGGTCGACGTCTTCGGCACTGCGCTGGGCATGTTAGCCACGCAATAGAAGAGCGCGTCGTGCACCGCGAAGGTGGGCTGATCGTGGGTCGTGGGCCGCGAGTCCTCGAAACAACCGCCCTGGTCGATGGAGATGTCCACCAACACCGCGCCGGGTTTCATCTGTGCGACAAGCGAATTCGAGACCAGCTTGGGAGCCTTGGCGCCCGGCACCAAGACCGCCCCGATCACCAGGTCGGCACGCTTGACGGCGCCCTCCAGCTCGTAGGCCGATGAGTAGCGGGTGCCGATGCGGCCACCGGACTCGGCATCGAGCAACCGAAGCTTGTTGATGTCGACGTCGAAGACCATCACGGATGCGCCCATGCCCCCGGCGATCCGGGCGGCGTTGTAGCCGGCCGTGCCGGCGCCGACCACGACGACGTCGGCCGCCTTGACGCCCGGCACCCCGCCCATCAATACCCCGCGCCCGCCTTGGGTCCGCATCAGATGATAGGCCCCGACCTGCGCGGCGAGCCGGCCCGCGACCTCGCTCATCGGGGCCAGCAGCGGAAGTGTCCCGTCGGGGGCCTGGACGGTCTCGTAGGCGATCGACGTTGTGCCGGAAGCCAATAGCGCGTCGGTGCAGGCGCGCGAAGCGGCCAGGTGCAGATACGTGAACAAGACCTGGCCGCGTCGCAGGAGGCCGTACTCCGGCGGAACCGGTTCCTTCACCTTGAGCAGCAGGTCCGCCTGGGCCCATATCTGTTCGGCGGTGCCGATCAGCTGGGCACCCGCGGCCTTGAACTCCGTGTCGGGGATGGCGGAACCCTCTCCGGCACCGGCCTGGATGAGCACGTCGTGGCCGCGGCGGATGAGTTCGGCGACGCCGGCGGGGGTGACGGCAACCCGGAATTCGTTGTTCTTGGTCTCGGTGGGAATGCCGACGCGCATACCCTCGAGTGTGAAGAAAATTCGATGTAGAAGCAATTAGCCCGATGATCATTCTATACAGTTGCGTTATGCCTGACAGAACTACGCAAGGAGCCCCCCGAGTGCCGAACTCGCCGAAGGATGTTCGACCAGCCGATATCGACGAGGTCGACCGCGGAATCCTGGCCCTGCTGCATGGCGATGCCCGCATCACCAACAACGCCCTCGCCGACGGTGTCGGCATCGCGCCGTCGACGTGCCACGGCCGGGTCCGGCGGCTCGTGGACCTCGGTGTCATCCGTGGGTTCTACACCGACATCGACCCGGTCGCGGTGGGCTTGCCGCTGCAGGCGATGATCGCGGTCAGCCTGCAGTCACATGCCCGCGGAAAGATCCGCGACTTCATCCAGCAGATCCGCCGCCGACGCCAGGTGATGGACGTCTACTTCCTCGCCGGCGCGGACGATTTCATCCTGCACGTCGCCGCTCGCGACACCGAGGACCTGCGCTCGTTCGTGGTCGAGAACCTCAACGCCGACGCCGACGTCGCCGGCACCCAGACGTCGCTGATCTTCGAGCATCTGCGCGGGGCGGCGCCAATATGATCGGCGAATGGACGACCCGACACGCGATCCGGCGGTGGCCATCGTCGGAGCGGGCATGTCCGGGCTGTGTGTCGCAATCGCTTTGGTGGGCAGCGGAATTACCGATGTCACCATCTACGAGAAGGCCGACGAGGTGGGCGGCACGTGGCGTGACAACACCTATCCCGGACTGACCTGCGACGTGCCATCGCGGGTCTACCAGTACACCTTTGCCACCAAGCCGAACTGGACCCACTTCTTCGCGCCGGGCGGCGAAATCCAGGCCTACTTCCGTGAGGTCGCCGACCAATTCGGGCTCCGCGACCGAATCCGGTTCAGCACCGAAGTCGTCGGCGCGCGATTCGACGGCGCCCGCTGGGTGCTGCGCACAGATGCCGGCAGCCTGGGGCAAGCAGAATCCACGGTGGACTTTTTGATCTCGGCGACCGGCGTGCTGCACGATCCCCGGACGCCGTCGATCGCCGGTCTGGCCGACTTCGACGGGCGCGTTTTTCACTCAGCGCGCTGGGATCACTCGGTCGAGCTGGGCGGGCGGCGAATCGCGCTGATCGGCAACGGATCCACCGGCGTGCAGCTCGTCTGCGGCTTGGCGGGCGTGGCGGGCCGGGTACTGCTTTTCCAGCGCACCGCCCAATGGGTGGTGCCGGTGCCCAACCCCCGATACTCCAGGTTCGCCGCGGTCACGCACCGGCGGATCCCGTGGCTCACTCGGTTCGCCTACCGGGCGTACAGCGCGGCCTTCGATACCTTCGCGGTCGCCCTGACCAAGCCGGGCCTGCGGCGAAAGCTGATGGCGGCGTTGTGCCGTGCCAGCCTGCGTCAAGTGCGTGACCGCGAGCTGCGTGCCGCGTTGACTCCGGATTACCAGCCGATGTGCAAGCGGCTGGTGGTGTCCGGCGGTTTCTATCGCGCGATGCAGCGCGACGACGTCGAGCTGGTGACCGCCGGTATCGACCACGTGGAGCCGCGAGGCATCGTGACCGAGGACGGCGAACTCCACGAGGTGGACGTCGTCGTGCTGTGTACCGGATTCGACACGCATGCGTTCTTCCGGCCGATGCGGCTGACCGGCCGGGACGGCATCGCCGTCGACGACGTGTGGCGCGACGGGCCGTGGGCCTACCAAACCGTCGCATTACCCGGCTTCCCCAATTTCTTCATGATGCTCGGCCCGCACAGCCCGGTGGGAAACCACTCGCTCACGTCGGTGGCCGAGTCGCAGGCCGATTACATCCTGCGGTGGATCCAGCGTTGGCGCCGCGGCGAATTCGACACGGCGGAGCCGAAATCGTCGGCCGCCGAGCGTTACAACGCGCGGTTGCGAGCGGCGATGCCGGCCACCGTGTGGACCACCGGCTGCGACAGCTGGTATCTGAACAAGGACGGCGTCCCGGAGGTCTGGCCGTTCACGCCCGCCGAGCATCGCGCCATGCTGGCGAACACCGATCGCGGGCAGTACGAGTTGCGCCTATAGCAGGTCATGCCGCAGTGGGCTTACCGCTGGCGGGGTCGGGCCTGGGCGAAGGTCCAGCGGTGACCCTCCAGGTCTTCGGCCTGATACGCGTGGAAGCCCGTCTTCTTGATGTTGCGGATGATCCTCGCCCCGCCCGCGCGAGCGTTTCGCAGGTGTGCCTCGAGATCGTCGACGAATACCCAGGTTTCGTGCGCGCCGGGGGGCACCCGGTCCGTGTTCGGGAACAGCATCAGCGAACAATTGCCGACCCGGAACTCGATCCAGGGATGGCCGTGCTCACCCTCGGGCAACGGGTCGGGAACGTCGGGTAGCGGATCGGGGGAGGACAGCCCGAAGACCGACGTCAGCCAGCGCGCGGCCGTCGCGGGCTTCGTGTAGTACAGGCCGACGGCCAACCGCGCCAGCTCGGGCTGCCGGCCGGCGACGGTCCCGCGGCGAACGCACCAGGGCCCGAACCACTTCGGCACCACCCGCAGCCATGCCGTGCCACCGCGGTCGCGCCCGCCCGGGGTGATCGTGGCGCGCACGATGACGTCGGTGCCGGCAGGGACCGGCTCGAAGGATACGTCGATCTCGACGTCGTCGACGGCGCTGCTCCACGCCAGGCGGGCACCTGGCTCCCAAACGGTGATCCGGCCAAGTTCGAGCCCTTCGCCGGTCACCTCGTCGTACACCTCGATGAGCCGTCCGCCGACGCCCGGCTCGCATCGCATGGCGACCGCGCGCGCCGAATCGAAATAGTTGATCGGCCCGCGTACCCACCACTGATCGAGTTCCTCGGTGAAGGCCCTGAATGCGGTGGCCGGGTCGACTGGCACCGATACCGAAACACTCGTGCTCGCATTCATGGCTGCCGTCCTTCTACGTGGCGCTTGAACGAATGCAACTGCTCGCTCCAGTGCGCCTGCACCTGATCGAGCCACGCCTGGACCGCGACGATCGAATCGGGACGCAGGCGGAACACGCGCATCCGCGCGTCGTCGGGCGAGCGCTCATCGATCACGATGCCGGCCTCTAGCAGCAACCGCAGGTGCCGGCTCATTCGCGGACTGGATATTCCTGCCGAGTCCGAAATCTCGCCCGCCCGCCGAGGGCCTTTGCTCAGCAGTTGCACAACGTGGCGTCGAGTCGGATCGGCCAGGGCCTCGAACATCGGTCCGACGTCATTAACCATAACCAAAATATCTCATATTTCGGAAAATAGTTGTTGGATTTGTCAACGAGTTTCGGGAGTTGGGCAGAACCCGGTACCCGCGGTTTCGCATATTCGCCGAAGGCGGCTATACTTCCGACCCGTGACTGCCACGACCTCTGCCGTCGAGCACAAGGCCGTCGCGTTCGACACCATGAACACCGCGCGCGCGTCGCGCTGATCCATGCCCAGCGCTTCCATCATCACCGCCTCCGACGGCGTCAGGCTGGCGGTGCACCGGTACACCGAGATCGATCCGGGGCGCCCGACGATACTCGCCATTCACGGCTGGCCCGACAACCATCACGTCTGGGACGGTGTGGCGGCGGAACTCGACGCGCACTACGGGGGGCGGTATAACTTCGTGGCCTACGACGTCCGCGGCGCAGGCGAATCAGCCTGTCCTGCAAGGCGATCGGGGTACGCCTTCGGCCAGCTGGTGGCGGACGTCGACGCGGTGATCGGCAGCCTCGGTGTCGCGCGGGTGCACCTGCTGGCTCACGACTGGGGCTCGATCCAAGCCTGGCCGGCGGTCACCGAAGATTCGGTGATGGGCAGAGTCGCCTCATTCACGTCGATCTCCGGTCCGCACTTGGAATACGCGGGGAGCTTCCTGCGGTCGGCGCGCACTCCGAGGGCCGTCGCTCAGGTGGCAAGACAGCTGCTGGGCTCGACGTACATCGGCTTCTTCCTGTGCCCCGTGCTGCCGGAGTTGGTGTTTCGCTCTCGGCTCGGCGTGAAACTCGTTGAGGCCTTTGAACGCATCGGCCGCTCGAGTATCCGCAGCCGGCGCGACGCGACTCCGCGGTCGATCAGTGACTACGTCAACGGGCTCAACCTGTATCGGGAGAACATGCCCGCGCCGATGCTGTCGCCGTCGCCGCACCTGCCGCAGACGCGCGTCGCCGTGCAGGTTCTGGTGCCGCGCAAAGATATCTTTGTGACACCCGCCCTGCAACGGTTCACCGGCGCGATTCCCGCCCGCGGCAGGGTGATTCCGATCGAGGGCGGGCACTGGGTGGTCGCGTCACGTCCCGACGTCATTGCGCGGCTGACCGCCGACTGGGTCGATCACAACGCCGACGGGGCGGACGGCCCCAGCGGGTCGGCGGCGGGCGGCGGACCGCGCGACGTGCGGGGCAAACTCGCGCTGGTCACCGGGGCCGGGGCGGGCATCGGCCGGGCCACCGCGGTAGAGCTCGCTCGTCACGGCGCCCGCAAGGTGGTGATCGTCGACCGCGACCTCGCGGCGGCCAACGAGAGCGCGGATGCCGTTCGCGCGGCGTGCGCCGAGGCCGCGGTGTACCGGGTCGACGTCAGCGACGAAGCCGCGATGAACGACCTTGCCGCACAGGTGCTTTCCGAGGACGGCGTGGTCGACATCCTGGTCAACAACGCCGGCATCGGGATGGCGGGCCGCTTCCTGGAGACGAGTCCGGCGAATTGGGACGACATCATGGGCGTCAACGTCCGCGGCGTCATCGCCGGTAGCCGGGCGTTCGGGGCGCAGATGGTCGAGCGCGGCGAGGGCGGAACGATCATCAACGTGGCATCGGCCGCGGCGTTCATACCGTCGAAATCCATGGTGGCGTACAGCACCTCGAAGGCCGCGGTGTTGGGATTCAGCGAATCGCTGAGGGCCGACCTCGCCGACGAGGGCATCACGGTGACAGCGGTGTGCCCGGGATTCGTCAACACCAACATCGCCAAGAGCACCATCTACGCCGGGATGACGGCCGAACAGCAGGAGCGCGCCCGAGAAAAGGCCGATGCGGCATACCGGCGGCGCAACTACACACCGGAGGCGGTGGCCAAGGCGATTGTCAAGGCAGTCAAGACCGGGCCGCCCGTGCTGCCGATCGCCGCCGAGTCAAGGATCGGCTACGCGATGCGGCGCATCAGCCCGTCGGCGCTGAGGTTGTTCGCGCGCTTGGACATTCGGCAGACCTGAGGAGCGGGCGAACGGCGGCTGCCTGGTCATCGACGCCTGAGCCGGTAGCCCACGTGCGGCACGACCACGCCGGGCAGCGGCTCCCAATTGAGGGTGCGCCCGTCGATTCGAAAGTTTTTCTTCTCGTAGAAGCGGCGGGCTTTGCCGTTTTTCTCTGCGCACCACAAGACCACGTCACCCGCCGGATGTGCGCGCGCAATCTCGTCCAGCAGGCGGCCACCGATGCCGTGCCGTTGACTTTCCTCGGCGATGTAGAGGGCGTCGATGAGCAGGTCATCGGAACCGGCGGAGTCCGGCCCGAAGATGCTCACCCCGATCGTCCGGCCGTCGGATTCTGCCATCCACATGCGCCATCCGCGGCGACTGAGACTTTGCGGGTAAACCTCGGCCACCCAGCGTTTGGCCGAACCGAGTATGTCGAGCAAGGGAGGCGCCAGTATCCCCGCCCAGGACTGTCGCCACACCGGATAGTGCATGTCCGCGACGCTGGGGTAGTCGTCCGGCTTCGCCTCGCGGATCCGGATGTCTGGTGACGTCACACGCTAAGGCTAGAGACTTTCCGACCGGGATTGCTCAAGATAGGCGGCCAGGGCATTGGTCAGGCCCCGCCGGGCCATGTCAAGGTCGGCGTACGAGCCCAGTTGGCGCTCCGACACCAGGCCGCGCATCGCTCCGGGGATGAGGGCGGCCATCTCTTGGACCCGGTCACGGTCGACGCCCAGCCCGGCGAAGGCGTTCTGGCAGGTCTGAAGCCAGCTCTTGCCCCAGGAGAACAGCTCGGCGGCGGTGCGCGGGTAGAGGCGTTCGAGCTCT
The DNA here is from genome assembly GCF_019247615.1 of Mycobacterium sp. Lineage (GTDB taxonomy): Bacteria > Actinomycetota > Actinomycetes > Mycobacteriales > Mycobacteriaceae > Mycobacterium. The sequence goes on along the minus strand of NZ_JAFBAT010000243.1, from coordinate 15,237 downwards.
TGGGGTTCGCGGGGCAGCGCCGCCCGCAAGTTCTCGATCGCGCGTGAATCCGGCGACGCCAAGCCGCGGTAAAGGGTGTCGACGATGGCGCCCACACGCTGCCGCAACGGCGCGTCCGGTGGTGCCGGCGCCGACAGCGTGGAGAAGGTGGCGGCCCGCCGCTCGGCGGTGCGGTGCAGGACGGCGGCCCAAAAGCCGTCGGCGTCGCCGAACTGGTACTGCACCGCGCCCCAGGTGGCGCCGATGTCCTTGGCGATGCGGTTGGCCGACACCGAGCCTCGCTCGCCGGACGCGAGCGACCTCAGCGCGGCCTCGAGCATGTTCTCGCGCGTCGCGTTCCCGCGGCGGTTGGGGCGGCGCCCCGCGACATTTGCGGTAGCCACCCGACCAGGCTACCATTTTCATAGAGGGCACTGTGATTCTCTCGGGAGGACGCTGAAGATGGCAGAGCCCGATGGCTAAGCCGCCGTTGTCGATGAAGCCGACGGGATGGTTCCAGGTCGCCTGGTCAGACGAGATCGGCGCGGGCGACGTGCACAAGATGAAGTACTTCGACACCGAGATGGTTGCCTGGCGGGCCGATTCCGGCCGGCTCACCGTGATGGACGCTTACTGCGAACACCTTGGGGCACACCTGGGTTACGGCGGCAAGGTCGTCGGCGAGATACTTCAGTGCCCGTTCCACGGGTGGCAGTGGAGCCAGGAGGGACGCAACGTCTGCATCCCGTACCAGGACCGGCCCAACCGCGGGAGACGGATCCGCACCTATCCCGTGGTGGAGCGAAACGAATCGGTCTACATCTGGCACGACGTCGAACGCCGCGAGCCGTACTTCGACGCGCCCGACGTGTTCGCCTCCTTCGACGACGGCCGCGCCGCCGACGATTACCACCCACAGCAGCGGCTGTATCGGCCGCGCCTGGAGCTACATCCGCAATACGTGCTCGAAAACGGGGTGGACTTCGCGCATTTCAAGTTCGTGCACAACACGCCGATCGTGCCGGTGTTCACCCGGCACGACTTCGGGGACGCGGTGTCCTTCGTGGATTTCACGATCACGTTCGAGGGCGACGACGGCCAGAAGATCGAGGACGTCAACAGCGGTGTGGAGGCCATCAACGGCGGCCTGGGCATCGCGGTGACCAAGAGCTGGGGGATGGTCGACAACCGCACCATCTCCGCCGTAACGCCCGTCGACGAGTCCACCTCCGATGTGCGGTTCATGGTCTACATCGGGCGCGCGCCCGGCAGGGACCCCGCGCGGGCCGAGCGCAAGGCGGCCGAGTTCGGACGGGAAGTGATCCGGCAGTTCGAGCAGGACGTCGAAATCTGGCAGCACCAGCGCTACTCCGACCCGCCCGCTCTGGCCCCCGACGAGTATCAGGGGTTCACCGCGATCCGCAAGTGGGCCAAGCAGTTCTACGCAGCATCCTAGGAAAAGGCTGAAACTACATGAATGCACCCGCTCGACCGATCCGCGTTTTCCAGGTGGCCACCGGAAACGTCGGCTCGGAGATGATCAAGCGGATCGCCACCCAGCCCGACTTGGAACTGGTTGGGCTGCACTGCTATTCGCCGGAGAAGGTGGGCAGGGACGCCGGCGAGCTGGCCGGCCTGGCGCCCAATGGCGTGAGCGCGACCGGCACCGTCGAGGAGATCATCGCCGCCAAGCCGGACGTGCTGACGTTTCACGGAGTGTTTCCCGACGAGGACCTGTACGTCAAAGTGCTTGAGGCGGGCATCAACATCGTGACGACCGCCGACTGGATCACCGGGTGGCATCGCGACAGGAACCACCCGCACCCGTCGGGCAAGCCGGTGACCAAGCTGCTGGCCGAGGCCTGCGAAAAGGGCGGCGCGACGTTCTACGGCACCGGGATGAACCCGGGGCTGAACCAGATCCTCGGGGTGGTGTGCTCGGCCGACGTCTCCGACATCGAGAACGTCACCACCATCGAGTCCGTCGACGTATCCTGCCACCATTCCAAGGACACCTGGATCGAGGTGGGTTATGGGCAGCCGGTCGACGACCCGGAGATCCCGTCGAAGCTGGAGAAGTACACCCGCGTCTTCGCCGACAGCGTGCTCATGATGGCCGACTGCTTCGACCTGCCCCTGGATGAGGTGAAGTTCAGTTACGAGTTGGGCGCCTGCACCAAGGACGTCGACCTCGGCTGGTACACGCTGCCCAAGGGGTCGCTAGGCGGCAACTACATCAAGTACCAGGGCATGGTCGACGGCGTGCCGCGCGTCGAAACGCACCTGGAGTGGCAGATGACCCCGCACACCGACCCGAGCTGGAACATTAAGGGCTGCTACATCACTCAGATCAAGGGCGACCCGTGCATCTACAACAAGCACATGATCTTCCCCAAGCCCGGCGTCGACCTGTCCAACCCCGACAACTTCGCCTCCATCGGCATGACCGTGACCGGCATGCCCGCGCTGCACTCGATCAAGTCGATCGTCGCGGCGCCGCCGGGGCTCATCACCAGCGCCGACCTGCCGCTGCGCGGGTTCGCGGGGCGGTTCGTGCGGTAACCGTGAAGGCGCCTCGCCGTCGTCTTCGTTGAAGAGGCGCTCCGGGGGGTCAAAGTCATTGCCGCGCGCCGGGGTCCAAGTGCACGAAGTGCCTGTGAACACGGGACTGTCAATCATGCCGCTGATTCGGTGGCCAGCAGGTCGCAGACGATCGTCGTGATGAGCTCGCGGTCGTAACTGACCACGTATCGGAGTTCGCTGCGGTCCTTGGTCAAGGACTCGCGTCCGAAGCCGTGTACTGCGATAGCGGCCGCCGCATGCGGGCCGAGCGCGAGAATAAGCAACTCTTTTGCCAGCGGGTCGGACGGCGCAACCGAAACTGTGCGTATCCCAATTGCGCCGAACCCCTCCGGAAGGCCGTGACCGTAGATCGCAAAGAAGGGTATGGCGGTAATCGCCTTGCGCATCCGCAGCAGTGCGGTCTGGTTGACGCGAACCAGATCGTCGTCGGGCAACACCACAAGAACGATCGAGGGGTTTTCCGGAAGGGTGGCGATGATCCGGATGTGACGAGCCAGCGATTGAATCGTTGACAAAGCTGCCGGCTGCGGTTTGGCCCCCGCCGCAAACAACACGTTGAACGGCGAATTCCTGGCCCGCGGCGGTCTGACACGTTGGTGTGCCGGTACTTCGAAGTCGCTCCAGAGCATCAATGGCAATGTCGACAACGGAACCGGCGGTCCGAACCGGTGTCCTTGAGCAAGGGTCGCGCCCCACGCAAGCGCGCGGTTGTACTGAGAACTTGTCTCCACGCCCTCCGCGACGATGACCGCTTCAGTACCTTCGCGGTATTTCAGCACCGCCGGCATCACCTGCGATGCGGACACTCCCGGTACCGACTGCACCAGCCGCATGTCCAGTTTGATGACTTCGGGTGCGACGACGTCCAGCAGTGGCAAAGCGGCCGAGTCCGCACCCACGTCGTCGAACGCAATCGCCCAGCCGCGCTGGCGTATTGCATCGATTTTCTTCATCAGCGTGGGAGGACGGTCCAGCAGGTGGCGCTCGGTCAGCTCGAACACCAGACGGAGCCGGCGTTCGGTGAGCCGCTCGGCCCTCGCGTCGACGGCCTCGCTCGGGAAGTCGCAGGACGGGTGGGTGTTGACGAACAGCAGCGCCCCCGCTCCACGGCCGGATTGCAGGAAAGTGTCCAGCGCGCCGGTAATGCATCGCTGGTCGAGCTCTGCCAGAATCGCGGGTTCGCTGCTCGCAACCTCGAACACCAGCTGCGGGTCGGGATAACCCAGGCTCGGCCATCGGGCCAAGGCTTCGTATCCGACCGTTGCCCCCTCGGGCACCGACACGATCGGCTGGTAGAACGGCGTCGGCGGCAAGCCAAGCGCTTCGGTGATCGAGCCGTCGTCAGGTTGCGCGAGGCCGTTGTCGGCGGCGGGAACATCGGGCATGCCTCGTCATCGCCCTCTCGTTGCGATCGTGGCGGGACAGCTCCACACCCGCGGGTTAATTATCAGCGCAGTCAATTATCGGAGTGTACACGGTCGGGCCGAGAATCAATGCCACGGCCGAGTTTTCGCTATGGCGTGCCTCGGGTCCAGCTCAACCCGGTCTAGGGTGAAGGCCATGCAGGTTGGTGTCTTGGGAGCCAAGGGCAAAGTCGGGTCCACCATGGTGGCGGCCGTGCGGGCCGCCGAGGATCTGACCCTGTCCGCGGAGGTGGACGCTGGTGATGCACTGAGCCTGCTCACCGACTCAGGCACCGAAGTCGTCATCGACTTCACCCACCCCGACGTGGTGATGGGCAATCTGAAGTTCCTCGTCGACAATGGGATTCACGCCGTCGTGGGCACCACCGGCTTCACCGGCGAGCGCCTGGAACAGGTGGCGTCCTGGCTGGCCGGCAAGGACACCGGCGTGCTCATCGCGCCCAACTTCGCGATCGGTGCCGTGCTGTCGATGCATTTCGCCAAGCAGGCGGCGCCCTTCTTTGACTCCGCCGAGGTGATCGAACTACATCACCCGCACAAGGCTGATGCCCCGTCGGGCACCGCGGGGCGGACCGCCAAGCTCATCGCCGAAGCCCGAAAAGGCTTGCCGCCCAATCCCGATGCCACCAGCACCAGCCTGCCCGGCGCCCGCGGCGCCGACGTGGAAGGCATCCCGGTGCACTCGGTGCGGCTGGCCGGGTTGGTCGCCCATCAGGAGGTGCTCTTCGGGACGGAAGGCGAGACGCTGACGATCCGGCACGACAGCCTGGATCGGACCTCCTTTGTGCCGGGCGTGCTGCGGGCGGTGCGGTGCATCCGGGAGCGCCCGGGCCTCACGGTGGGCCTCGAGCCGCTGCTCAACCTGCAATGAATGTGCAATGAGCACCGAAGGCACGCGCGCTCTGCGGGTCCAACTGCTCATCGCCTTCATGTGCGCGGCCATGCTGGCGTACTTCGTGTTCTTGGGGCGGCTGGCATTCGCGATGATCGCCTCGGGACGCGCCGCCGAGGTGGGCCTCGGGCTGGCGTTGGTGATCATGCCCCTCATCGGGTTGTGGGCCATGATCGCCACCCTGCGGGCCGGATTCGCCCACCAGAGGCTGGCGCGCCTGATCGCAGCGGACGGAATGGAACTCGACATCAGCGCGCTGCCGAGGCGGCCATCGGGCCGCATCGAGCGAGGCGCGGCCGACGCCCTATTCGCCACCGTGCGCACCGAGGTGGAAGGCGACCCCGACGACTGGCGGCGCTGGTACCGGCTGGCCCGGGCCTACGACTATGCGGGGGACCGACGCCGCGCGCGGGCAGCAATGGGGACGGCCCTGAAACTACAAGAACAGCAGGCCGGCCGGTGAGCAGCTCATAGGCATCAGAGCGTCCGCGTTTTTCGCGGGCAGCGCTGCGGGTAGCCTGGCGGGGTGCGCGCGGGATCCGTAATCGCCGCAGCCGCGGTCGCCGCGGTCGCCTTAGTCATCGCCGCATGCTCGTGTCCCACCGGTTCGGCGGACCCCCCATCCGAGAGTTCACCGTTCCCGATCGGTCAGATGGGCGTGCCGGTGCATGCGCGGGCGGCCGGCGGCGCGACCGCCGACATCACTGTCAACAGTGCAACGTGGTTACCGCCCGGGTGCGCCTCTCATTTTGCGAGTCCGACGTATGGCTCCTCATGCAACGTGGTGGAACTGACTATCACCGGGACGTCCCACCGATTCTTCGAGTACGACCAGCGCTACATATTCGCCGCATACGGCGGCGGCAATCAGCCATGGACCCATCCCGACGACGCGCCCCAGCCGTCAACGCTTGCGGTCGACTACCAGAGGCTCCACAAGATGCCCCCGCTGCAATCGGGCGGCCTTCACGACGGGCAGACCGCACACGGATTCGTCGGCTTCGCTATGCCGACGGGAGGCGACCTGTACATCACGATCAACGATCCGGAGCAACTCGCTCCCTACACCGAAGCCGGCTGGATCGTCCACACCTGATCGGCGAGCGCACCCGAGGAGGTGAGAGCCAGCTAGTGGCCCGTCTGCTGATCGTCCACCACACGCCGTCGCCGCACTGTCAGGAGATGTTCGAGGGCGTCGTCGCCGGGGCCACGGACCCCGAGATCGAGGGCGTCGAGGTCGTGCGCCGACCGGCGCTCACCGTGTCGCCGGTCGAGATGCTCGAGGCTGACGGTTACCTCCTGGGCACCCCCGCGAATCTTGGCTACATTTCGGGCGCGCTGAAGCACGCGTTCGACTGCGCGTACTACCAACTGCTCGACAGCACTCGAGGCCGACCGTTCGGCGCGTGGCTGCACGGCAACGAGGGCGTCGAGGGAGCCGAGCGGGGTCTCGCGGCCATCACGACCGGGCTGGGCTGGGCGCAGGTGGCCGAGACGGTTGTGGTGCTGGGCAAGCCGGGCAAGGCCGACGTGGAGGCCTGCTGGAATCTGGGCGCGACCGTCGCCGCCCAGTTGATGGAGTGAGTAGCCGGCTCACTTGTTGGGAAGCAGTTGACGTGCGCAGTGGTTGAACGCTGAATGCGCATAGGAGTTGTTTTTCCGCAGACCGAGCTTGGCGGCAGCCCCGCAGTCGTACGTTCGTACGCGCAGGGTGTCGAACAACTCGGGTTCACCCACATTCTGGCCTACGACCACGTCGTCGGCGCCGACCCGACCGTTCACTCGGGCTGGCACGGCCCGTATGACATCGACTCGACTTTTCATGAGCCGTTCGCCATGTTCGGCTTCCTGGCCGCGGTCACCTCGCTGGAACTCGTCACCGGCGTCATCATCCTGCCGCAGCGGCAGACGGTGTTGGTGGCCAAGCAGGCTGCCGAGGTCGACCTGCTCACCGGCGGCCGCTTCCGGCTCGGCGTCGGGCTGGGCTGGAACGCCGTCGAGTTCGAGGCGCTCGGCGAGAACTTCACCAACCGTGGCAGGCGCTCGGAGGAGCAGGTCGAGCTCATGCGGAAGCTGTGGACGCAACGGTCGGTCACCTTCGAGGGCAAGTACCACACGGTGACCGGGGCGGGGCTTGCCCCGTTGCCCACCCAGCGCCCGATCCCGGTGTGGTTCGGTGCCGCCTCCGATCGCGCCTACGAACGCGCCGGGTGCCTCGGCGACGGCTGGTTCCCGATGATGGGACCCGGGTCCGGCCTCGACCACGCGCGTGAGCAGGTGCAGCGCGCGGCGGCCGCTGCGGGCCGGGACGCCGACAGCCTGGGAATGGAAGGCCGGGTCACCTGGGTGGGCGACCCCGACAAGGCCGCCGCGGACATCGCCGCCTGGAAAGCCGCCGGTGCCACGCACGTGTCGGTGAACACCATGAAGGCCGGGCTGGCCACGGTCGACGACCACTTGGCCGCCTTGGAGCGGGTCGCCGCCGATCTGAAATAGCGGACTTCGCGCAGGCTAGTTCAACAACGGCTGGAACGCGTCGGCCGACTGGGCCAAAGCCAGCGCCGAGCTGGTGCCGAGCGGCCCGTGCCGGTCGAAAAGTGTTGCGGCGCCGGTGGCCACACCGGCCGTCCCGTAGTGGCTCTGGGCGGCCAGGCCGACGAACTCCCCGTCGGGCAGTCGGCTCACGGTGACGCTGTAGTCGCGTCGACCAGCTTGATGCGGCGACCTTCCCGCTGCACCGAGGTCTCGAGCTGCACCGGCTCCAGCAGGACCGGGCGCAGCAGGTCGACGGTGATTCTCGCGGGCTGCAGGTCGGGCTCGATGCCGGAACGCTCTATCCCCCAGGCCAATAGGCCGCCCACGATCTGACCGCCCATCGCCGCGCCCCACGGGCCTCGCGTCATCGCACCCGGTAGGTAGGAGTCGCCGTCGACAGCGAAGAACGCCTCCGGCATGATGGCGGGATCCTCGATCATCACCGCTATCACGATAGGACACCGGATAACAGGATCGGGCAATGGCTGCAGTGATCGAAATTCCGCGCGACCACAATCCGTTCGCGACGGTGGGTGTCTCCCGCGACGCCAATGACGTTCCGCATTACGACGACTTGCCTGCGACGCTGGTGGAGATGCTCGCCGGGCACGTCGGCAATCGCCCCGACAGCGAGGCCGTCGTCGAGCTGGGCGCCGACAGATTGACCTACGGGCAGCTGTGGGACCGCGCCTCGCGGGTCGCCGGTGGGCTGGTCGCGGCCGGCGTGCGACCGGGGGACCGGGTCGCCGTGCGCTACCCGGCCGGAATCGATTGGGTGCTGGCGTTCTGGGGTACCGTGATGGCCGGCGGCGTTGTGGTGGCGGTCAATACGCGCTCCGCGCAACCGGAGGTCGAGTACGTTCTGACCGACTCGGGTGTGCGGGTGGACCTGGCGCCGGGTGTGCCGCTGCCCGACGGCCGCCCGTACGTGACGGAACAGCTCGACCGCGCCGACGCGGCCGCCCTTTTCTACACCTCGGGCACCACCGGTCACCCCAAGGGCGTGCCGAGGGATCTCGGCGAGGACATGCGCACGCTCATCTCGGTTCCGCTGTTTCACGTGACGGGTTGCAACTCACAGCTTTTGGTGGCTGCCCGTCTCGGGGGAGCATCGGTGATCATGCCCGCACTCGACCTCGACGAGTTGATCGCCGCGCTGACGGCCGAGCGCATCTCGAACATGGTGACTGTTCCGGCCGTCTACTCGTTGTTATTGCGGCACAAGGAGTTTGCCGGGGCGGACGTTTCGGGCGTCCGCTGGGTGGCCTACGGCGGCGCGCCGATCGCGCCGTCGTTGGTGCGGTCGGTCAAAGAAGCTTTTCCGCGCGCCATGGTCTTCAACGGCTACGGGATGACCGAAACGGCCTCGCTGATGACCGTGCTGCCCGACCGCGACGCGGTCGACCACGCCGACTCGGTGGGATACGCGGTTCCCTCGGTCGATCTGGCGATAGCCCCGCTGCGCGGCGACGAGATGGGCGTTGGCGAGTTGCTCGCTCGGGGCGCGAATGTGACAGCCGGCTACTGGAATCGGCCCGAGGCCGATTCCGCCGCTTTCGCGGACGGTTGGCTACACACCGGCGACGTCGTCAGGGTCGACGACGCCGGCCGGGTCCACATCGTCGACCGACTGAAGGACACCATCAACCGGGGCGGCGAGAATGTGTCCAGCGTCGAGGTCGAAGCCGTGCTGCTGGCCGCACCCGATGTCGCGGATGCCTGCGTGCTGGCGGTCCCCGACGACGTGATGGGAGAAAAGGTCGGTGCGGTCCTCGTCGGTGCCGGCGAATCCATCGACGTGCGCGCCGTGCTCGAGCACTGCCGAGAACGGCTGGCGGACTTCAAAGTGCCGCAATACATCGCGGTGGTGGCGGAGCCGTTGCCGCGCAACGCCGGCGGCAAACTGCTCAAGGGGAAGCTGCGTGAGCAGGTCCAATGGGGTGACCCGCTCCGGTGAGCGCGACCCTGCTGATAGCCAACCGCGGCGAGATCGCGCTCCGAATCATCCGGACCGCAACGGAATTGGCTATCCGAACGGTAGCCGTCTACGCCGAAGACGACGCCGACAGTCCACACGTGCATGCCGCCGACGAGGCGATCGGCCTTTCCGGAACCGGTCCGCAGGCCTATCTGGACCAGTCCGCGATGTTGGCGGCGGCGAAGCGGTCGGGCGCCGAGCTGATTCATCCCGGCTACGGGTTTCTCAGTGAGAATGCCGAGTTCGCGCGCGCCGCGGCGGACGCCGGCTTGACGTTCGTGGGGCCGGAAGCCGACGTGATCGCACTGGTCGGTGACAAATCGGCGGCTCGCCGTGCGGCCCTCGCCGCAGGGCTTCCCGTGCTGCCCGCTACGGAAGGGCCGAGCAGCCTCGAAGAGGTGCGCGCCTTCTCGGTCGCCCAAGCCGGCGCGATCATGATCAAGGCCCTCGCCGGTGGCGGGGGCCGGGGAATGCGGAAGGTGCACAGCGCCCAGCAGGTCGACATGGCCTACCAACAGTGCGCCGCAGAGGCGCGGCTGGCGTTCGGTGATCCGGCGGTGTTCGCCGAGGTTTGCCTTGGCGCCGCGCGGCACATTGAGGTCCAGATCGTGGCCGCGCGGGCCGGGCAGCAGACGCGTGCGCTGGCTCTCGGCGACCGTGACTGCAGCATTCAGCGGCGCTACCAGAAGCTGCTCGAAATCGCGCCGGCCCAAGGGGTTTCGGACGCATTGCGGCGAGCGTTGCACGAGGCGTCGGCGCGGCTGTGCGCCCGGGTCGGGTTGCGCGGTCTGGCGACCGTCGAATTCCTGGTCACCGGAGAGAAATTCTTCTTCCTCGAAATCAACCCACGCATTCAGGTGGAGCACACAGTCACCGAGGAGACCACCGGCGTGGATCTGGTGGCCGTCCAGCTGGCCATCGCGGGCGGGGCGTCGTTCTACGAGCTGGGGTTGCCGGCGGGGATCGCCTCGGACGGAAGCGAAGTCATCGGTGAGCCGGCCGCGCGACGCGGAATCGCCGTGCAGGCCCGGGTGAATGCGGAGACGCTTGCCGCCGACGGGTCGGTCGACCCTTCGACGGGCACCCTGTCGGTGTTTTCGCCCCCGAGCGGTCCCGGGGTGCGCGTCGACACGCACGGGCGGCCGGGCCTGGTCCTCGGCCCGCGGTACGACTCTCTGCTGGCCAAGGTCGTCACCCGCGTGCACGGAAAGTCTCTGCAGGCAGCGGTTCGTAAGTCTCGGACGGCGCTGGGGGAATTCGGCGTCGAGGGCGTTCGGACGAACCTCGCGTTACTGCGAGAGCTGTTGGCGGACAATCGAATCCAGTCGGGCTGGGTGACGACGGACTTCCTCGACGCGAAGCTTCCCGAGTTGGCGGCCGCGGTGTCGTCCCGCCACCCCGAGATTCGCGTCGCGGCGGTCGAGCTCTACCCGGGCGAGGAGGTGCTGCGCGCGCCATTGGCCGGCACCGTGGTGGAGGTGGCGGCCGAAGGCGTCGAGTTCGCTGCCGGTGACCAACTGATCGTCCTCGAGGCGATGAAGATGCAACACGTACTCACCGCACCCGGCTCGCTGCGCACGGTCCGCGGTTTCGTGACGCCGGGGCAGGTCGTCGGGACCGGAGATCCATTGCTGGTCTTCGCCCGTTCGGCCGCCGCGGCCGATGACCACACGTCCACGTCTGCAGTCGATCTCGACCGATCCCGCGCCGATCTGGATGAGGTGCGGGCGCGGCATCTGAGCACCCTCGACGAGGGGCGCCCGGCCGCCGTCGCCAAGCGTCACGCTCAGGGACGCCGCACCGCGCGGGAGAACATCGCCGATCTGGTCGATGCCGGCAGCTTCGTCGAATACGGTGCGCTCGCCGTTGCCGCGCAGCGCAGCCGACGCTCGGAAGCCGACCTGATCGCCAACACCCCCGCCGACGGCCTGGTCGCCGGCCTGGCCACGATCGGCGCGGACCGATTCGGGCGAGCGGCGGCCGAGGCGGTCGTCGTGTCCTACGACTACACCGTGCTGGCCGGAACGCAGGGCATGCGCAATCATGCCAAGACCGACCGCGTGTTTGAGCTGGCCGCCCGAAAAAGGTTGCCGGTGGTGCTGTTCGCCGAGGGAGGCGGCGGCCGGCCCGGGGACACCGACGTCGGCGGCGCCGCCGGGCTGGACGTGCCGACGTTTCGGATGCTGGCCGGCCTGAGCGGCCGGGTGCCGCTGGTGTCGATCGTGTCCGGACGGTGCTTCGCCGGCAACGCCGCCCTCGCCGGGGTATGCGACGTGATCATCGCGACACCGGACGCCAACATCGGGATGGGCGGGCCGGCGATGATCGAGGGCGGCGGACTGGGGACATACCCGCCGGAGGCGATCGGACCGATCGATGTCCAGCGGGACAACGGGGTGGTGAGCCTGGTCGCCCGCGACGAGGCGCATGCGGTGTCGCTCGCGAAGAAATACTTGTCGTATTTCCAGGGCAAGCTCGATGACTGGGAGGCGCCCGACCCGCGGCTGGCGCGACACGTGGTGCCCGAGAACCGGTTACGGGCCTACGACGTGCACCACGCTATCGAAGCGATCGTCGACGTCGGTTCCGCCCTTCACCTGCGACCCGACTACGGGGTCGGGATCGTCACCGCGCTGGTTCGCGTCGAGGGCGTCGCGTACGGGCTGATAGCGAACACCACTCACCACCTCGGCGGCGCGATCGATGCCGAGGCGGCCGACAAGGCCGCTGACTTTCTCGCGATGTGCGAATCGTTCCGGCTGCCCGTGATCTCGCTCTGCGACACACCGGGATTCATGATCGGGCCGGAGGCAGAGAAGGAGGCCGCGGTCCGCCGATTCGGCCGGATGTTCATCCTGGGCGCGAGGTTGACGGTGCCGCTGGGAATGATCATCTTGCGGAAGGGTTACGGGCTCGGCGCAATGGCAATGGCCGGAGGCTCTTTTCGCGCTTGTCAGTTCACGGTTGCCTGGCCAACCGGGGAGATCGGCGGCATGGGACTGGAAGGCGCGGTGCGACTCGGGTTCAGCAAAGAGCTCGCCGCGGTCGCCGATCCGGCGGAGCGCCAGGAGCTGTTCGACAAGCTGGTGGCGGCCGCCTACGAGCATGGCAAGGCACTCCGGTCGGCCACCACCTTCGAGTTGGACGATGTCATCGACCCCGCTGAGTCGCGGGCCTGGATAACGCGGCTCGGGAGGGGTTGAGAGTCGAAGGCTTGTCCTGGGTCGGTCCTGGGCCGGAACCGCAGCCGAACCCCGGCCATCGGCACCGGTCTCATGAGGGTTAATTTCACTAGCATGCGCGTCGCATACGCGTACCCGCGTGCACAACCCTCCGGAAGGCCCACCCCTATGACATCGATGGATTTGACCGGCCGCGCCGCAATCGTGACCGGCGCCTCGCGCGGAATCGGGCTCGCGATCGCGCAGCAACTGGCGGCCGCCGGCGCCAACGTGGTGCTCACCGCCCGCAAGCAGGAGGCGGCCGAGGCGGCCGCGGCACAAGTCGGTGACCAGGCCCTCGGCGTCGGCGCGCACGCGGTCGACGAGGACGCCGCGAGGCGGTGCGTGGACCTTACGCTGGAGCGCTTCGGCAGCGTCGACATCCTGGTCAACAACGCGGGAACCAACCCGGCGTACGGCCCGCTGATCGATCAGGATCACGCCCGGTTCAGCAAGATCTTCGACGTCAACCTGTGGGCCCCGTTGCTGTGGACCTCGCTCGTCGTGAAGTCATGGATGGGCGAGCATGGCGGCGCGATCGTCAACACCGCTTCCATCGGTGGCATGCATCAATCGCCGGCGATGGGCATGTACAACGCCACCAAGGCCGCCCTGATCCACGTCACCAAGCAACTGGCACTGGAACTTTCGCCGCGCATCCGGGTCAACGCCATCTGCCCGGGCGTGGTGCGCACCAGGCTGGCCGAGGCGCTGTGGAAGAACCACGAGGACCCGCTGGCGGCGACGGTCGCGCTGGGGCGCATCGGCGAGCCGGCCGACGTGGCGGGCGCGGTCGCCTTCCTGGTCTCGGACGCGGCGAGCTGGATCACCGGCGAGACCATGGTGATCGACGGCGGTATGCTGCTCGGCCCGGCGCAGGGGTTCCAGTCGCTGCCGACGGACAAGCAGCGGTGAGCGCCGAGGCCGTCACGGCCGACCTGAAGGCGCGGGTCCGGACGCTACTCGAGGAGCACGACCCCGCCACCACTCCGCCGCGAGAATTCCTTGGCGCCCAATATGATTCGGGACTGGCCTGGGTGTACCTGCCGCAAGGTTTCGGCGGATTGGGCCTGCCGCGCAAAGCCCAGGAGTTCGTCGACGCCGAGCTATCCGCCGCGGGTGCACCGGTGGGCGGAACCTCCAAGAACTTCATCGGGATGGGCATGGCCGCTCCCACGATCGCCGCGTTCGGAACCGACGAGCAGAAGCGAAAGTTCCTGCGGCCGTTGTTTACTGGTGAGCAAATCTACTGCCAGTTGTTCAGCGAGCCGGGCGCGGGATCGGATCTTGGCGGCCTGGCCACCCGCGCCGTCCGCGACGGGGACGACTGGATTGTCAACGGCCAGAAGGTGTGGACGTCGATGGCCCAGCACGCCCAGATGGCGATTCTGGTCGCCCGCACCGACCCTGCCGTGCCCAAGCACGCCGGGCTGACCTACTTCTTGTGCGACCTGACGCAGCCCGGCGTGGAAGTCCGACCGCTGCGCCAGATCACCGGCGAGGCGGAGTTCAACGAGGTGTTCCTCACGGACGTCCGGGTACCCGACGCCAACCGGCTTGGTCCCGAAGGAGGGGGCTGGCGCGTCGCCACCACCACGCTCAACAACGAGCGCGTCGCCATCGGAACCCGCGCGGGAACGCCCCGAGAGGGCGGGATGATCGGCAAGCTCACCGAAGCCTGGCGCGCCGAGCCGGCGCTGCGCAATCCCGCCATGCACGACGAGCTGATGCGGCTGTGGGTCGACGCGGAGGTCTTGCGGCTGGCCGGCGAACGGCTCCGGCAACAGGCCAGCACCGGTCAGCCCGGACCGGAGGGCGCGGGCATGAAGGTGGCCTTCGCCAGGCTGGCGCAAGCCATTTCGGGCTTCGACATCGAGCTGCACACCGAGTCCGGGCTGCACTACGACGACTGGACGATGCGCAGGACGGAAGTCGTCGACCTGATCGGTCGCGAGCCCGGTTACCGGTACTTGCGCGCGCGCGGCAACTCGATCGAGGGCGGTACTTCGGAGATATTGCGCAACACGATCTCCGAGCGGATTCTCGGGCTCCCGGGCGAACACCGCGTGGACAAGGACATCGCGTGGAAGGACCTGGACAAGTGAGTAGCCCGGCGAGCGACTTGTTGTACTCCGACACCGAGGAGGCACTGCGGGCCAGCGTTCGTCACCTGTTCGCCGACCGCTGCCCGCTGGAAACGGTTGCCCGAGCCTATGACCCGGTGCCACACGGTTTCTCAGGTGTCTGGCAGACGTTGGCAGTCGAACTGGGAGTCGCCGGGCTGCTGGTGCCGGAGTCGCTCGGCGGGGCCGGCGCGGGCGCTCGCGAGGCCGCGGTCGTCATGGAGGAGATCGGCCGGGCCGTTGCACCGGTGCCGTTCCTGTCCAGTGCGGTGCTCGCGACGGTTGCGCTGTTGGTCGCCGGCGACTCCCAGACCGTGCCCGCGCTCGCGCAAGGCGAGCTGACCGCGGCATTGGTGGTGCCGCTATCAAGCGCGCCGCACGATCGAGTCGCGGGGTTGAGCCGTGGTGCCGACGGCCTGACCGGAATGGTCACCAGCGTTGCGGGCGCCATCGAGGCGGACGTGCTCGTGGTGCCGGTAGCCGCTGAGCAGGGAATCGAGTT
>NZ_JAFBAT010000059.1 GCF_019247615.1 Mycobacterium sp. | reverse complement strand
TGTTCGCGCATTCGGCGCCGTGCCGATGACGAGTCCTTGCTCGCATCAGCGGTTTGATGACGCAAATTGGCCATTCATGTTGCGAGCGTAGCTATTTCTCGCTGCCATAGTCGATTTTGAGCAGTGTGCTAGATCCTGCCGGCGAATGCATGGATCTGTGCGGCGAGGGCGGTCTCGGCCTGGATGTTCACAATGTTGTGTGGGTTCCGGCCAGCAAGCCATCGCACGAGATCTGCTGTGGGAGCGCTGACTAGGGCGGCCGGGTCGGTCGCAGGGCCGAATTCCAATTCGTGGTTCTCGGTCGTTCGCAAGACTAGCCTGGCCTTGGGCAGGCGGCGGATTTGATATCGGACCAGCCATGGAATCGCCTCGACAAGATGTTCGGGGACGGCATGGGCGAGTCCGTTGGCTGTGGCGAGGTCGTCATGATGCGTCCAGACCTCGAAGAGGCTTAAGGCAGCCATTTTCGGGGCTAACAGTAGACGCGGCGAGGGTTCGCGGAGGTGCGCGATTAGCGCATGGTAGCCGACGCGTCGTTGTCGGCGAATCACCCAGCGGGCGAACTCGGGCCGTGGAGAAAACTGGACACCGCGCGCGGCCAATGTCCGGATGCAAAATGCGGGAACGCCGGCCGCGCGATCGGCCGCCACGACGTGTGCAGCAAGGTCGAATGCTGTCCAGTCGCCGCAGGCGGTTGGCGCTCGCGGGCCCACCGTCGCTAACGAATCAGCCAGGGCTGAGCGCTCGGCCTCTACATCCTGACGGGCGGTCACGACGACTCCCCCTGACCCCAGTCACCCCGCAACGCGGTGGCGGTTATCGCTGCCAGTCGTTGCTCAAAATCCTTAGCTGTCAGGGTCGTTGGGTCATGCATGGGCTTGTCCTTTGTGGTCCGTGATGACCTCGGCGAGCCCGCGGTCGAAATTGATCGACGCCCTGCTGAGCAGGCTTCGGCTCACGGCGATCAAGTTGCGCAGGTTGCCCGCGAGGATGTGGGGTAGCAGCGCAGGATCGTTGAGCCGGCTAGGTGGATCGACGAGGTGAGAGACGCGCAGAAGGCGCTCGGTCACGGTGATGTCGTACGCCGCGGCGGTCAAAGTCGCTCTGACTATACGGCCGAGCAACCGCTGGCGCACCGGTGGTTTCCCGCTAGGCGAGGGGGCACGGTCGCTGGCCTGATTGCGGGCCCACGTCAGCCCGATATCGTGGGCGGCTGCGTGAAAGAAGCGTCGGGCCAGATCGGTATCGCCGCGACGTAGACAGTCCCGCAGCGTTAACGATTGCAGTGCGGCCATCGTCATGCCTTGCCCGTGGATGGGGTTAAGGCTGCATAGCGCATCGCCCATCACTAACAATCCGCGCGGGAAGCGGGCCATCCGGTCGTAGCGACGCCAGACCGCGGCCGGGTTGCGGAACATCGTGATCTCGCCAAGGGGCTGTGCGTCGCGCATCGCGTCGGTGATTGTGCGAGGCAGGACTTTCCGGGTCAAAGCCAGCATCGTGGAGAAGTCGGCCGGTGCACCGCCGGCATCGGCCGATCGCCCGACGGCCAGCATCCACGTGTCGTGCTCGCAGGCAACCAGCAGCACCGTCGGCTCGGTGGGGCCCTGATTGGCCATGACCAACTGCTTGTTCAGGCATCCATTGGAGATTTCGAAGCGTTGGCTGGAATAGCCCACCGCGCTGGGAGATCGCTTCTCGGCTGGCCGGCCATAGCCCAGGTCGTCGAGAAACGCCCGAGTCCGTCCGGCTCGGCCCGTGGTGTCGACCACCAGATCGGCATCCAACCCCGTCACCATCCCGTTGTCGCGGTCGACGATTCGCACCCCAGTCACCGCTTCGGCGACAACAAGCGGGGCGATAGCCTCGTGCTCGTCGAGGAGCGCCACATTCGACAGGGCTTCGACGCGCCGGCGCACATGGAATTCCACAAACGGCCGCGTCGCCAGACACAACGTCAGCACCGCCGGATCGGCCAATCGCCCCGAACGCTTCAACTCGCAGCGCCCCACCCGTGCATAGATCCGTGACAGATCACCGTCGTTGACCACGACGGCGCCGGCGCCGGCCATCTCCTCGAGCACCCCGGGAAACAACTCCGATAACACCTGGTTGCCGCGGCTTAAAAAGGTATGAAGGTGAGGCCCCTGCGGGACGCCTCTGCGGTCACGGGGATGATCAGGCAACCGGTCGCGCTCGACCACGGTCACCGACTTGTAGAACTCTGAAAGTACCCGCGCGGCAAGCAAACCCGCTATCCCCGCACCCAGCACAACAGCGTGCTCACCGACGTCGCTCACCCAGTGCCCCTTTCGACAGCATGGGCGCTGGCGTCAGGACCATCGCGCAAGCGCGGATGTTCACCGCCAACGCGAAGGCTTCATACGCCCATGGCGAGCGACCGTACACCAATACTAAGAAAAATAAGAGTACCGTAAGGTAACAGTAAGAACTGCTCGTCGCCGACAGTCCCTCACCTCTAAGCGACAGACAACGGCAAAGCCTGGAGCCTGTGACGCAAATGCCCGAGGACCGGGCCGGTTCTCACGGGGCAAAACGACCTATTGGAGCGCAGAAATACGGCTTGCGAGTCCGGCGCGCCACGCCGCAATGGCATTGGCGCACGGCTTCCCGATGTTTTGGTGCGCTGGTCTGGCGGCTCAGCGGGCTGATTTATCAGCCCGCACCGGCGGGATGAGACCGAGCGCGTCGAGAAGCTCTCGCACATAACGCTGGCTTCGGCCGCGTCCAGGGGGTCGGGGCGCATCAAGGCCCGGTAGAGGAGGGCGCCGCCGAGTTGGTCTTGAAGGAGTTCGGGGTCGGGTCCGGGTTTGAGCTCGCCGCGGTCGCGAGCGGTGGTGATCAGGTGCGAGAAGATCTCTCGTTGTGGCGCCGGTCGCGGAACCGATTCGCCTCAGCCGTCACGTCACCCTCCGCTTGAGTCGGCACGAGCGCCCCAAGAAGAATGGGTCGGCGTGTGCCCCTCTCGCCGTGTCACGATCGCGCGCCCGCTGTTGGTCTGCACGGCGATCGCCGGGGTGACTCTCCTGCTCTCCGGCTGCGTGCGCGTCGTCGACGGACGTGCCGCCATGGCGAAACCCGCGCTGGGCCAGCCGATCCAATGGACACCCTGCCCTCCGCCTGACCCGGCGGACAACGTTCCCGCCGGCGCGCTGTGCGGGCAGCTGGCCGTGCCCGTCGACTACCACCATCTCGACGGCGACGTGGCGACCCTGGCGATGATCCGCTTTCCCGCCACCGGCGACAAGATCGGCTCACTGGTGCTCAACCCCGGCGGGCCCGGCGGGTCCGGCATCGACGCCGCGATGGGGACCGTGCAGTCGTTGCCCCCGCGCATCCGTGAACGCTTCGACCTCGTCGGCTTCGACCCGCGGGGGGTGGGATCGTCTCGACCGGCGATCCGGTGCAACTCCGATGCCGACAACGACCGGCTGCGCA
>NZ_JAFBAT010000015.1 GCF_019247615.1 Mycobacterium sp. | reverse complement strand
TTCACCCAAGCGACTCGCTAGCTCGTCGCACAGTGCCGCCGCACCCCCGACAATGTGGCTGTCCAGCGCCGCGCCGCGCCCGCCGACGAGGGTGCGCAAACCCGCTTGTCGACTGGATATATACCAGGAATCCGAACAATGACAGTTCATCGGGGTGACAGCCGAATTCGGTCAACGTGATTAGTTCGAGGAAAAACTTCGCGCCCTGCGTACCGTTGAACGCTCTGGGGGTGAGGGTCATGGATGGGACTCTAGGGCGGATCTACTACGATAGGTAGTAGTCGATAGATTGATTCTGCGTGCGCCCAGGCGAACGATGAAGCTGCAGTCGAACACCAGCGTGGCTAGGGTGCCATGCCGGAGTCGATCCAGCGTTGGAAGACGTTGACCTTTTCGGCGCTCCACGCCCCGTCACACGGCATCGACCCATCGCGAAGGCGTTGGACGATGGCCGTCGCGTGGGTCTTGACGTCGGTGTAGGACCACAGGTCGAACGCCCAGTTCATCGAGTCGCGGTCGTCGGGCCGAAACAGCGGTTTGATGTTGCGCTCGAACATGACCGGCTCGCCTGCGCCCGGAAGTGGCGCAGGCGGCGCGGTCGAGGATTCGGTATGACTCGTGCCGGGATTGGGCGACGCTGGCGTCCCCTGGCCTAGCGTTGAGGACGTGCTGGCGGCTTGTGACCCGGAGGTGATCGACGGTTGCTGCTCCGCTGTTGGGCCGGTGCTCGAGCAGCCCGAGACCAATGCGACAGCGGCCGCGGTCGCGGCGACGGCGGGCAGCGCGGTGAGCGAGCGGTGAGGTTGGGGCATGACGCTTGCAAGACCTTCCTGATTGATGACAAGCCAGCGGATACGAAGTACTCGCTGCAGAGATAGGGTGGCGAGTTACTCCGGCGGCTCCCGATTGCTGGTGATGATCGTGCTGGGATTGGCGGTGCCGCTCGACCACGAGTTCATAGAAGTCGCTTGGTCTCGGTGGCCTCTAAACCGGTGTAGCGCGAGGTCGTCAACGATCGCCAGATCGAAGGCTTCGCGGCCACCTCCCGACACCACACTTCGGCCCGCGCCCGGCAGTCGCCAAGATCACGAAAGTCCCCTCCGGCAAAGAAATTCGCGCGCACGTAGCTCGGAATACGCCGCGGGAAAGTGCCGAGGATTGACGGGGGTTCGTGAGACTCGGACCGCTGGCCGAATCAGTGTCCATCAATGTCTGGTCGTGCGGCTCGAACCCAGGTATGGGTGTTGCCGCGGCCCACGTAGCTGAGCTGCAGTGACGTGGCGCTGACCGTGAGCGGTACGTACACCAGATCCGTGGGGGGCCCGGGCTGCGCCCAGTGCAGCCACAACACGCACAGGTCTCCTTGGCCGGCCGGAACGTCGTCCTTGGCCGGGGTGAGCGACCATGACCGGTAGCTCCATGTGCCCGACTCCCTGTCGTTGCCACGGCGCGATCTCAGTGTACCGTCGGCATCCAGCGTGGTGATCGTGCTGTCCCCTGCTTCGGTCCAGTCCCCGGTGAACTGCTGCGGGCTGAATTGTCCTTGGGCGCACGAGATCCCGGATTCCGGGGCGTCGGTCGACGTGGTCGCCGCAGGCTTGGTGGTTACCGACGACACCGCTGTACTGCTGCAGCCCATGAGGCCCGCCGCCACTGCAACGCTGCTGCACAGCAACGTGATTCGGGCTGCCGCGCACTTCTTCATCGGCTTGGGGCCTTCAATGCTCGGTTGGGCGGGCACGCTCGCCCGACCCTGCGTCGGCGGGACCCGATTCAGCTGGTAGCACCCGAAAAAGGCGCCGCCGCCGCGCAATCATGACAACCGACAGCAGCGGCCCGCCGCCGGCATCGCGGCAGGACACCCGCGCAACCCGAGGCGAATTCAGATCCCAGTACACAGGGTAGGGGCGTCGCACACATTGCCGGGGCAGTAGGTCGAATGCGCGGCGTTGACCATGGTTCCGACGTCCAACAATGTGACGCCCCTGGCGTTCAAGTGGGCGTGGATGTCGTCGGCGATCTGTTGTGGTGTCCACCCCCAGGTGAGGTCATAGCAGATGAGGTGCGCCTCCCCGATGAGTGCCTCTTCCGTGCTCGGCGGCCAAGTCAGGCCCACGGCGCGCAGTTTCGCCAGGTATGCGTCATCTTGGGGAGTGGCAGCCGCAACCGCGGCGCTACCCAGCAGGGCGCCACCAGCCATGACGGGGATGGCGATGCTGGTCAGCCAACGAGGTGAGGGCATTAGATTCGCTTCCTGTCTTCTCGGGGTGCCACTGGCCAGGAGAGCGCGGCCCCGCTCCTCGGCAGCACGAATATGAAGAATAGCGAAAACGTGCATCGGCGGCTTCTGGTAGCGCGGAGTGCGCGGCGGCGGGCGAACCGCCTCGGCGACCACATCAAAGTTCCAGACTGTCGCCATCCGCGCTGGCGTCGCGCTCAGCGGTCCGCGCTGGACGGTCGCTACGACGACATGCTCGCCGGCCGCAACATTCGCGGGGTGATCATCCACGAGCACTGATGTGTCGAGAGCCAGATCCGCATCATCTTCCAGCCCGCGCAGTTGATTCACCTACTCGCAGTGAAAGGATTCATTTCATGTCTTCGCCAGCCGATATCGTCCGCCACTTCTGCGCTTTGATGGAGAACCGGGACGCCGAAGCGTTGCGTCCCTCCTCGCCGAGGGGGCCGTTTATCAGAACGTGGGAATGCCTGCCTTCACCGGACCGGACGCCATCGTGGAGAACATGGCGGCGCAGTTCGCTATGTTCCCGGACGCCTGCGCCTTCGAGATCGTGAACCTCGCCAGCGAGGGTTCCGTGGTGCTCAC
>NZ_JAFBAT010000004.1 GCF_019247615.1 Mycobacterium sp. | reverse complement strand
AGCAGTGAGCGCTCGGGCCGGGGCCCGGCGCCGCCCGTGCCTGGGGTGCTGGACCACCGGCCAGGCCGAACGCGGACAACGCCAAGCCGACACCCGTCAGCAGACCGATGCCGAGCCGAAGCCACGGAGTCGTTTGGTTCACACTCATGACCCGAACCTATTCGCCTCGGCCGCCGCGGCTTCAGTCCCCCTGCCGGATCCATGCCAAGAAATACAAACTCATCGCCGTCACCAGCGCGAGCAGCACCCACTGGACCAGGGCCTGGTCGATCCACGAGCCGGGCGGCGGGGAGCCGGGAAGGATGTTGCGCAGCGGGACGATGGCGAAGAGCATCGCGGCGTACCAGGTTCCGAACGGCGGCACGAACTTTCTGCGGCCCATGGCCATCGGGACCGCCACCACCAGCGCCAGGGTGGGCAGGGCGATGAGGACGACGCAGATGAAAAGGTCGAAGATGAGCGGGCCCTCGGCCCTCTCGAGCGTGATGATGACGTCGCCGGTGTCGGTGGATCGGGAGGTCTGCAGCGCCTCGCGGACACGGTTCACCTTGATGTCCCAACCGTCCAGCGACCCGGTCACCTGGACGATGGCGGGCACCTTCTTGCGGTTATCGCCGGACCCCACGAACGCGTCGGCCGCGATCGGCTCGGTCTTGTACTCGTCGAACGGCCAGGCGCGGGGGTTGCCGTGCGCCTCGATGGTGGTGGTCAGCTGCGCGGGTGCCTTGCCCCGCGGATACTGCAGATCCCCGAGGTCGCTCGTCGGGTACAGGCGCACGGCGACGTCGTTGCCCAGCACGTCGAAGCGATTGTCGTACTGCTCGACGCCCGGGTAAACGAGCACGTTCACCGTCAGGCGATTCGTGACGGGCTTCATCTCCTCGACGCGCAGTTGCACGATGGTGGCGTTTCCCCCGCCCTGGCTCAGGTCGAGGGGAGGGAGCGCCGTGCCTTCCCGTTGCAGCAGGTGGACGCCGAACAGCGACAGGCCGTAGGTGATGATGAAAGCCATCAGCAGGGCCACGCCGATCTCGATCTGCGACCTCGACAGCTTCTCCCGCTTCGGCTTCCCCTTCTTCGCCTTTTCTTTCTTCGGCGACGCCTGCTTGGGCGGGGGTGCGGACTTCTCCCCAGCCGGCGACTGCTCCGTTTCCGACGGTGTGGCCACGTTCTCGACGGTCATCGGTCACCGCCTCGGGCCAGAATGTGCGGCGGATTCTGAATCGTTTGCTGGCACCGGACCCGAACCGGCTCCTCGGGTCCGAAGCTTCGGGGCGCCACGTCGTCAGATGCTAGCGAATTGCCATGCCGGGCGCGCGGGGAAAGTCCCCTCGGAACGGACACGTGGGGCGTCCGTTACCCGCCCGCCACCATCCATTAACGGTTCGCCACGCAACGGAATCCGATGTGCGTGGTCGCGGAGTCCTGCGACTGGGGTGAGCGGGCCGCCGGCCGATAGCGATGGCAATACTCGGGTGCGCACAGGTGCGAACCGCCCTTCAACGTCTGGTTGATGGTCGGATCCGGGGCACCAGGGGGACCCGCGGATCCGGGCGGCGCGCAACAGGCTGTGGGCGGCTCAGCGAGCCGGTGGCGGGCGGAGAACTCGGTTGCGGTCCACTCCCAGACGTTGCCGATGATGTCCACCAGGCCGAACCGGTTGGGCGGAAACGCTCCGACCGGCGAAGTCCCCACCCAGCCGAGCGCGCCGTCGTTGCGGTACGGGAAATGGCCTTGCCAGGTGTTGGCCATCAGCCGCCCATCCGGTTTCGCCTCGTCACCCCAGGCATAGGTCCGGGAATCCCCCGTACCGCCGCGGGCGGCGTACTCCCACTCGGCCTCGGTCGGCAGTCGGCGTCCGGCCCACCGCGCGTAGGCCACCGCATCGGGATAGGCCACCTGCACGACCGGGTGATCCGGCCGGTCCGCGATATCTGAGTCCGGTCCGAACGGATGTCGCCAACTGGCCCCGGGCACCCAATGCCACCACTGGCGCCAGTCGCGCAGATCGACCGGTCCCGGCGTCGGGCGGAAGACCAAACCCCCGGGAACCAGATCGGCGGGATCCGCGCCGGGATACAGCGCCGGGTCGATCGGTTGCTCGGCCACCGTCACATACCCTGTGGCGGCGACGAAATCGGCGAATTGCGCGTTGGTCACGGGGTGGCGCTCCACTGCCAGCGGACCAACGGTCACCGTGTGGATCGGTGCCTCTTCCGGATAGAAGCTGATCGAGCCCATGCGGAACGATCCGCCCGGCAAGTCGACCAACTCGGTGAGCATCGTTTCAGGGTATGCCGATGGCGCATGGCTCTCGGCACCGCAGCCGCAGCTGCGCGATGCGCTTTTAGTCCGACTGCCGATACCAGGTGAACATGTAGAGACCCATGGCCCCGACCAGCGCTATCAGCACCCAGATCACCAGGGCCTGGTCTATCCATGCACCCGGTGGCGGCGACCCTGGAAGGAAGTTGCGAATCGGGATGACGGCGAAGAGCATGGCGGCGAACCACGTCACGAAGGGCGGGACGAATTTCCGTCGCCCCACAGCGACCTGGATGGCCACCGCAAACGCCAGGGCGGGCAGGGCGAAAAGAACAAGACAGATGCCGATGTCGAAGATCAGCGGCCCCTTGGCCCGGTGCAGGCTGATGATCACGTTGTCGGGGCGATCCGACTCCTGGCTGGCCTCCCCGACATGCTTGACATTCGCGTCCCAGCCGTCCAACGCTCCGGTGACTTCCACCCGGGCGGGGATGTACTGCCTGGCATCGCCCTGCCCCACGAGGACTTCGGCCGACAGGGTGTCGGTGGTGTAGGAGTCGAACGGCCAATTGTTGGGGTCGCCGTGCGCCTCGATCGTCGTGGTCACCTGTGCCGGTGACTTGCCCGCCGGGTACTGCAGATCTCCGAGGTCGTTCGGGGGATCCATGCGCACCGCGGTGTCCGTCTTGAGCACGTCGAGGCGCTTGTCGAACATCGAATCTTCGGGAATCACAAGCACTTTCACGGTCAGGCGATTCGCGATGGTGTCCAGCTTCTCCAGGCGGATCAGCACGACGGTGTCATTGGTTGCGTTCAGGTCGGGCGCCTTGAGTGCCCCGCCTGACCTGGCGAGCAAATGGAAGCCGAACAGCGATAGACCGTAGACGAGCACGAACGCCAGCAGTGCCCCGAGACCGATGACCAGGCGCCGTTTCCCCGGCTTCCGTCCTGTCCCGGCAGTCGCGGGCGGCGCTGTGGGGGCCTTCTGGGGCGGGGCCGTCTCGGGCGCAGGTGTGGGGGCCGTCTCAGGCGTCGAAGCCCCGGGGTTGGAAGGCGGTGGAGCGTGATGCGTCATTTGTCCCTACCTCCGTCGAGGTTCGTCGCAGCGTCCGCAGAGCGACACGAGCACATACAGTAGCAACTCATTGCGACCGCGCGCCCGATTGCGGCTTCCGCGAATATCGGAATTTTCAGGCGACCCGACCGCCCGTCGACGGAGCGGGGCCGCTCGCGGCAAACACGCCACCGGCGGCCCACGGATCGGCTGGTGGTTCGCCCGTTCACCTGATGTTCGTTTGCCTGCCGGTTTCGTTAGCTGTAAGTCTCGACATGTGTCGAAATCGCTGTGACCGGGGTGTTCCCCGGGGCGGCGCCCGCGGTCGGCGCTGCGCGGCCATCGAGGTCCGCCGTGGTCGAGCCCGACGCTCACCATATGGATCCCCATTCGGGTCGCGGGAGACCGAGCGAACGCCTGCGACCGCCGCTTCGGCCCTAGTTCGGCGATCACGCCGGATTCCCGATACCGCCCACCGCGGGCAGCGGGTCTTCTCAAGGAGGCAATCGACGTGAAGCGCTACCGACCAGCCATGAACCTGCTGGCTGCGGGTGCGGTGTTGCTCGCGGGATGTAACAGTGCGGCGCACGCGACCCTGCCCTACACCGCCGGGGCGAAGGTCGACTGCGGCGGCAAGCAGGCCCTGGTGGCAAGCGGCTCCACCGCACAAGTGAACGCGATGACCAAGTTCATCGACGCTTATCGCAAGGCGTGCGCGGGCCAGACCATCGACTACACCGCCAACGGCTCGGGCAGCGGCATCAGCGAGTTCCTGGCAGGTAAGACCGATTTCGGTGGATCTGACATACCCCTGGCGGGGGATCAGTATGCCGTTGCCAAACAGCGTTGCGGCGGCGGCGATGCCTGGAATCTGCCCGTGGTCTTCGGTCCGCTGGCAATCACTTACAACCTCAACGGCGTCGACAACTTGGTCTTGGACGGCCCCACGCTGGCGAAGATCTTCAACGGCACCATCACGCGCTGGGATGACCCGGCACTCACGGCGCTCAACGCGTCCATGCCGGCGGAGGATATCCACGTCATCTACCGCAGCGACGCATCGGGGACCACCGACAACTTCCAGTCCTACCTGCAGGCCGCATCCGGCGGAGTCTGGAACAAGGGCGGCGGCAAGATGTTCAACGGCGGTGTCGGCACCGGCGCCGTGGGGAACAAGGGCACCTCGGCTGCCGTGAAGGCCACAGAGGGCGCGATCAGCTACAACGAGTTGTCGTTCGCGCTCCAGCAGGGGCTGTACGCCGCCGAGATCAAGACCCCGGCCAGCCGGCGGTCATTGCGGCCGGTGCGCATCGGTAACGACACGGTCGGCAAGACCATCACGGAGGCGAAGATCGTGGGCAACGGCAACGACCTGGTGCTCGATATTTCGTCGTTCTACAACCCCGCTC
Source organism: Mycobacterium sp. (assembly GCF_019247615.1). Taxonomy (GTDB): domain Bacteria; phylum Actinomycetota; class Actinomycetes; order Mycobacteriales; family Mycobacteriaceae; genus Mycobacterium. The sequence goes on along the minus strand of NZ_JAFBAT010000004.1, from coordinate 4,015 downwards.
AACCCGACGTCTATCCGATCGTGATGGCCACCTACGAGATCGTCTGCTCGCGCTATCCCAGCGAAGAGGCGAAGGCGGTCAAGGCGTTTCTGCAGGCCGCAATCGGACCCGGCCAAGCCGACCTGGCGAAGATCGGATACATCCCGCTGTCGCCGGAGTTCCAGGCGAGAGTCTCCAGCGCCGTCGACGCCATCGGCTCTGTGGGCCAACAGAACCCGGAATGATCAGGTTTTGCTCGGCTTCTTTCGATCGCGGCTTCGCCACCAGGCGTAGATGAATATCGTCATCGCGACGACCAACCCGATCAACACCCATATCACGACGGCTTGGTCGATCCACGAGCCCGGCGGTGGGTTGCCGGGCAGGAAGTTGCGCAGGGGCATGACGGCGAAAAGCATCGCGGCGTACCACGTGCCGAACGGTGGCAAGAACGACGTCCTGCCCAGCGCCATGGGTATGGCGACCCACAATGCCAGCGCGGGCAGAGTGATCAGTACCAGGCAGATACCAAGGTCGAAGATGAGCGGTCCCTTGGATCTCGACAGCGTCAGCCGCACGTTGTCCTGGACGTCAGGAGGATCGGCGGGGTCGTGCACGCGCGTGACGCGGGCGTCCCAACCGTCGAGCTTTCCGGTCACTTCGACGCGGGCGGGTACCTTTTCGCGGCTTTGACCGGAGCCGGTGAACACGTCCGCGGCGATGTCGTCGGTGTGGTAGGAGTCGAACGGCCAGTTACCGGGATCGCCGTGTGCCACGAGGGCGGTGCTGACCTGGGCCGGCGCTTTGCCCACCGGATACTGCAGGTCACCGAGGTCGTTCTCCGGATACAGGCGCACCGCGGCGTCGGTGGTGAGCACACCGAAGTTCTTGTCGTAGAGCGAATCCTTCGGGTAGACAAGCACATTCACCGTCAAGCGGTTGGCGACGGTATCGAGCTTCTCAAGGTGCACCTGAACCACGCTGTCCTCGGCCTCGAGCTTGCTGAAGTCCACTGCGGGCAGCTCGGGTGCCGACTTCGCCAACAGGTGAACAGCTACCAGGGAGAGTACGTAGAGGGCGATGACGGCCAGCACGATGCCGAACGCGATCGCTATGCGCGGTCCTCGTGATTCCGGCGGTGACGGCTCAGCGGTCATTGGGGCATCACGGGGGCAGATGCTAGCAGCGCCCGGCGGGCAAGGCGAGCATTTAGGGTCGTACGGCGGCAAATTGCCGCATCACCGATGATTCGCCGCGTCGAATTCGGGCGCGCCGGGTCGGACCCTGCAGATCGACGAGCGACAGGTACGCGCCGAGTTCAGTCGCGCGAAAATGCAAGCGCGAGTTCTCTTTCCACGTCCTCGTACGGCCGGCCCGAGAAGTCGAGGGTGACCTGGGCGATGGTGCCGCCCGTGAAGGTGAACGGCGCCTTGTACCGGCTCGACACCGCCGAACCGCCGTTGCGCCCTACCGTGATCGCGCCTCCCGCCAACCCGAACGTGCCCGGGTGCGACGTCACATCCGCGAGCGAGCCGACCACCTCGTCGTCGACGAACAGGGTGAGGTCACCGAGCGGGGTGTGGCTGTTCTCCACGGTTCCGGTTCGCGCGTAGCGAACACCGAACACGTGCCGGCCCAGCGGCACCGGGTCGGACGAGGAAACCAGTTGCTGGCGCTCGCCGAGGAAGTTGTAGACGTAGTGCAGCCGCCCGTCCTGGATGAACAGCACGTGGCCGCCGTGGCCGCCGCCCTGCTTGAACAGCACTCCTTCGGCTCCGGTGGTGTCCACAGTCACCTCGGCCAGGACGGCGAACGAACGGCCGCGGATCTCGGCGGCGGCGCCGATGCCGACGTCCGCGCAGTCGGGATAGTAGACGTAGCTTGACCGCTCCGCGACCAGGTAGGGCCGGGAGCGCATCATCGTTTCCACGATGTTCAGGTCCGAAAGCGGCAGGCCGTTGTACTTGGCGGCCTCGGAAAACCACAGCGCCTTAAGCTCTTCCAGTTTCTCGGGCTGCTCGGCCGCCAGGTCGTGGCATTGGCTGCGGTCGGCCTCGATGTGGTAGAGCTCCCAGCGGTCGGCATCGAAGTGCGACCACCCGGCGGGGGTCGCGGCATGCACGGTGTTGGCGAACCAGCCGTCATGCCAGATACCGCGGGTGCCCAGCATGGTGTAGAACTGGGTGTGCTTGCCGGTGTCGGCGTTCGGATTCTCAAGTGCCGCTTTGAAACTCACGCCCTCCAGCGGTTTCTGCGCGATGCCCTTGACGGTCTCCGGCGGCGTGATGCCCAGCAGGTCGTAGACGGTGGGAGTGATGTCGGAGACGTTGACGTAGTTGTCGCGCACCTCGCCGTGCGCCGCGATGCCGTTGGGCCAGGAGACGATCGCCGTGTCGGCGATGCCACCTTCGTGTGAGGCGTAGCGCTTGTAAAGCTTGTAGGGCGTGTTGAAGGCCATCGCCCACCCGATCGGGTAGTGGTTGTAGGTCTCGGGCCCGCCGAGGTGGTCGAACAGCTTCATGCTCTCTTCGACCGTGTCGATGTATCCGTTGAAGAACTTGCCTTCGTTCACCGATCCGTTGGGGCCGCCCTCGCCGCTGGCGCCGTTGTCGGAGATCACCACGATGATGGTGTCGTCCAGTTGACCGGACTCCTCCAGATAATCCAGGATGCGGCCGATCTGGGCGTCGGTGTAGCTGAGGAAGCCGGCGAACACCTCGGCCATCCGGCAGAACAGCTTTTTCTCTTCGTCATCGAGCGAGTCCCACGGCCGCACGGTGTCCTGCAGCGGCCAGGGCTCGCCCTGGGGCCCCTTCACGTCCAAATACGGGTTCACGGGCGACAATTCGGTGTCCGCCGGCACGATACCCATCGATTTCTGCTTTTCCAGCACGACCTCGCGGTAGCGCTCGTAGCCCATGTCGAATCTGCCCGCGTACTTGTCGGCCCATTCTTTGAACACATGATGCGGCGCGTGCCCGGCACCCGGGCAGACATAGCTGAACCACGGCTTGTCGGGCGCGATCACCTTGGCGTCGCGGATGAATTCGATGGTCTTGTCGGCGAGGTCCTTCGACAGGTGATAGCCGTCTTCCGGGGTTCCCGGCGGGTTCACCGGGTGGTTGTCGTACACCAGGTCGGGATACCACTGGTCGGTCTCGCCGCCCAGGAAACCGTAGAAGCGCTCGAAGCCGCGCGAGTTCGGCCAGTGCCGTTTGGTGGATGCCAGGTTGGACTCTTCCAGGGGCGTCAGGTGCCACTTGCCGATGCAATACGTGTTGTAGCCGCGCTCGGCGAGTACCTCGGAGATCAGCGCGGTGTCGGCCGGGATCCGTCCGTTGCAGTTGGGGAATCCGTCGGTGAATTCTTCGATGGTGGCCATGCCGACGGTGGTGGCGTTGCGCCCGGTCAGCAGGGACGCCCTGGTCGGTGAGCACAGCGCGGTGGTGTGAAATTGCGACAGCCGCACGCCGCGGTCGGCTATCCGTGTCATGGCGGGCATCTCGACCAGGCCGCCGAAGCAGTCCCAGGTGGCGATGCCGGTGTCGTCCCAGACCAGGTAAAGGACGTTCGGCGAGTTCTCGGGCGCAGTCGGTGCCGCGTAAGGCCCCCAGTCGGGCTCCGAGTCACGAATGTCAAGCTCGATCTTGCCGGTGAACTCTTTCGATCCTGCAGTTCCGGACGCCATTAGCCAGCCTCACTCCCGCGGTGGACCTACCGAACGTCCGTGGACTCTACACGCGCCAGTTAGCAATCAGCTGAGGATTTCGGGAGGCGACGCAAACGCCCCAATTTCTCGCCGAAATGGGGGCTTTGCTGGGGCACCCCCCCTTGCGGGGGACTGCTCGCCGTGACGGCTACTTGGCCTTGACTTGGCTTTTACTTGGCTTTTTCTAGGATCTCGACGAGCCGCCAGCGTTTGGTGGCCGACAGCGGACGCGTCTCCATCAGCGAGACGCGGTCGCCGATGCCGGCGACACTGTCCTCGTCGTGCGCCTTGACCTTCTTGGTGGTGCGGATGATCTTGCCGTACAGC
>NZ_JAFBAT010000232.1 GCF_019247615.1 Mycobacterium sp. | reverse complement strand
CGCCGGCTTGCCCCGGACCGAATTCACCCAGGACAACACCCGGCTGCCGATCCCGTCGATCAGCTCGGGCCGCGACGCGACGGCCTGGGCCAGCAGCAATAGGGCGACGAAGCCGCCGAGGGTGAACAGCAACGAGAACGGGTTGTTCTTCGCGCCCAAGAAGAAGGCGCCGCCCAGCCCGAGCAGTGCCAATCCCACCGCCTGCAGCACCCCCGACATCACCAACTGCCAGGAGGCCACCACGGTCGAGGCGCCCCAGATTCGCTGCTGGCGCAGCAGAAATGTCGCCGACAGCACGGGCCCGCCCGGCAACGTGGTGCTGAGCGCGTTGGCGGCATAGAACGCGGCTTCGGACCGCAATTGCTTGACGTGCACCCCGGCCGATTTCAGCAGGGTGCGCTGAATCTGGGCGAAGCTGTGCATCGACGCCGCGGCCGCCAGCACCGACGCCAGCAACCACCACCAGGTGGCCTCGTACAGGCTCATCCAGGCTTTGGCCAGTTGGTGCCAGCCGAGTGCGATCTCGACGGCGAGCACGATCGCGACGACGCCCAGGACCACCCATCGCACCCACCCGTACCTGCCCCGCGCGCCGGATCGGCGGGGACACGTCCCTGCGGGCGACAGGTGAAGCTTGCGGATGGACGCTCCGTGCGACACGCGCTTTAGGGTAACCGCGCTGGTGGCGACCTCATCGCGGCGCAGCGCCGACCGTGTCGCGGAAGTTCCGGGGTCGTAACCGGATCGTGCCGGCCTCGCGGACCCGCCGACCCCGCCCGTTACGCTGACGAGATGTCAGCAAACGCCGACGAAGCCGCCATCGAAACCGCCATTGAAACCGCCGTGGAACCGCTTGTCCGCAAGGCCGCAGCATGGTCATGGCGCTTGCTGGCCATTCTGACCGCCGTGCTGGCCCTGCTCTGGATAGTGCAAAAACTGGAAGTCATCATCGTCCCGGTGTTGCTGGCGTTGATGGTCAGTGCGTTGCTGGTGCCCGCGGTTGACTGGATAGACCGGCGGGGGCTGCCGCGCGGTGCCGCGGTGGCGCTGGTCCTTTTTGGCGGGTTCGCGATCTTCGGCGGCATCCTGACATTCGTCATCATCCAGTTCGTCTACGGCTTGCCCGACCTGACCGAACAGGTGACCCACAGCATCGACTCCACCCGCAGGTGGCTGATCCAGGGGCCGCTGCATCTGCGCGGCGACCAGATCTCCAGCGCGGGCAACGCGGCAATCCAGGCGCTGCACAACAATCAGTCCAAGCTGACCAGCGGCGCGCTGGCCACCGCGGCCACCATCACCGAGCTGGTCACCGCCGCGGTGTTGGCGCTGTTCACGCTGATTTTCTTCCTGTACGGCGGCCGCAACATCTGGCACTACGTCACCAAGATCTTTCCTGTCAACGTCCGCGAGCGGGTGCGTGAGGCGGGACGCGCCGGTTACTGGTCGCTCATCGGGTACGTGCGGGCCACCTTCCTGGTTGCCCTGACCGACGCCGCGGGCGTCGGCACCGGGCTGGCGATCATGGGAATTCCGCTTGCGCTGCCGCTGGCTTCATTGGTCTTTCTCGGGGCCTTCATTCCGCTGGTGGGTGCCGTGGTCGCGGGCTCTCTGGCCGTCGTCGTGGCGCTGCTCTCCAAGGGCGCGGTCTACGCGCTGATCACGCTCGGTTTGCTGGTTGCGGTGAATCAGCTCGAGGCGCACTTGCTGCAGCCCCTGGTGATGGGACGCGCGGTGTCGATTCATCCGCTCGCGGTGGTCTTGGCCATCTCCACCGGCGGTGTGCTGGCCGGGATCGTCGGCGCCCTGCTCGCCGTCCCGACCGTCGCATTTTTCAACAACGCGATTCAGGTGCTGCTCGCTCCCGATCCGTCCGCCGAAGCCGAGAAGCAGACCGAGGAGGGCGCCGAGGCCGGGATAAGGGTCGAGGCGGAACCGGACGAACCCGAGTAGGGGCCAGATTCGGCAGAGGCCTACAACCGTCCCTCGCGACGCAACAGGTCTTGGGCGCTGAGGCCACCGCCGCCCCGGCGACGCCGGTCGCCGTTGTCGCTCTGCCCCCGGGCGTTGAGTTGCTCGGTGGCTGGCTCCGAGTCATCGCCATGGGGACCCATGGCCGGGATCGCGGCGGTCTGGTCGGGCTCTTCGCCGCGGGTGTCGCCGGACCGTTCGGTCGGCGGGGGCGCCGAAGCGGGGCGCGAAACCGGCCCCGAAACCGGCCCCGAAACCGGCCCCGAAACCGGCATAGCGCGCGTCTGACCGCTGGACGGCGGCGGGCTGGGCGGCGGCGGGCTGGGCGGCGCAGATGCCTCAGCGGCCCCCGGCGGCCGGGTCGCGGCGGCCGGCGGCGCACCACCCGGCCCGCGCGCGGCGGAGGGCCACTCGCGCGCGCCCGGGGTCGGACCGCCGGAAGGCCCGTCGGCGCTGGTGGATCCCCCCGGGACAGCCAGGCGCGCCGTGGTCGCTTGCGTCGGTTTGGCCGCCTGATTGGCAGCGGGGGTTTGCGCGGCGTTCGCCGCCGCCGATGACGCGGGCAGTTCTTGGGCGGGCCGGGCCTCGGGCGCGCCGGCCGCAGCCGAGCGCACTGGACGTGCCGGCCCCAGCGCACCGGGGTGCGTGGGATCGTGCGGTGCCCGCGGCGTCGCCGCAGCCAGGCTTGCCGCCCCTACCGGCGGCCGCGTGGACCGGCCATCGAGAGTCGGCCGTTTGCGCTCGTCGGGCAGGTCGATCTCACCCAGCCCGAGCCGGTTCTGCAGGCGCCGTGCCCAGCGCGGAGCCCACCAGCAGTCATCGCCGAGCAACTTCATCACCGACGGCACCAGGAACATGCGGACCACGGTCGCGTCCAAGAGCAGCGCCGCCATCAACCCGAACGCGAGGTACTTCATCAGCACCAGGTCGGAGAACACGAACGACGCGGCGACCACGGCGAGTACCAGCGCTGCGGCGGTGATCAGGCGGCCGGTGGTCGCGGTGCCGATCCGGATGGCCTCGGCGGTCGACATGCCGCGCTCGCGGGCCTCGACCATCCGGGACACCAGGAACACTTCGTAGTCGGTGGCCAGGCCGAAGCCCACCGCGACGACCAGCGCGATTAGCACCACCATCAGCGGTGTCGGCGTAAAGTTCAGCCACGTCGAGAGGTGCCCGTCGACGAAGATCCACGTCAGGATCCCCAAGGTGGATCCCAGCGTCAGCGCGCTCATCACCACCGCCTTGATCGGCAACACGAACGAGCCGAAGGCCAGGAACATCAACACCGTGGTGGCGCCGAGCAAGAGCACCAGCATCAGCGGGGCCTTGTCGAACAGGCTGTGGATGCTGTCCTGCTCGAGCGCCGGCGTGCCACCGACCAGCAGGCTGATGCCCTTCGGCGGGTTTATCGCCCGCAGTTCGCTGATCTTTTTGGCGGCGTCATTGCGGTTCGAGAGGCCGTTCTGGATCACCCGCACCGAGTCGTCCTTGGGCTGCGACGCGCCGTTCGGGCCGTTGCCGCAGGGATTTCCGGCGATCGTCGGGCACGGCCGCTCCTGCCAGGACTTGTCGGTAAACCCGGTGATCGGCGCGATTCTGTTGCGGATGTCGGCGACCTGCTGGTCGGTGACCTTGGTGTGGTTGTCGCTCTTGATCACGACCGTCAGCTGTTCGGTGCGATATCCGGGGAAAAGCTTGTCGAAGTGCTCCTGCGCCAGGCGCACCGAGTTGTTCGGCGGCAGGTACTTCTCGCTCATGCCCCCGAACGACAGGTTGCCCAGCGGGATGACCAGCAGGATCATGCCGACGGCGATCGGAACCGCAAACACCAGCGGGCGCTTCATCACGAAGTTGACCAGCTTGCCCCAGAAGCCGGCCTCGACCTCTTCGCGGGTCTTGGTCTTCTGCAGCCGCTCGGCGAGCCACTCGAGGTAGACACGGGAAACCTTCCAGTTGCGCAGGAAGGGCACCCGCAACGCGGTCCGCACGCCCAGCGCGTCGACGTGGCGGCCGAGGATCCCCAGGCAGGCCGGCAGCAGTGTGATCGACAGCAGCGCGGCGAGCCCGACGGCGGCGAAGATCGCATAGGTCAGCGAGTGCACGAAGCCCTGCGGCAACACGAGCAGGCTGGCGCTCGACGCGATGATCAGTACCGCCGAGAACGTCACGGTGCGACCTGCTGTCATGACGGTGCGCCGCACGGCGGCCTCGGTGTCGTAGCCCTCGGCGATCTCCTCCCGGAACCGGCTCACAACGAAAAGCCCGTAGTCGATCGCGATACCGAGGCCGATCAGCGAGACGACGGGCTGGGCGAAATAGTGCACCGGCCCGAAAATGGCGACGAACCGCAGGATGCCCAGCGCGCCCGCGATGCTCAAGCCGCCCACCATCACCGGCAGGCCGGCGGCGATCGCGCCGCCGAACACCAGGAACAGCACGACCGTGACCGCCGGCAGCGCGAGCACCTCCATGCGGCGCTGGTCGGTGGCGATGGTGCCCGTCAGCGCGTTGGCAATCGGTTCCAGGCCGGCGAGTTGGACCGTGCCGCCATCGAGCTTTTGCAGGTCGGGCGCGATGGCCTTGTAGTTGTTGAGGATGGTGTCGTCGTCGTCGCCCTTCAGCGGGATCGACA
>NZ_JAFBAT010000221.1 GCF_019247615.1 Mycobacterium sp. | reverse complement strand
TGCACCATCTCCGGGGTGTAGCGGGCGTAGTGCCGCTTCAGGATTTGGTAGACACAGCGCGGGTGCTGCAGCGTCGGGTCGGCCGGGATGTCCCGCGCGCCCTCCACCGCGACCCCGCCCGAGCCCAACTGGTCCGGCGCGGCGGTCTCCTTGGCGTCCGCCCCGCCGCGGCCCCCGTGGTGGGTCGACTCGTAGTGCCAGCTCCCCGGGTCGTAGGAGGCGGAGTCGGGGTCATACCCGCTGAACAGCCCGTCGAGATCCTCGGTGTCCCGGAAGCTTTCGTCGACCAGGAACGACGCGTTGGTATAGGCGGTGACGTACTCCCGGAAGTCCAGCTCGTTGGACAGGATGTAGTTGATCACCCCGCCGAGGAAGGCGATGTCACTGCCCGCACGGAGTGCCACGTGCCGGTCCGCGACGGCGCTGGTGCGGGTGAACCGCGGGTCGATGTGGATCACCTGCACGCCGCGCGCCTTGGCCTCCATCACCCACTGGAAGCCCACCGGATGCGCCTCGGCCATGTTCGAGCCCATGATGACGATGAAGTCCGAGTTGATCAGGTCTTGCTGATAGTCCGTCGCCCCGCCGCGACCGAAGGAGGCCCCCAGACCGGGAACCGTGGCGCTGTGTCAAATGCGGGCTTGGTTCTCGATCTGCAGGGCGCCCAGCGCGGTGAAGAGCTTCTTGATCAGGTAGTTCTCTTCGTTGTCCAACGTCGCGCCGCCGAGGCTGGCGATGCCTAGGGTGCGTCGCAGCGTGTGCCGGTCGGCGTCGAAGTCCTGCCAGCTCTTGCGGCGGGCGTCCAGCACCCGATCGGCGACCATGTCCATCGCGGTGTCCAGGTCGAGCTCGCGCCATTCGGTCGCATACGGGGCGCGGTAGCGCACCTTGGTCTCCCGCTGCGGCCCGGTGACCAGCTGCTTGCTCGCGGATCCCTTGGGGCACAACCGGCCTCGCGAAATGGGGCTGTCCGGGTTGCCCTCGATCTGGACGACCTTGCCGTCTTTCACGTACACCTTCTGCGCGCAGCCGACGGCGCAGAACGGGCAGACCGAATGGGCGACGGTGTCCGCGGTGGCCGTGCGCGGCTCTAGCCCCGCGGAACGCTTCGACTGCGCGGCCTGGCCGCGACCCAACGTGTCCGCACCGGTCAACTGCCGGTAGACCGGCCACGACCGGATCAACTTCGCGATGTCTTTGCGGTGCATTCGCGCCCCTTGAGTCGATGTGCCGATGGCGACTACCCGGCGTCCTCCGATCAAACCACGATCCGGGTGCCGTCGCCGCCACGCCGAGTGGCTCGCCGGGCGTCGAGCTGCTCGAGCAAGGGCACGGCTACCCGTCGGGTGGTGCGCAGCGCGCGGCGCGCATCGCTCACGGTGAACGGCTGCGGCAGGCGGGCAAGGATTTCCGCCGCCCGGTCCAGCGCGTCCGGCCCGAGCACCACGCCGTCGGTGATCCGGGTAAGCCGCCCGGCGCGCGCCGCCGCGGCCAGCTCCCGGGTGCCGAGGCCGAGCTCGGCCAGCTCGTCAGCCTCCGGGGCCCGGAAGGGGTCGGCGGCCAGCCGCTTTTCGACCGTGCGCACGGCCGTGTCGACCCGCGCCGGCAGGGTCGCCCCGGGCGGTCGCACGAGCCCGTCGATCACCCTCAGGCCGGTGCCCTCGAGCAGCGCCGGCATCAATTCCGCGGCGGGCACCTCGACCTGCTGCCGCAGCGCCTCCAACGGCATCCCCGCCGCGACGTCGTGATCGGCGGCCCACGCCGTCACGCGCGCGACCGCGTCCGCACGTCGGGCGGCCCACCATTGTGGGTCCACCACCCACTCGCCCACCCGCTCGCCGAGCGGCGGCAGGCCCACCGCGCGCAGCTCGTCGATCCGCGCACAGTCCGGCGGGCGGGCGCGACCGCTCGCCAGCTCCGCGGCGCGGGCGCGCGCCGCGCCGCGGCGGCGCATCGGGGGCGGCCGCACGTCGAGCACCTCGATCCCGGCGGCGATCCGGTGCTCGCCGGGGTCGCGCAGTAACCCCGCGTCTCCGACCCGCAGCGGCAGCGGCCGCCCCAGCCGTAGCCGCGCCGCGGACTCGCCGAGCGGGCGGACGTCCACCGGCACCGCGGCGGAACCGATGTGCAACACCAGCCGGCGGTGCAGCATGCCGGCCGATCGCAGGGCGACGTCGATCTCGGCGGTGTCGCGCCACGCGCCCGGGGTACGGATGGTGTCCCCGCGACCGACGTGCCGGTGGTCCACGCCGCGGAGGTTCAGTGCGACGCGCGACACCGCGCAGGCCTCGGTTGCCTTGCGGCCCAACGATTCCAGCCCGCGGACCGTCACGCGCCTGCCGGCGTGTTCAAGTTCGTCGCCCAGCCGGATGGTGCCGGCGGGCAGCGTCCCGGTCACCACCGTGCCCGCGCCGCGGACGGTGAAACAGCGGTCGACCCACAGCCGCACGTCAGCGTCGCGGTCGGGTGGCGGCAGTCGGTCGGTCAGCGCCACCAATTCGGTTCGTACGCGTTGCAGGTCCGTGCCGAGCACGACGGGCGGGTCGGCGAGCGACGTGGTGGCGAACCGTTCCCGCGCCTGCTTCATCGCGGTACCGGGATCGGCCAGGTCGGCCTTGCTGATCACCAGCAGCGCGTGCCGGACCTCGAGGGCGTCCAGCGCCGCGAGGTGCTCCTCCGACTGCGGCATCCAGCCCTCGCTGGCGGCGACGACGAACATGACGGCCGGGACGGGCCCCACTCCGGCGAGCATGTTGGCGACGAACCGTTCGTGGCCCGGCACGTCCACGAAGGCGATCCGCCGCCCGGCCACCTCGGTCCACGCGAAGCCGAGGTCGATGCTCAGGCCCCGGCGCCGCTCTTCGGCCAACCGGTCCGGCCACATGCCGGTGAGCCGGTGCACCAGGGTCGACTTGCCGTGGTCGACGTGGCCGGCGGTGGCTAGGACGAACACGCTCGCACCGCCGCCACCAGCAGCGCGTCGTCCTCCGGGGCCACCGTGCGCAGGTCCAGCACGCATCGGCCGGCCTCGAGCCGCCCAACCACGGGCGGGCTGCCGACGCGCAGGGCGGCGGCGTATGACTCGGGCAGGCTCACCCCCGCGCTGGGCAGTCGCACGCCCGGCGCGCCGCCCCCGCCGACGGCCGCGATGCACTCCACAGCCACTGCCCCCGGCGTCTGCGGCAGCTGCGAGGCGACCCGTTCGGCCCGGGCCTGCAGCTGTGTCGCGTCGGCACCCAGGGCCCGGGCGACCGGCGGTTGCGGGCCGGTCAGGGTCGCTTCCAGCGCGGCGAGGGTCAGCTTGTCCACCCGCAGGGCACGCGCCGCGGGATGACGGCGCAGCCGCTCGATGAGTGCCGCATCGCCCAGGAGCAGTCCCGCCTGCGGGCCGCCGAGCAATTTGTCGCCGCTCGCGGTGACCAGGTTGGCACCGTCCCGCAGCGTCGACATGGCGTCGGGCTCGTCGGGCAGCACCGGATGGGGGCCCAACAGCCCGGAGCCGATGTCCACCACCAGCGGCACCTTGGCCTCGGCCACGAGCTTCGCCAGTTCGGGCACCGCGACCGCGCGGGTGAAGCCGGTGACGTGGAAGTTCGACGGGTGGACCTTGAGCACGAAACCGGTTTGGTCCCCGATCGCCTCGGCGTAGTCGCGCAGGCCGGTGCGGTTGGTGGTCCCGACCTCGCGCAGCCGCGAACCGGTGGATGCGAGCAACTCGGGAATGCGGAATCCGTCGCCGATTTCGACCAGCTCGCCGCGGCTGAGCACGATCTCCTTGCCCCCCGACAAGCCCCCAGCCAACGCGAGCGCGGTGAGGAGCAGCGCGGCGGCGTTGTTGTTGACCACGTGCACCCCGCCCGCTGCGGGCACCGCCCGGGCCAGGGCGGCCAGCGCTCCGCGACCGCGGCGGGCGCGACGCCCGGTGGCCAGGTCGAACTCGACATCCGTCGTGCCGCCCGCGGCGGCCACCGCATCAACCGCCGCCCGCGACAGCGGCGCCCGCCCCAGGTTGGTGTGCACCACCACGCCCGTCGCGTTGATCACGGGCCGCAGGCTGGACGCGGTCGCGGGCAGCGCCGCGACCGCATGCTCGGCGACGCGCTCGGGCGCGATTTCGCCGGCGCGCGCCCGCTGTTGGGCCTCGGCGATCACCGACTTCACCAGCGCGCGGCCCAGCACCCGCTCTGCTTCCGCAAGGCGCGGATCGGCGAGGAGCACATCCGTGGCCGGAACCCGCCGCCTCGAATCCCCCGCGTGTTTCACTTCAGGCACCAGGATGGCGGAGGCGGACGGGAATCGAACCCGCCAGCGGCAGGAGCTGTCGCTCGACGGTTTTGAAGACCGCGCCGGTCACCAGACCGGACACACCTCCCTGGACCATGGCGACAATTATGGACTGCGTGACGTCGCAAGCGACCTACCGACTGACCCACTACGCGCACGGGGGCGGCTGCGCCTGCAAGATCCCGCCCGGAGAGTTGGAGGAGGTGGTCGCCGGGCTTGCGGGCCGCGCCGCGCCGCGCGACCCGGCCGGCGAGCTGCTGGTCGGGTTGGAGGGCGGCGACGACGCGGCAGTGGTTCTGATCGGAAACGGCACGGCGGCCACGGCGCTGATCGCGACGACGGATTTCTTCACCCCGGTGGTCGACGACGCGTACGACTGGGGCCGGATCGCGGCGGCCAACGCGCTGTCCGACGTGTACGCGATGGGCGGGCGGCCCGTGGTCGCGGTAAACCTGCTGGGCTGGCCACGCGATGTGTTGCCGTTCGAGCTGGCGGTCGAGACGCTGCGCGGCGGGCTCGACGTGTGCACGCTGGCGGGCTGCCATCTCGCCGGCGGGCACAGCGTCGATGACCCGGAGCCGAAATACGGCTTGGCGGTCACCGGGATGGCCGATCCAAACCACTTGTTGCGCAACGATTCCGGCAAGCCGGGCACGCCGCTGTCGCTGAGCAAGCCGCTGGGGATCGGCGTGCTGAACACCAGGCACAAGGCGACCGGGGAGCGGTTCGAGGAGGCGATCGCCGTGATGACGACGCTCAATGCGGAGGCGGCCGCGGCGGCGCTGGCGGCGGGCAGCGAATGCGCGACGGACGTCACGGGTTTCGGCTTGCTCGGCCATCTGCACAAGCTGGCGCGGGCCAGCGGCGTCACGGCGGTGATCGACTCTGCCGCGGTGCCTTATTTGAACGGTGCCCGCGAAGCGCTGGCGGCCGGCTACGTCAGCGGGGGAACGCGGCGGAACCTGGAGTGGGTGGCGCCCCATGTCGACGTGTCGGCGGTCGACGACGACGAGGCGCTGCTGCTCGCCGATGCGCAGACGTCCGGCGGGCTGCTGATCGCGGGCGAGATGCCGGGCGCACCCGTCATCGGCGAGTTGGTCCCGCGCCAGGAGTACACCATCGTCGTCCGGTGAACACGGCCCGCGTCCTCCGGTGAACGCCGCCCGCGAGCGGGACCTGGCGGCCATTTCCTGCACGATTTTTCGCAGTGGCGTTACGCTCACGGGTCAACGGGTACTTGTCTGGGCATGACGAATTTTGGCTACACTCTAATGACCGAGCAGAGTGGACCCAAAGACCTTGTCCGCCATGCTATTTCAGCTGAGGAGCGGGGCTTTGACTTCGAGGTCTGCAGTGACCACTTCTCGCCCTGGCTGGCGTCGCAAGGGCACGCGCCCAACGCGTGGGCGGTGCTGGGCGCGGTGGCGCACGCCACCGACCGGGTGGACCTGTACACGTATGTGACCTGCCCGACGATGCGGTACCACCCCGCGATCGTCGCGCAGCAGGCCGCCACGGTGCAGATCCTGTCGGATGGCCGGTTCACTCTCGGTTTGGGCAGTGGTGAGAACCTCAACGAGCACGTCGTGGGCAAGGGTTGGCCGACGGTGGAACGCCGGCAGGACATGCTGCGCGAGGCCATCCAGATCATCAAGGAGTTGTTCGGCGGCCAGTTGGTGAACTGGCGCGGGGAGTACTTCGAGGTGGACTCGGCGCGGCTGTGGGACGTGCCCGATATCCCGGTCGGCATCGCGGTGGCGATGTCCGGCGCGAAGGGTGTCCACAACTTCGCCACGCTGGCCGAACATCTGGTTGCGGTGGAGCCCGATGGGGACCTCGTGCGCGAATGGCACGCGGCGCGCCAGGCAGCCGACCTCGCCGGCGGTGGACGCGTGGTCGGGCAATTACCCATCAGCTGGGATCCCGACCGCGACACCGCCGTGCGGCGCGCGCACGACCAATTCCGCTGGTTCGGTGGTGGCTGGAAGGTCAACGCCGACCTTCCCACACCGGCCGGCTTCGTCGGCGCCACGCAATTCGTGCGACCCGAGGACGTCGCCGATGCCATCCCCTGCGGCCCGGACCTCGACTCGATCGTCGAGGCCGTCAAGCCCTACTGGGAGGCGGGGTTCACCGATATCGCGCTCGTGCAGATCGGTGGCCAGACCCAGGACGCATTTCTCAAAGAAGCCGCCGAGCCTTTGCTCGACGCGCTGCGCGACGCGTCCGGCTGATCAGGTTTGGGCGGTCCGTGCACGGGTATCCGACGGCATCGTGGGCATCGGGCTACCACCGGCAGTTTGACCGAGGTACGACATAAGTCCGGGTGAGCGGGCGGCTCGCAAAGACGCTGTGCGACAGCATGTTTGCATCGGCCTGTGGCCCGGCATTGCGAGGAGTCTACGATGAGTGATCCATCCGCCAACACCACCGCGGGCTTGGTGAAGGTGCTCGCCGGCGCCAGCTTCGGGCTCGGCGTGGCCGAGTTGGTGGCGCCCAGCAGAGTTGCTGCGCTTGCGGGAGTGGACGACACGAGCCGATCTCGCCGGGTGATCCGCGCGCTCGGCGCACGCGAATGCGGGCATGGAGCGGCGTTGTTGGGCGGTTCCGACAGGCTGGTCTGGACGAGGGTGGCCGGCGACGCCCTGGACCTGGGGCTTTTGCTGGCCGGGGTGGCGGCGCGCGGCCCGGGGCGCCGGCGGCGGGGCGCGATCACCGCCGCGGTGCTCGGCGGGATCGGGGCACTGGACCTGTACGCGGCGCTCAGCGCCACCCGCGGTGGCGGCGGTCGCCACGCCAACGGCGGTTCGTACCGCAGCCTGCGCGCCGCGGTCACCGTCCGCCGGCCGCCCGAGGAGGTCTACCGCTACTGGCGCGACCTGGAAAACCTGCCGAGCTTCATGCACCACCTGCAGTCGGTCACAACCGGCGCCGACGGTCGTTCACACTGGGTCGCCAATGCGCCGGTCGGCCAGCCGGTGCAGTGGGACGCCCAGATCACCGAAGACGAGCCCAACAAGCGGATCGCCTGGCAATCGCTGCCCGGCTCGTCGATCCAGAACGGCGGCAGCGTCGAATTCACCCCCGCAGCCAACGGCGACGGGACCGAGGTTCGGGTCAAGATCGGCTACCAGATGCCCGGCGGTGCGCTCGGCAAAGCCGCCGCAAGCCTTTTGGGCGAGTCGCCCGACCAGCAGGTCAACGACGACCTCCGCCGTTTCAAGCAGATTTTGGAGACGGGTCAGGTGTTGCGTTCCGACGGATCCCCGGAGGGGACGGCGTCGGGCCGGCAGCTGCACCAGCGACCCGCTCAACCCGACACGCAGGCAGGAGTCACAGCATGAGAGCGACCGTCTACGCGGGCCGCAACAGCGTCGAGGTGCAGCAGGTTCCGGACCCGAAGATCCTCAACGACCGCGACGCGATCGTGCGCATCACCTCCACCGCCATCTGCGGCTCGGACCTGCATCTCTACGACGGCTACATTCCGACGGTCAAGCGCGGCGACATCTTCGGGCACGAGTTCATGGGCGAGGTCGTCGAGGTCGGCAAGGGCGTGAACAACCTGGCCGTCGGTGATCGGGCGGTGGTCCCTTTCCCGATCGCCTGCGGGGCGTGCTCGGCCTGCGAGCGCGACCTGTACTCGCTGTGCGAGAACTCCAATCCGAATGCCGGCATCGCGGAGAAGTTCATGGGCCACTCCCCGGCCGGCCTGTTCGGCTATTCGCACATGCTCGGCGGATTCGCCGGCGGGCAGGCCGAATACGCGCGGGTGCCGTTCGCCGACGTGGGACCCCTGAGGGTCGACGATGACCTCACCGACGACCAGGTGCTGTTCCTGTCGGACATCCTGCCAACCGGCTACATGGGTGCCGAGATGTGCGGCATCCAGCCGGGGCAGATCGTGGCGGTCTGGGGAGCGGGCCCCGTCGGGCTGTTTGCGGTCATGAGCGCATATCTGCTCGGCGCGTCCAAAGTCATTGCGATCGACAAAGTTCCGTATCGGCTGGAGCTGGCCGAGAAGATCGGGGCGACCCCGCTCAACTTCGCCGAAACATCGGTCCTCGCCGAACTCCAGGACATCACCGCCGGACGCGGGCCCGACCACTGCATCGACGCGGTGGGCCTGGAAGCCCGCAACGACTTCGCTCCGGTGGACGCCTACGATCGCGTCAAGCAGGCGATGAGGCTGGAAACCGAACGCCCCCATGCGATTCGGGAGGCGGCCCTGAGTTGCCGCAACGGCGGCACCTTGTCGATCATCGGCGTGTACGGCGGCATGATGGACAAGTTCCCGATCGGTGCGGTCATGAACCGGTCGCTGACGATCAAGACCGGTCAATGCCACGTGCAGCGCTACATGCGTCCCCTGCTGGACCGGATCCGCAACGGTGACATCGATCCGACGATCATCATCAGCCACCACCTGCCGCTCGGCCAGGCGCCGCACGGCTACGAAATCTTCAAGAACAAGCAAGACGGCTGCACGAAGGTTGTCCTGAACCCATAAAGGAGGCACCATGTCAAACGCAACGTCAAATGAATTGCAGGGCAAGCGGATCGCCATCCTTGCCGCGGACGGCGTGGAGAAGGTGGAACTCGAGCAACCACGCGAGGCGCTGCAGAGCGCCGGTGCCCGGGTCGAGGTGCTGTCGCTGAAGACCGGCGAAATCCAGGCCCGGAACCACGATCTCGAGCCGGCCGGCACCGTCGCCGTCGACCGCGCGGTGTCCGACGCGTCGGCAAACGATTTCGATGGCCTGGTGCTGCCGGGGGGCACGGTGAATCCCGACAAGCTGCGTCTCGACGAGGGCGCCGTCGCGTTCGTGCGCGATTTCGTCTCGTCCGGAAGGCCAGTGGCCGCGATCTGCCACGGCCCCTGGACGCTGGTCGAGGCCGGCGTGGTCGTCGGCCGCCGGCTGACCTCATATCCGAGCATCCGCACGGACCTTCGCAACGCGGGTGCACAGGTGGTGGACGAAGAGGTCGTGGTTGACGGCAACTTGATCACCAGTCGCTCGCCGAGGGACCTGCCGGCTTTCTGCGAGACGATCATCAAAGAATTCGCTCAGGCCACTGCGGGATAGTCACGAGACCGTGGACGCAAAACCGGCACAAGAGTGACTTGGCACCGTTTCAACCCAGTCTTTTGCGGGCATTACACAGCCCAAGCCATGATCGCCGCGGCGATCCTTGCCCCGGACCGTCGAAAGGCCAACAGTGATAACCACATATCCCGAACCCGCCGTGTCGGTCGCGCACAACGTGTACCAGCCGCAAGAAGATTCCCGGCTGCTCGTCGATGCGATGCACCTTACGGGTCTCATCCCGGGACGACGGGTTCTCGACCTTTGCACCGGCAGTGGATTCGTCGCGATCGCGGCGGCTGAAATGGGTGGCGCCGGCGTGACCGCCTTCGACACCTGTTCGCACGCCGTGCGCTGCTGTCGCGACAACGCCGTCTTGGCCCGCGTGGAAGTCGATGTCCACGAGGGATCCTGGGCGGAAGCCGTGGAACTTGCCCCATTCGACGTGGTGGTGGCGAATCCGCCGTATGTTCCGACCCCACCGGCCGACGACTCCGGGAGGACCTCGAGCGCGGGACCATCATGGGCCTGGAACGCCGGCCCCGACGGACGTATGGTGCTTGATCCGCTGTGCGAATCGGTGCCGAAGTTGTTGTGCGACGGCGGATCCCTGCTGCTCGTGCATTCGGCGCTGGCCGGTGTGGAGCAATCGCTGGATCGCCTGAAGTGGGCCGGGATGAGGGCCGAAGTCATTGCCGCCAAATGGATTCCCTTCGGACCAGTGATGTCGGACCGGGCGAAATGGTTGGAGGAGACCGGCCGCATCCCGCACGGGCGCCGGGAAGAGGAACTCGTCGTGATCCGGGCGGAAAAGCCGTGACAGCCACGCGGGTACAAGTGGTGGCCGGGGGACCGGTGCTGGTCTCGGGTCCCGTGCGCATCGAGCTGCCCGGCGGCGACGTCGTGCAGTCGGACCGGTTCATGGTCGCCATCTGCACCTGTCGGCGCAGCGAGAACTACCCGTTGTGCGACACCAGCCATCGGCGATGCCGCAAAGTCAAGGTCACGGCCCCGACCGCTGATCCCGCTAACTAGCCCTCTTTCAAGGGCTTTCGCAGCGAGGACCGGCCCTCGTTCCACGACGCCATGAGCCTGTCCGCCAGGCGGTTCTCGACCGCCGCGTGGGCGCGCATGCCGAACACGACATCCGCATCGAGTTGCGGCTCCCGGGCGACGAGATCGCCGACGACGTCAATCCGAACCACATGTTCGTGCACCGCGTCGGCCTCGACATGCTCGCTGTAGAACTCGACGCACGCCGGCGGTGCCGTCAGCCGCCGCAAAGCCTGGACCATCCGTCGAGATCCGGGGGGCGAGGTGATCTCCGTCGACGCGAAATGACCGATCGCAGCCCCGCGCAACGAGCGGTGCAGCCCGAATAGGGACATGAGGTTCACCGCCGCCAGCGATTCCGCCGGGACGGCGTCGACATACGCCAGATACGTCCAATCCAGACCGGCGGCGGCCAACAGGTCGGCGAACAGTTGCTGGTGCAGGCGCGGACCCCGGCCGGCGCCGTATTCGTCGAACTCGACGGCCACGAACGCCGCCTTGGCGGTGCCCACTAGGCGCGGAATCGCCCACGCGTGCGGATCGCCCTCTTTGAGGTGATACAGCGATCGATGCACGAAGTATTCGAGCATCTGTTGCCAAGTCCCGGTGTCGCGCAGGTAGTAGGACGGGCCGGTACCGTCGGTGGGCTCTACGGACAGCGACTCCATTTCGGCCGCCGACGTCTGGCCGGGTTCGATCGGACCGACGTCGCGCCGCACGCCCGCCAAAAACGCCCGTTCGAGTTCGGCGCGCAAGCGCAGCAGGGCGGGGTTCCACTCCCATGCGGGATCGACGCCCGCGAAACCGCGGTAGTGCAGCTCGTAGCACATGCACAGCGCGAGCTGGAGGTCCAGGCCGTAGGGATCCGAGTCGGAGACCGAAGCGCCGATTCGCGTGAGGTGGTCGCCGACGGGCGGCCCGGCCAGCGCGTGACTGACCGCCGTGGACAACGGGCCGTGGGGTGCGGGAAGGGCGGGCTCGGCCATGATCGATGCGCGGGTCACGCCGATGACTACCCGCGAACTCGGCCCGACAAACGGCGCGAGGGCACCCTCATCCCACGCCCCCTGGGTCACCGGCGAAAGATCATGCGGGCCGTCGTGCCGGATGGGCTGCTATCGATGTGCATCTCGTCGGTGAACGCCCTCATCAACACGACGCCCCGCCCGCCGCTGCTCGGATGCGCGGCCGGTTTCTTCCAGGAACCCGTATCGGTGACCCGCGCCCGCACCTCACCGCCGGCGAATTCGGCTTGCAGCACCATAGTTCCGGCTCGCCGTCCGCGGTAAGCATGTTCGACGCAGTTGGTGCACGCTTCGTTGACCACCAACACGATGTCGGCGACCAACGGTTCCGGGACGTCGGCGGCCCGCAGCCACGCTGCCAGCTCATGCCGAATGTCTGCCAATTTGTCTGCGGTGGCAGCCCTTTCGGTCCGAAACGGTGCGGGGGGTCGCCGGTAAATCACCATCGCGACGTCATCGTCATATCCCGACGCCGGGGCCAGCTGGTCGACGATCGCACCCGGAACGGCGTTCAAGGGTAGCTTTACGGTCTTCGCCAAAAGTGCTGCGGCCCGGGCTATTCCATCATCGATCGACTGGTGTTTCCGCTCGACCAAGCCGTCGGTGAACAGCATCAGCATCGAGCCCGGCGGTAGCACCCGGGAGGCCTGCGGCCGCGGTTCGCGCCGGCGAACCGCCAGCGGAACCGACGAGGCATCGGTCAGCAAGGTCGTCTGAGCGGGGTCGGACCATGCGAGCACGGCGGGCATGTGGCCGGCGTTGCTGTACTCCAAAACGCCCGATTCGGTGTCCAGAATGGCCAGGAAGACCGTGGTGCAGTAGGCATTCGGGATCAGTGAAGCCACCGAATCCAATTGCTCGAGCAACACCGCGGGTTGGGCGCCGGTGATCAGCAGCGCGCGCGCCGAGCTGCGAAGCTGGCCCATGATAGCGGCGGCCGGCAGACCGCGACCCACGCAGTCGCCGACGACGATGCCGATGCGCTTTTCACCGATCGGCAGCACGTCATACCAGTCGCCCCCGATTTCCAATGGCGGAACAGCGGGTTCGTAACGGACGGCGAAGCCTGGCGGCGGCTGCACCGTCGGCAGCATCGCGCGCTGTAAGGTCAGCGATGTCTCCCGGGCGCTTTCGAATTGGCGCACATGCTGCATGGCCAGACCGAGGTGGCCGATGAGCACCGTGGCCAGCAGGCGATCCTCCGCGCTGACCCAGCGCGGGGTGCGAAGCTCCAGCCACAACGCCAGGTCCCCCGTGCCGGAGAGCATGGCGACCAATCCCCTTATCTTGCCGGGATCGTCGGGTTCGGGGACTGTCCTGGCCGTCAACGGAAGCTGGTGGCGCGCGTCCTGGAATGTTTGGCGCAACCACGGATCCATTTTGTGCCAAGAGGATTCGGCCGGTTCGCCCGCTCCGTGGACCGTTGGCTCCGCGTCGGAGCCGGGCCACGCGACGGCGACCACGCGTTGGACGTCGATAGCCGTCCGACACTCGTCGAGCGTGATCGAAAGCAACTCGGTCACGCTCTTGGCCACCGCCACCGCGGTGGCCAAGCGCAGGACCGCGCTCTCCCGGGCCGCGAACGCCCGTTCCGCAGTGATGTCTCGAATCGTTCCCACGTAGACATCCCGGTCGCCGGCGCTCTCCTTGACCGCATTGATGCTCACCTTCACCCAGGCGAGCTGGCCGTCTCGGCGCCGAATGGGTGTCTCGTATTCGGCGCCGCCGATTGTCTGGACCAAGGTTTGCTGCTCATGAGCTGTCTTCTTGTCGACCAGCCAGGGGTGCGGCCACCGGTAGGGCAGACGTTCGGGGGGATATCCGAGGATCTCGATGAAGGCGTTGTTCATCTCGATCACCGAACCTTCATGATCGGCGACGAAGAAGCCCTCCTGCAACGAGTTCACCAGGGCGGTGCGGAATTTGTCGCGGTCGGCCAGGCCCTCGGCGCGGGCCCGTTCCTCGGCATACCGCCTGGTGCCGTCGAGGAATCCGCGCGATGCGACATCCAGGGGCGCCAACGTTTGCAGCAGGAATTCCAACGCGATCGGTGCGTCCACCCGGTAGTCGTTCGAGGTCTCGAGGATCAGCCGTACATGATGCTCGATGATGTCCAGCATGCTGATGTCTTCACGCAAGGCGCGACGGCCCAGCTCTTGGCCGACCGCGAGGCTGTCCTCGTTGCGCTCGTGCAGGTATCGGTGCAATGCGGAGACGTATTCGACGTGGAAGTCGGCGAAGCTCTGGTCGCTCATGGCAAGGTCCCGCGGTGGCGCGCCGCCAGCACCATCGCATCGTCGGTTTCCTTGGAGTGCTTGGCCAAGAGCTCGTCGGCGATGGCCACGGCTGAAGCGGCGA